>CAZQPP010000044.1:0-26186 GCA_964594295.1 uncultured Myxococcales bacterium | reverse complement strand
TGCGCCTCTGCGCCTCTGCGCGAGAATCTCCTCTCGACGCCCCCCTGCTGCGGGGTTGATGCACAGAGCCTAGCCTGTCGGATCGGCCATCCGCCCCATGAAGAGGATCGCGCCGGTGGGCTTGTCCACGATCAGGTAGATGAAGGGGCGGTCGAAGGTGAGGTCGACGGGCACGGGCGGCGCCGACCCACCTTCCATCACGACGGCGGTGGCGGCCGCGGCCTCGGTCCCTGCCTCGTCGACCTTGACGAAGGCCTTGTGGATGATGGCGGAGATGAAGAGGTCTCTCTCTCCGTTCATGCCGCTGAAGTCGGCCTCGCCGCCGGTGAAGGCCTTGGACATGCCCAGGGACTTGAACATCTTCTTGAGCGCGAAGTCGCTGGTGTTCTCGAAGCTCGGGAAGCTCAGGTTGACGCTGGCGCGGGACATGCCTTCCGAGATCTCTGTGAGCTTGTCGGCGTCGAGGGCGGACTCGATCTCCGCGAAACGACCCTCGTCGGGCAGGATGGCGAGCATCGCGACCTCGTTGCCCACGTAGAGCATCTCGAGGGCGGTGTAGCCGTCTCCCTGCGAGAGCGAGAACTGCTCGGTCTGGCTCATCATCCTTGCCCTGACAGTCGAGCCCGCCAGGGTGTTGAAGTCGCCCTCCTCGGTGTCGGCCTCGTCGAAGGCGTTCAGCCACGAGGCGTTGAAGTAGATGGCGTTGACCAGGACGAGGCGGGTCGCGGTGGTGATGCTCCCCTCGGGCAGGAGGTCCTTGATGCGCTCCTCGGTCTTGTCCTCGACCCAGGCGTTGATGATCTGACGAGCGGCCTCGGGGTCGGCGACGAAGTCGAGCACGCGCAGCCCCGCGCCGTAGTTCAGCGCGAGGATCTCGAGGAAGGCGTCGAGGAAGGTCATGGCGATGTGGCCCCACAGGCTGTTCGCCACGCGCAGGCGGAAGGGATCCCCCTCCTCACCCTCTTGGAGCTCGTAGCTCTCTCTGGAGGCGAGCTCCCTGTCGAGGTAGTTGAACGCCTCGTGGGTGCCTTCCTGGCCGAGGCCGAGTTCGAGGGCCGACTCCATCTCGGAGGCCGTCTCCCCCCTGGCCCCCGCGTAGGTCATGGACAGGGCCACCGAGATGCTGTGGGGCGAGAAGAAGAGGTTGCCCTCGGCCTGGCCCTTCATCCAGGCGTAGGCCTTGCACGCAAATCGGGTGTTGCCTTCGGCGAAGGTCTTCTGGTCCTCGGCGGACACCTCGGGGTCCTCGTCGCGAGGTACGCTCGAGGTGATGAGCTTGCCGAAGGAGGTCTCGGTGGAGTCCGGCATGGCGCCGCCCGGGTCCACCGCGGGCTCACCCGGGTCCGGGGTCGCCTGCGCCCCGGGGTCGGTCCGGGCCTCGGCGCCCTCGTCATCAGGGGTGGCGGAGCCGGGATCGGTGGGCGTCCCGGGGCCGGGGTCGGCTGCCGACGCGCCGGGGTCCGTCGCGCCTCCTCCCGACGTGTCGGTCTTGGCGCTCGCTCCGGTGTCCGAGGCGCCCGGATCGGCTCCGCCGTCGTCCGAAGAGCAGGCCGCCGGCACGAAGGCGAGCAGCCCGATGAGGGCGATTCGTGTGATGTGCTTCATGCGATCCTCCAGGCGACGGGAGGTCGAGACCAAAGGTCGGCGAGGCCAGTGGCTGCTGGTGCCGGGCCTACTCGAGCGGGTCGCTCCCGCCGCCCTCGAGCACGCACCGGCCCTCCTTGCAGACGGCGACCGAGTCGTCGCAGTTGTACATCGCCATGCAGTTGAGCTCCGGGGGACAGTTGAGCTGGGCGGCGTGCTCGTCGACGCAGCTCGACCTCAAGGCGACCGACTGGCCTCCCATGTTGCACGGGCAGCAGCCGGCGTTGGTCTTGACGCACTCGTCGTTGGAGTCGCAGGCGTAGAAGTCCTCGCAGTCCTCCGAGGGGGCCGGGCAGTCGAGCGGGCAGGTCTCGTGGGTCTCACCCTCCTCGCACTTGTTGTTCCAGCAGCAGGGCTCGAGCCAGATGGGCTCCGTGCACTTGAAATCCGTGCACTGGGCCTTGCAGCACGGGCCGCACTTGGGCTGGGGGCAGTCATCGGCCTCGCAGCAGGCGTCACCGCTGAGGCAGTCCGCCGGGCAGGCGCACGGGTCCTCGCCCTCGTCGCATTCCCCGTTCCCACAGAGATCCGGCGTGCCTGCGTCCGTGGACGTCTCGCCGGGATCGGGCGTGGCCTCACCGGGATCGAGCTTCGACTCCCCCGGGTCGGGAGTGGTCGTGCCGGGGTCTGGTGAGATCTGACCCGGATCGGGGGAAGCGGCGCCGGGGTCGGTGGATGTCGCCGCCGTGTCCTTCGCGGCGGGAGCCGTGTCCTCGACGGCGCCGCCGGATGCTGTGTCCGACTGCGTGACGTCCTGCTTGGACAGACTGCTGCCCGCCGGCGTGTCCGACTCGCAAGCAGGCAGGGACAGCGCGCACCAGGTCGCGGACAAGACGACGGCGGAGACGAGGAGGAGCTTCGGGTTTCTCATCATCACCCTCTTCAAGCGGAAGGAGCTTACTGAGTTCTCAAGTCCAAGCCCAGGAGGAACTTGGGACCTCCCCGATCTGGATACCGGAGTCCGCGCTCACCCCGGAGCGCGTCGCCCTCCGATGCCGACCCAGCCGGCACCACGCCCGGGACTCCTCCCGGCCCTCCGGACAGCGACGCTCGCTCCGCCTCTTGAGCTATACTCGCTCGGAGCATTCGAGGCTGCCATGGCGGGCGCAGAGGTCGTGTCGGGAGCGGGTCGTGCAGCTGGCGGTCCGAGCGCGCTCCTCGCGATCCTCGACCGACACCGGGGGGCCGAGAACCGGGCACGGCCGCCGGTGACCCGCGGCATGCTCCCCGGCTGGAGGAGGGTCGCCGCTCTCCCCACCGCGCTGCCCGACCGCGCGGGGCTCAAGCTCATGGAGCGCCTCTTCCTGATGGGCGACCGCCCCGACCTGCGCCCCGGCGTCAGGGAGCGCATCGAGCAGACCAGGGCCACCTACGCCTCTTCGGAGATCCTGCGCGACCCCGAGCTCTTCTTCCGGCCGGTCCAGAACCCCGCGGAGCTGAGGTTGCGCGAGCTCGGGAGGCTGCCCGGCGGCTCGCGCCTGCGCCTGACCTTCGAGAGCACCTACCGGACCCTGGACCGGAGCTACGAGGCGCAGTACCGCTCCTTCAAGAGAAACGAGATAGCCCGCGTGCACTTCTGGCGCCACGACGAGCGGGGCCGGCCCACGGTCGTCTGCGTGCACTCGTGGTGCAGCGGGGTGCTGCGCTTCGACGAGCACGTGTTCGCGGCGCGCTCCCTGTACCGCGACGGCTTCGACGTCGCGCTCTTCACCATGCCCTTCCACGGGGGCCGCACGCCGAAGCAGGCGCGCTTCGCGGGGCAGCTCTTTCCGAGCCGGAACCTGCAGCGCACCAATGAAGCCTTCGCGCAGGCCGTAGCCGACCTCCGCGTGCTCACGCGGTGGCTCCGAGAGGAGCAGGCATGTGGCCCCCTCGGCATGATGGGCCTCAGCCTCGGCGGGTACACGACCGCGCTCATGGCTGCCCTCGAGGACGACCTCGCCTTTGCGATCCCCATCGCCGCTCCCTGCTCATTCGCGGACATCCTCTGGTACCACGGCGAGGGCTTGTCGAGCCGCGCGGAGGCCGAGGAGGCGGGCATCACGCTCCAAGACCTGCGCGCGATCTTCGCCGCCCACTGCCCGCTGAGCCATGCCCCCAAGATCCCTCGCGAGCGCTTCTTGATGGTCTGGGGCGAAGGAGACCGGGTAGTGCCCTCCGTGCACCAGCTCGCGCTCTGGGAGTGGGCGAATCGCCCGGAGATCTACTCCTACCCGGGCGGACACCTCGTGCACCTCGGCCGCCTCGGCTACCTGCGGGAGATCAGACGCTGGCTGCGAAGGCAGATCCTGTCATAGGGCGCTCATTCCCTCGGCCAATCCGGCGCGGTGGCTCACGTCGAGCTACACCGCTTGCAGGGAGACAACTGGTCGAACAAGGCCACGGCGGCTCCCGGGTGATTGTCACCTTCACCCGAGCGCCGTCATTGGCGAGCTCGGACGTCAGCCCTTCCCAGCCGCAGCCGCACCGTCGCGGCCAAAGCCACAGTCACGGCCAGCGCCACAGTCACGGACACGGTCAGCGCCAGGGCCACAGTCAGTGACACGGCCACGGTCAGTGACACGGTCACGGCCGCAGTGACCGCGCCTCACCCACGGAAAGTGCAGGAGCGGCCAAAAAAAGACCCAGGGGGTTCCCAATTCGGCCTTGTCGCGGACTATACCCGGTGGGACAACCAGGGCGCCGATGGACCGCCAGACCTTCTCCACCCTCTACAGGCCCCTGGCCCCGTTGATCCACCGCCGCTGCCGGCACCTGCTCGGCAACGAGGAGGACGCCCGTGACGCGACCCAGGAGGTGTTCGTGCAGCTTCTGCTCTACGCCGACCGGGTTCACTTCGAAGACGAGGAGGCCGCCCTGCGCTGGCTCTACCGAGTGTCCACGAACCACTGCCTGAAGCAGCTCTGCAAGAGGCGTCGCGTCGATCTGCGCGAGCCCGAGGAGCTGCCGCAGGTGGCCGTGCGTGTGGGCACCGTCGAGCGGCTGATCTCGCGCGAGACGCTGCGGGCGGTGCTCGACTCTGTCGACGAGCGGGCGCGTCAGGTCTTCGTGCACACCTACGTCGACGGCATGACCCAGGAGGACACCGCGGTCGTCATGGAGGTCAGCCGCCGCACCGTCGGCAAGAAGATCGGCCGGCTGCGGGCCGCGGCGGAGAGCCTGCTCGGGGACGGAGCGCGCTGAGATGGGCGCGCCTCGGACAGAGCGACACAACTCGGCCCTCGATCTCGACCGCTGGATCCTCGCGGGGCGACCGAGCGAGCACCCCGTCACCGAGCACGCGGCGAGCTGCGAGCCCTGCAGGGCCCGCCTCGAGGCCCCGGGGGTGGCAGAGCCCGGGCTCGAGCCGAGCGACGAGATCTTGGAGCTGCGCGTCGACGCCATCTTCAAGGAGGCGGAGGCGCGGCGAGCGGGGCCCCTGGCTCGCCTGGCCGACATGTTCCGCGGCCCCTGGGCCCTGGCGACGGCCAGCGCGGCGGCGACCGCCCTGGTGCTGGTGCTCTTCGCAGGCCCCGCGCTGCTGGAGGCGCCCGACGAGGCCCACCATAGCCTCGGCTGGAAGGCCGGCGGACAGGTCGTGCTGCGGGTGAGCGCAGGAGGCACCCCGCGGGCGGCGGGCGTCGTGCTCTCGCCGGGCTTGGCGCTCTCCTTGCAGATGACAGTGACGAAGAAGGGCTACGTGGCCCTCGTCTCGGTCGACGCCGGGGGAGCCGTGAGCCGCCTCCTCCCGGCCGCCGGCGACCAGGCGAGGGCCGTGGAGCCGGGGGTCGTGCATGCCAGGGCAGGTGTGACAGCGTCGGCGGGGATCGAGCGACTGCTGGTGCTCTTCGACCGCGAGCCCTTCGAGGTCTCGGAGGCCGCCGAGGCGGCGAGCAGGGCGCTCGGATCGGGCGCAGCCGCGGAGGGGGCCGAGCCGGCACCGGCGCCACGTCTGGCCGCCTCCTGGTGGTTCAGGCACGCGGAGATCTCGAGATGAGGAAGGTCTCTCCACGGCTCCTGGTGTCGCTGCTCTTGCTGGCGCTGCTCGCGCCGAGCGGGGCGGCCGCCTCCTGGGTGCGCTACGCCGTCGTGGCCGGCAACAACCGCGGCCTCGCGCGCGAGGAGGCCCTGCGCTTCGCGGAGGAGGACGCGCGCCGCGTCAGCACGCTGATGCGAAGCTCGGGGGGCGTGCCGAGCGAGCGCCTCGTGCTGCAGACGGGAGCCTCCAAGGAGGCCTTCACCAAGGCCGTGCGGGGCTTCGAGGGCTCGATGCGCCGCCACGCCGCCGCCGGCGATCGCACCCTGCTCTTCGTCTACTTCTCCGGCCACTCCGACGGGAAGCACCTCCAGCTCGGCGACGAGCTCCTGCCCTTCAAGGAGGTTCGCGAGCTCGTCGGCAAGTCACCCGCCACGCTCAAGGTGCTGGTGGTGGACTCGTGCCAGAGCGGCGGGCTGACCGGCATCAAGGGCATGGCGCCGATGCCCGACGTCGACGTCTGGCTCCGCGGCCAGACCACCGCCTCGGGCATGGTCATCGTCACGGCCTCGTCGCTGGGCGAGGTGGCTCAGGAGTCCGTCGAGCTCGGCGGCTCCTACTTCACGCACCACCTGCTCTGGGGCCTGCGCGGAGCCGCGGACTACGACCAGGACCAGCGCGTGACCCTGGGCGAGGCCTACCGCTACGCCTACCGCGCCACGGTGGACGGCACCTGGCACACCCTCGCAGGGCGCCAGCACCCGACCATCGAGCTCATGCTCGACCAGCGCGGGAGCGTGCCCCTGACCGACCTGAGCGTTCGAGACGCCTCGGTGCGCTTCGGGCCCGAGCTCGAGGGCACCTATGCGCTCCTCGAGCCGGGAGGCGGAGGCATCCTGGCCGAGGTGCGAAAGCCCAAAGACCACGTGCAGCGCCTCGCGGTCTCCGCCGGGTCCTATTGGGTTGCCGAGAGACGCGGCGACCGCATCTGGGTGCAGGCCGTGACCTTGCCGCCGGGCGGAGAGGCTCACGTGGACCCGGCCCTCATGGTGGACCACACCTCGGTGGTCGAGACGACGCGCAAGGCCGGGCGGGGCAAGACACGAGGGCCGTGGCAGATGCTGGCCGGCTACGGCCTGTCGAGCGGCACCCTCGGGACGAGCAGCGCCATGCACCACGGCATGGTCGGGCTGCGCTTCGACCTGGGCCGCTTCACCTTCGTGCCGCGCTTCGTCTACGGCGTGACCAGCGGCGTCGGCGATCTGCCGACCGAGAACACCAGGCGCTTCAAGGTCCGCGGCCTCGGCCTCGAGACCTGGGCCCTGATGCGCTACGAGATCTCCCTCATAGACCTCTTCGCCGGCCTCAACCTCGGCTTCGCCTGGCTCGACCAGCGCCTGGAGCAGGACTCGCCGCCGAGCGAGGTCGAGCACTCCGGCCCCGCCTGGGTGGTGGGCCTGACCGCCGGCCTCGACGTACCGATCACCGCGGGCTGTTCGGCTCACCTCTTCTGGGAGCTCGACGAGTGGATCTACCGCCGAACCGGCCGCTCGGACCCGAGCGCCTCGCTTCACGTGAAGGGCGCCCTGGGCCTCGGCTACCGATTCTAGAGACGTGTTTCGCTCGCCCCTCCTGATGGAGCAGACCATGCAAACCACGACCACTCGATCCCCCCACCGTGCCCGCACCAGCATCGCGGCCGCGGCCGCCTTCCTCCTCGGTCTGCTCGCCGGCTGCGGCGAGTTCGGGGACGTGAACGCGCCGCTGCACAAGGTCGAGGTCGGGCCTGGAGGCGGCGCCCTGGCGAACGGGCCTGCCTCCCTGACCATCCCCAAGGGCGCGCTGCCCGAGGCCACGGAGGTCGAGATCAAGGTAGCGACCAACGCGCCCGGAGGCGGCTTCGGCTCGGCCTACGATCTCCTGCCCGACGGCCTGACCTTCGACGAGCCGGTGACCCTGCGCCTCTCCTACGAGGCGGACGCGCTGCCGGAGAACGTCGATCCCGCGACCCTCGTCGTGGCCGTCGCGGTCAAGGGCGCCTGGGAGGTCGTGCCGGGATCAGAGGTCGACACGGAGGCCCGAGTGGTGAGCGCTCCGCTGCACCACTTCTCGCTCTACACCATCTTCACCCCCTGCGACGACGGTGATCCCTGCACGGAGGACGTGCTCGACCTGGTGAAGGGGTGCCGCCACCTCCCAGCCCCGGACGCGGAGGGCTGCGACCAGGTCGTCTGCGAGGACGACTCCGACTGCCCGGAGCGCAGCTGCTTCCTGGCCACCTGCGAGGAGGGCGTGTGCGCCTATGCCGAGGAGGAGAGCTGCCAGACGGTCGACACGGACGCCGACGGCGACCCGGACGACACGGACTGCGCGCCGGAGGACGCCGCGATCCACAGCTCCGCGGCCGAGATCTGCGACGGCCTCGACAACGACTGCGATGGTGACGTCGACGAGGACGACGCGTGCGCGGCCGGCCTCACGGTGAAACCCGCCACGTTGTCCTTCGGCAACGTGAAGACAGGCACCTGCAAGGAGATGGAGGTCGAGATCCGCAACACGGGCGCCGAGGCGGTGACCGTCGCCGCGGTCGAGCTGGGAGAGGGCTGCTCACCTCCCTTCGCGATCGCGGGCGCCGGCGATGAGACGACCACCGTCGAGCCCGACCACACCTGGCTGCTCACGGTCTCCTTCTGCCCCGTGGCCGAGGCTGCCCACGAGTGCTCGATCGAGCTGTCGAGCGACGATCCGGAGGCTCCGGCGCTCAGCGTGAAGATACAGGGCACCGGCGTGGCCGGCGCCCTCGACACCGACGGCGACGGTGACCCCGACGACTCGGACTGTGCTGCCGAGGACGCGTCGATCCACAGCTCGGCGCCCGAGATCTGCGACGGCATCGACAACGACTGCGACGGCGTAGTCGACGAGGGCTTCATCGACAGCGACGGAGACACCATCGCCGACTGCTGCGACGCCGACCGTGATGGTGACGGGATCGAGAACGACAACGACAACTGCATCGACGTCTTCAACCCCGACCAGGCAAATCAGGATGCAGACGCACTCGGGAACAGCTGCGACCCCGACATCGATGGCGACGGGCACTTGAACGAGCAGGACTGCGCGCCCAATGACCGGACGATCCACACCGCCGCTCCGGAGGTCTGCGACGGCCTCGACAACGACTGCGACGGCGTCGTCGACGAGGAGCACGGCTGCGACGACGGCGACGCCTGCACCGCAGACGCGTGCGTAAACGGCGAGTGCATCAACACGCCCGACCCCGGCTGCGGCGGGCCGCCCTGCACCGACGACTCGGACTGCATCAGCGAGGACCCATGCTCCCCCGGCTACTGCATGAACGGAGTGTGCAGGTACGAGACCTTCGAGTGCGACGACGGCAACCCGTGCACCGTCGACACCTGCGCGCACGGCCAGTGCACCCACACGCCCGACCCCAGCCAGCAGGACACCGACGCCGACGGCGTGCCCGACCCCTGCGACGCTGACGACGACGACGACGGCATCCCCGACGCCGAGGACAACTGCCCCTTCGTGCCCAACCCCGGCCAGCAGGACACCGACGGCGACGGGGCCGGAGACGCCTGCGAGTAGCCGCGCGAGCGGGCAACGCGGGGCGGCTGCGCGTGAGCAAACGCGCGACCTGCGTTAGAGTCCGCCTCCGCTGCTCCAGCCCACCGAGAGCACGAAGGAGGCGAGATGAGCCAGATAGAGAAGCGTCACGGCGTAGCCCAGTGCACCCTCAAGAACTTCGAAGAGGACTTCGCGGATCTGCACCTGCTGCACGGCGTAGTCTCCAAGTGGGCGCGGGAGCGGCCTGACGAGCTGGCGATCATCAACGCCGACACGGGAGACGAGGTCACCTGGAGGCGCTTCGACGAGACCACGACCGCGCTCGCTCTGAAGCTCACAGACCTCGGCTTCCGCAAGGGCGACTACTTCGCGACCTCGCTGCCCCTGCTCACCGAGCACGTGATGCTCGAGTACGCCTGCTACAAGATCGGCGTCGTGGCGGTGCCGCTGGACCTGCGGCTGAAGGCGCCCGAGGTGATCCGGAGCCTGGGGCTCGTCAAGGCCAAGGGCTTCGCCTTCCTCGGCGAGACGCCGGCCGCGGACTTCCGCATGCTCGGCAAGGCGGTGATGGAGCGCTGCCCCTTCGTCGAGCACTTCGTGCAGTTCTCGGCCCCCGGCGACACCATCGACGGGGCGACCTCGGCCTTCGTGCTCGCCGCCGAGGCAAGAGAGCTCGCCGTCGCCGCGATGTCGAACCCGGCGGAATCCGCGCTGCTCGGCCAGTACAAGGATGCGAGCGCGTCGATCGACGAGGACGACGGCGCGCTGGTGATCTTCACGACCGGCTCCACGGGCTACCCCAAGCCGGCCCTGCTCTCTCACCGAAACATCACCTGCCAGAACATGTGCCTCGGCGCGGCCTTCGGCATGGGCGCCCACACGCGCATGCTGGTCAACCTGCCGCCCTCCCACGTCGGCTGCCAGACCGAGCAGCTCATGACGACCTTCTTCTTCGGCGGCACCGCGATAATCCTGCACATCTTCGACCCGGAGAAGAGCCTGAAGGCTATCCAGGATCACAAGGTGAACTCCTTCGGGCAGATCCCGGCGCTCTTCGCCCTCGAGTGGCGCCTGCCCAACTACTCAGACTTCGACCTCTCGAGCCTCGAGTTCGCGCTCTACGGCGGGCAGACGGTCACGAGGCAGTTCTTGGACCAGCTCTCGACCATGGCCCCCGGCTTCGGCAGCGGGCTCGGGCTCACCGAGACTGCCGGCTTCGTCACCTACACCCCCCTCGACGGCACGGTCGACGACATCCTCGCCGGCATCGGCTTCGACATGCCGGTCTACCCCATCTCGATCCGCGAGCCGATGAAGGAGGACGGCAGCGCCGGAGACGAGATGCCTCCCGGCGAGCCCGGGGACATCTGCTTCAAAGGGCCGCAGACCTTCCTGGGCTACGTGAACGCGCCCGAGGCCACGGCGGCCGCCATCTCGACCGACGGCTACCTCTACACCGGCGACATGGGCTTCTACGACGACTTGGGCCTGCACTTCTCAGGCCGCGCCAAGCACGTCATCAAGCCCAAGGGCTACCAGGTCTTCCCCGCCCAGGTTGAGGACCACTTCTGCGAGCTGCGTGAGCTCGTCGGCGCCTGCGCCGTGGTCGGCGTGGAGCACGAGGTCTTCTCCGAGGGCATAGTCGCCTTCGTGGAGAGCAAGCCGGGCACCGAGCTCACGGTCGAGAAGCTGCAAGCGCACGCGAAGGGCCTCGCCGCCTACATGCGACCGCTGCACTACGTCGTCCTGGAGCAGGGCGGCATCCCGCTCAACCGCGTGGCCAAGACCGACTACGTCACCCTCGCCGAGACGGCCCGCGAGGCGGTGGACGGGCTCCGGCAGGCGGGCGGCTGGGATCGTTAGGACCGAGGCTCCCACTCGCCCTCTGCGCCTCTGCGCCTCTGCGCGAGAATCCTCCCTCGACACGCCCTGGTCGCCAGCTCTGGGTTGATGCTCAGAGCCTAATCCATCGGGTAGCGCAGGCCGATGGCGGCACGGATGGCGTCGAGAGTGTCGACCGTGGCGACGCTGTCGGCGAGCGGCATGATCGGGCTCTCCAACAGGCCGGCGCGGAAGCAGCGCTGGGCCTCGAGGGCCTCGTGCACGTAGCCGTTGCCCAGGAATGCAGCCTCGACCCTGGTCTCGCGACCGTCGGGGGCTGTCAGGGTGAGGGCGTCGGGCCTCCACCAGGGCCTGTGGATGCGGACGCGACCCGCGGTGCCGGAGATGTCCGCCCCCAGCGGGGAGTCCACCAGGAAGGAGGAGCTGAGCGAGGCGACCGCGCCGTTGCCCCAGCGCAAGGACATGGCGCATTGCTCGTCTACGCCGGTCGGGCCCATGGTGGCGGTCGCCTCCACGCGCTCGGGGGAACCCCACAGCAGGTGTGAGAGGGCGACCGGGTACACGCCGACATCGAGGAGCGAGCCTCCGCCAAGCGCGGGGTCGAAGTGGATGCCCCGCCGATCGGTGTCGGCACGAAACCCGAAGTCCGCCGAGAGGAGCCGCGGCTCTCCAATGGCGCCGCCGGCCAGCATCTCCTGCAGCCGGGCTACCAGCGGGAGGAAGCGGGTCCACATGGCCTCCATCAAGAAGAGCCCGGCCCGGCGCGCCGCGGCGACCATCTCGCGGGCCTCTCGGCCGTTGATCGCGAAGGGCTTCTCGCAGAGCACGGCCTTTCCGCCGGCCAACGCGGCCAGGGCGTTGGGGCGGTGCAGCGCGTGGGGCGTGGCGACGTAGACGATGTCCACGCGGGAATCGGAGAAGACGCCCTCGTAGCTGTCGTGCGCGACCTCGACCCCGTGCGCGGCGGCGAAGGCCTCGGCCGTGGCGGCGGAGCGCGAGCCCACGGCCGCCAGCTCCGCGCCCTCCGTGCCGACGAGGGCGGCGGCGAATTGCCCTGCGATGTCTCCGGTCCCGACGATCCCCCAGCGGACGGGTCTTTGTTTCACTGTTCGCTCCGGTCCTGTGCGGCTTCTCGGCCGACCGACGTTGGTGACGGGCTCACTACTCGGCGCAGCCGATGCCGGCAACATTGGGCGGGATGGCGGCAGCGGCCGCGAAGGCCGCGGCCTTCCCACTTGGACAGCCGGCCGATTTGAGCCACGATGTGCCGTCCTTTGCCCTGACGAGGAGACGACTATGCGGACGGCTGGGTGTACTCGCGGTGGCATCGCCTTGCTGCTGGCGTGCTGTTTCCTTGCGGCCTGCGGCTCCGACGACGAAGGCGCACG
Source organism: uncultured Myxococcales bacterium (assembly GCA_964594295.1). GTDB lineage: Bacteria > Myxococcota_A > UBA9042 > UBA3505 > UBA3505 > CAZQPP01. The sequence goes on along the minus strand of CAZQPP010000044.1, from coordinate 13,766 downwards.
CGACCCGGGTGCCGCCACGGACCCGGGCTCCGTCGCCGATCTCGGAGCCACGGACCCGGGCGTCGCGGACCCGGGCGCAACCGATCCCGGTGCGACCGACCCGGGCACGACCGACCCCGGCGGCGACCCCGGCCCCGAGGACGTCGCCGTGGACGAAGGCCCGCCTCCCACCGGCCTCCCGACCGCCCTGCCCTTCTCCTACGAGCGCGAGAGCTCGGGCGAGCCGGTCAGCGACGCCGAGGTCACCGCCTTCACCAAGAAGGTCATGGCCTTCTTGAAGAAGGTCCGCTACGCCGACTACGTGCTCTACACCACCCACGGCGTGGACGCGTCGACGGGCAAGAAGGACTGGCAGTTCTGGTACAACGAGCGCTTCCGGAAAGAGGGCGACCTCGTCACCTTCTTCCACCCGACCAACGAGAACGACGGCGGGCACAACCTGCACATCCCCTTCTCGCGGGTGCTCGGTGACCTGATAGCGGGCTACCTGATCACCGCCGACGAGACGATGGGGATCGCGACGCAGCAGCTCTGCAAGGGCATGAGCGCCTCCATGACCGGCATGGTCTACGACGAGAACGACCAGATCCGGCACCTGATGACCCGCAACGTGGTCCCCGGCTTCCCCCAGGAGTTCCTGACCCACGACGGGAAGAAGAAGGCCGTCGACTGCAGCGGGTGGTTCTACCCGAACGTGCGGTGGAACACCTGGCGCTTCAAGTACGAGAACAACCCCGACTGGGGCGAGGTCTGGGTCACCAACATGCGCTCCAAAGACGACGTCCCGCACATCTTCAGGCTGGTGCCGAACCTGCGCTACCTCGTGGAGGAGGGGCCCGAGGGAGACGTGCGCGAGGCCTGCGCCGAGGCCTTGGAGCTCTTGGAGCTCTTCGCCAAGGACATCGTCGACTCGGGCTACTACATCCGCACCAAGGACGAGAAGGGCGAGCCCTTCATCCCCGGCAAGCTCGGCGACCCGGACCTCGACAAGGAGAAGGACCTCGCGAGCTTCGTGACCTACGAGGACTTCGTCCCGAACGGCGAGTGCAACGCCAAGCGCGGCTCGGAGCTCATCGGCTACCGCGAGGCGACCGCCTCCGACTGCGGGCGCGGCGAGCCCAACGCCTACGACGCCATCGCCTTCGTGGGCAACCGCTACAACAAGCGCATCTGCCGCTACTTCCACCTGGCCCACCTCGGCAACTCCCTGGTCAACCGCGACCCCGCCGCCGCGGACCTGATGAGCGGCCTCGAGGAGCGCATGCAGCTCGAGTGGGACACGCCCGAGGAGAAGATGCAGTACGAGCCGCAGGACTGGTACCGGAACCTCGCCCTCTACCACGCGCAGGCCTACACCTTCGGCTACCCCCTCACCAACGACGAGGTGCGCGCCATCCACGACTTCTACGGCCGCGCCGTCGACGAGATGGCCGAGTGGCCCTACTGGGACCCCTGGGCGGACTCCGTGCCCGACGTGGACGGCAAGTCCTACAGGCCGCCGAGCTGCAAGGGCGGCGGGGAAGAGCACGAGTGCTGGTGGCGCGTGGAGGATCTCGGCCAGGTCTTCGAGGCCTGCTGGTCGCCCTTCACGAACCCGGCCAGCGCGCACTGGGTCGACTGCGAGGTCGTCAAGGACCCGGCGCGCTGGACGGACTGACGGGTGCAGGCGTGACGTCGCCCGTGGAGACGCGGCCGAGGAGCGCCGGCGGCATGGGGCCGAGGGGCGAGTTCGGTGCCGTGTCCCAGGCCTTGCTGCGTTGCGCCACGAGGGGCGGCTCGCGGACCGAGTTCCTACGCGAGGCCTCGAGCGCCATCTTGCGCTTCACCGGCACCGCCGACCTCGACCTCTGGATCGAGGACCGGGATCGCAGCTACCACTGGCGCGCCGTCGCGCGGCCGGTCCCGGGCTCCGCCCTCACGAGCCTGCGCGCCAACGGCGACGCCGCCGGGGGCGGAGACGCGCCGGGGCCGCAGCCGCCGCGCCCGCTGCTCGAGGAGGTCCTGCGCGCCACGGGCGATCGCGACAGGGAGCTGTCGTCGGCCTCCCGCACCTCCCACGGGAGCCTCTGGTGCAAGACGGTGGCCGTGGTCCCCTTCGAGATAGACGCCTCGAACCAGGGTGTCTTGCGCCTCCACAGCGGCGGGGCGAGGGCCTTCACCCGCCACCGGGTCGGGACCTACGAGGGCGTGGCGCAGCTCCTCGGCCTCGCCATCGCCAACCGCCGCACGCAGCGGGACCTGAACGAGCGTGCCAAGGAGCTCGGCTGCGTCTACCGCATCGCGCGGATCGCCTCCGACTCGGATCTCTCCTTGGACGACGCCCTCCGCGCGGTGGTCGACCTGCTCCCGCCGGCCTTGCAGTACCCGACCATCACGACCGCCCGCATCACCTTCGGCGAGCGCGCCTACTGCTCGCGGAGCTTCGAGGAGGGCCCCCACCGCCTCTCCGCGGAGATCGTGATCCGCGGCACCTCCCACGGCCGCCTCGAGGTCTTCTACGTCGACAGGGACGGAGTGCTCGACCACACGCGCATCCTGGGCGGGCCGCCCTTCCTCGAGGAGGAGCACAACCTGATCCAGGCCGTCGCGCGCGAGCTCGGCATCATCATCGAGAGGAAGCGCGCCGAGGAGGAGGAGAGCCGCCTCCAGGAGCAGATCCGCCACGCCGACCGCCTCGCCACCATCGGGCAGCTCACCGCCGGCGTGGCCCACGAGCTCAACGAGCCCCTCGCCAACATCCTGGGCTTCGCCCAGCTCGCGGAGAAGGCCCCGGAGCTGCCCGCCCAGACCGGCCGCGACATCTCGAAGATCGTCAAGGCCGCCCTCTTCGCGCGAGAGATAATCAAGAAGCTGATGATCTTCTCGCGGCAGACCCCCTCCCGCCTGTGCGCCGCCGACCTGAACAAGGTGGTCGAGGACGGAGTGTCGCTGATCGAGTCCCGCTGCACGCGGGCCCACGTCACGGTGATCCGCGACCTCGCGCCGGAGCTGCCCCTCGTGCGGGGGGACACGTCGCAGCTCATGCAGGTCCTGATCAACCTGATGGTCAACGCCGTCCAGGCCATGCCCGAAGGCGGAGAGCTCAGGCTGAGCACGAGGGCCGAGGCAGGCGAGGTCTGCGTCCACGTCGAGGACACCGGCGTGGGCATCCCGCGGGCGGACCTCGAGAACATATTCATGCCCTTCTTCACGACCAAGGACGTCGGGCAGGGCACCGGCCTCGGTCTCTCCGTTGTGCACGGCATCGCGAGCTCCCACAACGGCAGCGTGAGCGTGGTGAGCGAGGTAGGCCGGGGCGCGCGCTTCGAGGTGCGCCTGCCGGCCGAGCCGGAGGCCTCGGAGGAGGAGGAGAGCAATGGCTGACGGCGACATCGGACGCCCCGTGCTCATCGTGGACGACTCCGAGGCGACCCTCGAGGTCTTGAGGAGGAACCTCGAAGCCGAGGGCTACGTGGTGCTCACGGCGCCGGGTGTCGCCGAGGCCCTGCAGATCCTCCGGACGACCCAGGTGGACCTGGTCGTCACCGACATCAAGATGCCGCGGATCAGCGGCCACGACCTCGTCCGCCACGTCCGGGAGAACCTCAAGGACACCGAGGTCATGGTGATCACGGGCCATCCCGACGTGGACGGTGCGGTCGCCGCGATGAAGAACGGCGCCACCGACTACCTGACCAAGCCCTTCACCGACGACGAGCTCATCACGGCCGTGAGCCGGGCCTTCGACAAGCTCGACTCGCGGCAGGTGGACATGGAGCAGAGCCCGCGCGCCCTGGGGCGCCACGGCCTCCTCGGCGAGTCCGCCGCCATGCAGAAGGTGTCCTCACAGATCGGGCGAGCCTCGCGCACCGACGCCACCGTGCTCGTCACCGGCGAGAGCGGCACCGGCAAGGAGCTGGTCGCGAGGGCCGTCCACTACGAGAGCAAGCGCGCCGCAGCCCCCTTCGTCCCCGTCAACTGCGGCGCCATCCCCCAAGACCTGCTCGAGAGCGAGCTCTTCGGCCACGTGAAGGGAGCCTTCACGGGGGCCACCGAGACCCGCGCCGGCTTCTTCCTCACCGCGGACGGCGGAACCATCTTCCTAGACGAGATCGGCGAGACCAGCCCGGCGATGCAGGTCAAGCTGCTCCGCGTGCTCCAGGACAAGCTGGTCTCCATGGTCGGCTCGTCGCGCTCGAGGAAGGTGGACGTGCGCGTCATCGCCGCGACCAACAAGGACGTCACCAAGCTGGTCGACAGCGGCACCCTCCGCGAGGACCTCTACTTCCGCGTCAACGTGATCCCCCTCCACCTCCCCCCGCTTCGAGAGCGCGACGGCGACGTGGTGCTCCTCGCCAGGCACTTCACGGCCAAGCTCTCCGAGGACCTCGACCGACCGCCCCCCCGACTCTCCGACCGCGTGCTCGAGATCTTCCGCCGCTACGCCTGGCCGGGCAACGTGCGCGAGCTCGAGAACGTCGTTCAGCGCCTCGTCGTCATGGCCGAAGGCGACACCATCGACGCCCCCGACCTCCCCTCCCACATGCGCTTCTCCGCCGCCGGCGCCGCCCCCGACCTCACCCGCACCCTCAAAGAGGTCGAGACCGCCCACGTCCGCGCCGTGCTCGAGAGCGTCGGCGGCAACAAGACCAGGGCGGCGCAGATCCTCGGCATCGACCGCAAGACGCTGCGGGCGAAGCTTCTGGGGTGAGGGCGGGGCTGTCGTCTCACCACACCCCCCAGAGCGGTTGGACTCTGCGTGACGGGAGCGTCTCGCTGCCGGGGAAGACCGGGGAGTGCAAGATGGCGCACGGGTCCGACAGGGGATCGAGCTCTCGACGGGCTCCGTCGGGGTCGAAGCGCCACAGGACCGTCTCGGGGCACCTCTCTGGTTCGAGGAGGTGCAGAGGACCGGTCTGCGTGGCGTACAGGACATCACCGGCTCCGCTGACGCTGTAGGAGAAGAGCCATTGCTCGCGGGCCCGCTGCGCGATCGTGACCTGCGCCGACTCGAGGTCGACCAAGAGGACCCCGGAGTGGTTGGAGTCGAGGGTCTCGCACATCGCCCACAGGAGCGCGACGCCATGGGAGTCGGGCGGCAGGACCAGCCACGGAGACACCTCCGATCCGATCAGCTCGCCGCACTGCGAGGCGATGAGCGCGCTGTCGGCAGGCGCGAGCAGCGCGGTGGTCTCGAGCGTCAGCCAGTCCAGGAAGACAAGCTCTCCGCGCAGCCACCCGACGCCCTTGCCGCGCCAGCTTCCCACGAGGCTGAGGCCCGGGATCGAGCCCTCCGGGCGGCCCTCGGCGTCGAAGAGGAAGACGACCTCCTCGTCTGCCGTTGCGTTGACGTACAGCCGTGCTCCGTCGGGTGCCCACCCGCAGGCGACGGGGCGGGTGTCCTCCGGCAGGGCAAGGGCCGACGACTTCTGCGCCTGCAGCAAGTGAGCCTCAGGCGTGCCCCCCTCGGGTGGCACGTGCGAGAAGCACATGTCCATCCCCCCCGGCGACGAGGACGGCGAGTAGGCACCTCGCTCCGTGCTCTCCGCCGAACCCCAGGGGCTCCACTCACCAGCGGCGCGCCTCCAGCCGACCCCGTTCGGGAGCATGAGCACCGGCGCTCCTCCGTGCTGCCGCAGGTAGCCGTGCGAGCGCGCGCGTTGCGGATCCCCGGCCTCCGCGCGCGCCACCACCTCAAAGCGCCGGTCCACCAGCTCGTGAAGCTCCACCATGCCGTCGAGCCAGGTGAGCGCCAGCGTCACGTCGTAGCCCACCGCGTATGCCGGCACCCTCTCGGAGACGCCGGCCGTGAGCTCGGACCACCCGCTTCGGATGTCGTGAACGACCATGCGCCACCGCTCCGGCTCCGGATGCTGCGCGACCTTCTCGGCGAACAGGAGATGGCGACCGCTGTGATCGAAGCGCGGCGGCGAGAAGCGCCCGGGGATCCCGTAGCTCGGGCCAGCCATCATCCATCGCTCCCCAACACTCGCCGGCCATCGGTCGACCCGCACGAGCCCGCCCGTCTCTCCCCGGAGCCACATCTGCTCCTCCCACCACAAGCCAGCCTTGAACGCGAAGTCGACGGGCTGCTCCAGGGGCTCGCCGACGCAGGTCGCCGCCCCCCGGTCCACGTCGCAAACATCGCCACACGCGACCAGGAGCAGCGCCGGGGCCAGGGTGAGAAGGGCGATTCGCATCAGTACACCCCTCCGGGCGGGAAGACCCGCGTTTCGGGGAGCACGTTGCTGTCGGGGAACACGGGTGTGTGGAGAACCGCCTGAGATCCCGAGAAGAAGCTCACCACCTGCCGTGCTCCCACGGGACCGAAGCGCCACAGCGTCGCCGGGCACTGCCCCTCCTTCCCGTTCCCCCACCTATAGAGCTCCGCGTGCGGCGCGGTCGCGTAGAGAGCTCCGCCGGCGCCGATCGAGTAGTGCATGAGGCCGTGCTCGAGCGGCTCCTCGACCACGAGCGTGCTCCCCGTCTCGAGGTCGAGCAGGTACGCGCCGGAGTGATCCGAGTCGATGGTCTGGAAGCGCACCTTCACGAGGGCGAGCGCGTAGTCGTCCGGGGGCAGCAGGATGTGGGGTCGCCCGACCCACTCGGGCTCGTAGCCGCTTCCGGGTGCCGGCGCGAAGGTGAGCTCGCTCATGGACAACAAGGGCTCCATCTCGCGAGATGCCCAGTCGAAGGTGACGAGCTGCTCGCCGCTTTCGCCGACGCCACGGCCGCGCCAGCTGCCGAGGAGCCGGAGGCCTTCGATCCTCCCCTTCGGCTCCCCGTCTCTTTCGAAGAGGCGCAAAGACGGAACGCGCACGTCGTAGCTCTCGCCCTCCCAGCTCTGGAAGTAGAGCATCGAGCCGTCCGGAGACCAGCCGCAGCCCCCGTGCTGGCCACCCTCCCGCAGCAGCACCTCCACGGTGCCGCCCGGGCGCAGCAGGCGCGCCACCTCGGTGGTGCGGTCGTAGAGGCAGAGATCCAGCCCGTCGGGCGATGCCCCGAGACTCGAGATGCGCTCCCCCTCCATCTCCGGCCAGACCGTCCACTCTCCGCCAACCTTCCTCCAGGCAGCGGCTTGAGAGGCCAGCAAAACGGGATCTCCGTCGAAGCTACGCAGGTAGGTCGGGCTGCCCATCGTCCAGGACGTGGGATCGCCACCGTCTCCCGACCCAACGCTCGCGACCTCCTCGAAGCTGCCCTGGGATAGCTCGTACAGGCGCAGCGTGCCCTCCTGCAAGGCAAGCGCGACGGTGACCCCGTACCCGGCGCCCACCGTCAGACCGAATCGGGCGACCGGTGCGCTGATCTCGGCCCTTCCCGTTGCGATGTTGTAGGCGACGAGACGCCAGGGTTGCCCCTCCCCGTCGAAAGCCAGCCTCTCGGCGAAGACGAGATGTGTGCCGGAGTGATCGAACAGCGGCGGAGTGAAACGCCCGTCGACCTGGTAGCCGGTGGTGCCGTGGATCTGGGTACCGTCGCCCTCGTCCGACCAGCCGGTCACCTTCGTCAAGCCGCCGAACCTGCCGCGCAGCCAGACCTCCTCGTCCCACCACAGCCCGGCCTTGAAGGCGAAGTCGACGGGCTGTCCCAGGGGCGACCCCCGCACGCTCGAAGCACGGGGCAGAGGGGGCCTCCCCTCCCCATCGTTGGAGGTCTCCGCCACGGCGGGCGCATACCGAGCGTCCCAGGGTGTACCGCTCGCTCCGCCAACGCAGGCGGCCAACGCCCAAGGCCACGAGGCGAGGAGCAAGGTCAATGCCCAACACGGTCTGTGCGTGCATGAAACCTGGCGCTTCTCGCCTGACCAGAGCATATCAGCGCCCCGGGCTGCGCTGGTTGCGCAGCGCGCTGCCGAAGGTCGTCGGCCAGGGTGAGTCGGCGAGGCCGGCGCTCGGGACGAGGGTGTCGAGCAGCACCGCGCCGACGGTGCCGAAGAGGTGCCCCTGCTCGGTGATGGCGGCGAGGGAGCCGATGTCGCGCTCGTACTTGGGCTCGACCGGAATGCGCCAGGCGATCGAGCCCGTGTCCCGCAGGACGAAGATCGACCTTCCGGTGGGGACGTAGATGTACCCGAAGGCCCCTGCGACCATGCATGTTGGCCAGTCGTTGAGCGCGAGCGGCTCCTCGGGCAGGGTCAGCTCCCAGACGATCTCACCGTCTGGGCTGGCGGCGGCTACGACCATGCGGCCCTCGTCGAATCTCAACGGGGAGGCCTCTTCGATCCGCAGGCCGACGACGCGGCCGCCGCCGTCGATCACGTTCAGGCTGTAGCGGAAGGGAAGGCTCCAGAGCACCTCGGAGCGGTCGCCGCGGTCCTCGATGGCGACGAGGGCGCCGGGGAGCTTCCGGGAGTAGATCACGCGGTTCCCCGCCGGGATCACGTGACCGAGGAAACCCGTCTCCGCGGTCCCCCAGTGCATCTCCGGCCCCTGCTCGCCGGGTGAAAACGCGTGTACCCGGAGGTCTGCGGACACTACGTAGACCCGCCCGTCCGCGGCGACGGTCGGCGTCCGGACGATCTTCCCCTGCCCGATGGGTCCGAGCTGTTTGACCCACAGAGGGCTCAGGTCCGAAGAGAAGGCGAAGAGCTTGCTGCCGCCGAAGTAGACGCTGCCTTCGCTCCCGACGGCGATCCTCACGTCGGTGCGATAGTGGTCGTGGGCAGTCTCGGCGACGAGCTCGCCGTCCGGAGACACCTTGGTCAAGCGGCCGCTCGGCTCCTCGCCCCTGCCCGCCGCGTACGAGATCACCGACCCATCGTCGGTCACCGCATAGGTGCGGCTCGTCACTTGGCTGAGGCTCCAGAGGCTCTCGCCGTCGGGGCTGAGAGCGACCAGCTCGCTGGTCGCGGCGACGGCGCGGATGGTGCCGTCCGGGGCCAGCGCGGCGCCGCTGTAGAAAGGCGCCCCGGGCCACCGCGATGTCGCCAGCCCGGCGCAAGCGCCCGGATCGACGCAGGAGAGGCAGTCCGGGTCATCTTCGACGACGGCGTCCTCCGGGCAGCACCCGTCGAAGGCGCCCGGCGCGACATCAGAGCGCGGCTCGTTGTGGCAGGCACAGCTCTCGGCGCTGAAGCTGTCGGTGGTGCACCCGTCGAAGTCCTCGCAGGCCGTCATGCAGTTGCCGTCGCAGCCCTCTCCCGGCTCGTGGATGGCGTTGCCGCACACCTGCGCACAGTCGGCGTCGAGATCAGCGCTCCACCCGGGTCGGCAGCAGCCGTCCCCGTTCGAAAAGGCAACGGGCACGTGCAGGCACGAGCGCTGGCAGGGCCCACCGACGAGGCGGTCCGTCGTGCACGGATCGCCGTCGTCACAAGCCGCCGGGCAGTCGGAGTCGCAGGTCTCGCCGGGGTCGACGGTGCCGTCACCGCAGCTCGGGCTGCAGTCCGGATCGCCCTCGCCGGCGCAGCAGCCATCCTCGACGCCGACGTCCGAGATGGCCGTGAAGGAGCAGATCCTTTTGCAGCCGAAGCCCTCCGTGCCGCCCTCCACACAGGCGCTGTCGACCGCGCACTCCCTCGGACAGCTCCCGGGCTGGCCGACCTCGATGCCGATGTCGCAGAGCTCTCCGGGCTCCAAGGCGCCGTCGCCGCAGGTGGGCTCGAGGACGTGGAGAGGGACGTCGAAGTCGGTGTAGAGCGGGTGGCGAACCGAGAGCCGGAGGGTCGTGGAGCCCAACGCGAGGGGGATCACGAAGATGCGGCTCCCGTGGGAGAAGATGATCGGGTAGCTCTTGGCCGTCTTGCGACCGTCGGGAGTGATCATGGTCGCCACGTTGGGATCGAGGATCTCGACCGTGCCGCCGACCTCCTCGCAGTAAGGGTGCTCGCCGTCGGAGGCGATGCGCACCACGACCTCTTCCTCCTGTCGGTTGACGGGCACCTCGATGGCGGGCCCGTCGCCGAGGGAGAGGCTCGTGGGGGCGAGGCCCTCACACTCGGGCGGGGGATCCGAGCAGTAACCTTCGCCCTTTCCGAAGCGGACCCACTCCCGAAAATCCCCGCACGCGTTGCCCGGCTCCCAGCCGCCGTAGTGGAAGCAGCTCCGCCCCTCAGGACAGGGCGGTGACCAGCACCGTGTATGGTCCTCTCCCTGATCGTAGTACGCCTTCGGCGGCGGGATCTCGTAGGGCCAGCTCTTGGCGTCGTTGGGCCTCGTGTTGCTCCGGCTCTCCGTGCCCGCGCCATCGGCGCCCGGCTTCGGGGCCACGGTGGGCCCGGGCTCTCGTGCGCTGCAGGCAGCAGCCAACACGCACAGGAGACAAGCTACTACCCTCATCACGGCGATCCACCTCGATAGTTACGTCTCGCGCTGCCGAAGGTCGTCGGCCAGGGCGATGCGGCCGGCCCCGCGCTCGGCGCGATCAATCCGACAAAGCGCCTCCCGACATAGCCGAACAACGCCCCCCTCTCGGTAAGGACGGTGACCGCACCGGCGTAGTCGACGTAGCCTTCGGGGAGCGGCACGCTCCATGCCAGCGAGCCGCTCTCGCGGATGATCTGCACGGAGCGGGTGATCGGTACGTAGAGGTAGCCGAAAGCACCCGCGACGACACCGGTGGGTTCGTCGGCGTTGTGGGAGAGCTCACCAGGCACGACGAGCTCCCAGGCCATCTCCCCGTCAGGGCTCGCGGCCGCCACATTAAGTCGGCCATCGGCGATGCGCGTGCCTATCACGCGCCCGCCGCCGTCGATGGCCTGGGGATCGTACCCAAAGGGGAGGCTCCAGAGGAGCTCGGCAGCGTCACCGTCGTCGCGCAGGGCGTCCAGCTCTCCACCCGCCCGCAGCGCGTAGAGGCGGCGGCCGCCGGCGGGTAGGATCGGCCCGAGGTAGTCGGCCGTGAGGCTCCATCTGAGCGTAGCGCTCTCGACGCTGGCCGTGAGGGCGTGGAGGCGCCGGCTGCCGGACCCGGAGAGCACGTAGAGCCGGTCCTCTCCTGCGACGACGGGGTTCGAGACCGGGTTCCCGGCACTTTGCCCATCGAAGGCATGGGCCCAACGCTGGCTCAGCTCCGGAGAGAACGCGTAGAGCTTCGAACCGCCCACGAAGACGGCACCGTCGAAACCGACAGAGACGCCGGCGCTGGCTGTCTCAGAGTCGTATTGGGCCTGCGCGACGAAGCTGCCGTCGGAGGCGATCTTCAGGACGCGGAACCTGCGAGGCGTACCCATGGGCCGCCCAAGCGCAACCACGGAGCCGTCGTCGGTCGCCGCGAAAGCGCCGCTCACGAAGCCGATGTGAGTCCACAGAACCTCGCCCGCCTGGGTCATCGCCCACAGGATTCCTCCGTGCTCGGCGAAGAGCGTGCCGTCCGTGCCCAGCGCCGGAGCGGATGCGGGCTCGTTCGACGCCAGGTTTCGCACCCAGCCCACGCAGGCCTCGGGGTCGGCGCAGGAGAGGCAGTCTCGGTCCTCTTGCGCGATCGCGCCCGGCGGGCAGCAGCCGTCGAAGGCGCCACTGACGATGTCGGGCCGGACCTCATGTCGGCAGAAGCAGGCCCCTGCAGCAAAGCGGTCGAGAGTGCAGCCGTCGAGGTCGTCGCAGGCCCCGAGACAGTTGCCGTCACAATCCTCGCCGGGCTCCACGAAGCCGTTGCCGCAGGCGGGCTCGCAATCCGCATCGACGGCCGCGTGGGCCCCAGGCGGACAGCAGCCGTCGCCGCTCTCCCAGGGGACGGGGAGGTGCAGGCAAACCCGCTGGCAAGGTCCACCGACCAGGCGATCTGCGGTGCATGGATCGGCGTCGTCACAGACGGTCGGGCAGTCCGAATCGCAAAGCTCACCCGGGTCGAGCGTGCCGTCGCCGCAGCTCGCGCCGCAGTCGGGGTCGCCCTCGGCAAGGCAGCACCCGTCCTCGGCCGAAGAGTCCTCGACCTCGACGTAGGAGCAGGACCTCGCACAGCCGACGCCTTCCATGCGGCCCAACAGGCAGGGCATGCCCGTCGCGCACTCGGCCGTGCAGCTCCCGGGCTGGCCTGGCTCGATGCCTGTGTCGCAGCTCTCACCGAGCTCGAGCTCGCCGTCGCCACAAGTCGCAGGGAGGACGAAGACCGGCACCTCGGCCGGAGGCAACTCGGCCAGCTCCAAGCGGAGTGTCGTCGAGCCCACAGCCCTCGCGGTGACCAGGAGCCGGTGCCCGTGGAAGAAGCCGCCCCGGCGAAAGACGACCCGCGGAGGCTCGGTCGGCGTGACCGCGGCGATCTCCTGATCGAGGACGGAAGCCTTGCCGTAGAAGCCCAGGCAGTACGGGTGGTCGCCGTCGGAAGCGATGCGCATTTCCACCTCCGCCGTCGCACCGATGGACACCTCGACGGCGGAACCGTCCCCGAGCGAGACCGCCACCGCAGTGAGCCCTTCGCATTCGAACGGGGGATCGGAGCAGTAGCCGCAGTCCATGCCGACCCCCGTGCAGGTCCGGAAGGCACCGCACGCGTCGTCGGGAGCCGCGTTCCCGCACTCGTAGCAGTCCCGCCCCTCCGGACAAGGCAAGGGAGGGCACTCCCAATGGCCGTCCGAGCATACCGGCTCCGCGCTCAGGCGACACGGATCGGGGCAAGGGTCGGGCTTGGGGCCGCAAGGGCTCATCGCGCAGATCCCGTCGTTGCAGACCTCGCGATGCGGACACTCGAGGTCCTCCCGGCAGGGCCGCCGGGAGCTTCCGGGAGCTTCGCGCTCCGGTGACGGGGGCACATCGAGTGGCGGAGTCGCCGTCCCAATGTCCGTGGGCGCGGCTCCGCCGGTGCGCGCATCGACTGCGGACGCAGACGGCACGTCCCCGACCGCGCCGTTGTCGAGAGTGTCTGACGAGGGCGCGGCGTCGGAGGGTGGCTCGACGGGCCCGGCGCTGCAGGCCATCGCGAGCATGGCAAGGGTGAAAGCCGCGGCTCTCATCAGTACACCCACCCGTGGGGGTGGACCCGAAGCTCCGGCAGCACGTTGCTCCCCGGAAAGACCGGGGAGTGGAGCACCGCCTGCGGGCCCGAGAAGAAGCTGAGCTCCTCGCCCGCTGCGCCCGCGACGAAGCGCCAGAGCCTCGCCGGGCACTCCCCCTCGTTCCCGATGGCCCAGCTACTGAGAGCCCGGTACGGGGCCGTCGCGTAGAGCACTCCGCCCTCGCCGACGGCGTGGCAGATGAGGCCGTGCCCGTGCGGCTCCTCGACCACGACGACCTCCCAGGTCTCGAGGTCTAGCAGGAAGGTGCCGGAGTACTCCGAGTCGATGGTCTGCGAGTACACCTTCACGAGGGCGAGCGAATGCTCGTCGGGTGGGAGCACGATGTGTTTTCGCCCGGTGGGCGGGAAGTTCGAGCCGCCGGGGAGGCCGGGCTCGAAGGAGAGATCGCTCATGGGCAACACGGGCTCGGTCTTGTGAGAACCCCAGTCGAATGTGACGAGATGATCTCCGCTCACGCCGATGCCGCGGCCGCGCCAGGTCCCGATTGGGGAGAGCCCCGGCACCGAGCCGGCCCGCTCGCCACCGGGCGTGAAGAGGTACACGGAGGGGACGAGGGACTCGTGGTCGTCTCCCTCCCACTGCCCGAAGTAGAGCGTGGACCCGTCGGGAGACCATCCGCAGCCGAAGAACTGCCCGCCCTCCGGCAGATCCACGTCCACGGAGCCTGCCGGACGCATGAGGCGGGCGACCTCCTCGGTGTAGAGGTAGACGCACAGGTCGAGACCGTCGGGCGACGTCGTCGGGCCGCCAAGGTCCTCCCCTTCCAGCGCCGGCCAGGCCGCCCACTGCCCGCCGTTCTTCCAGTAGGCGACGCCGCCGCTGACCAGCAACA
>CAZQPP010000043.1:11874-26655 GCA_964594295.1 uncultured Myxococcales bacterium | reverse complement strand
CGAGAGGACCGGCATGAGTGTGTCGTCTGCTACGTCTCCTGCAACACCACCGACCCCGGCGAGACCGGGCGCACCTGGCCGGCGACCCAGCTCGGGAGCGACACCTGCCTCTGCGAGACCCTCGAAGGCTGGTACTGGGACGACGGCGAGCGGGCCGCCAAGCCCTGCGACGCGGACGGCGACGGGTGGGTGAGGGTGGCCGCCCGCACCTACATCGAGTCCGCCGACCCGGTGATCTCCCAGAACGCGCGTTGCGATCTGCGCAAGGTCGACCGCTTCACCCTGGAGAACGAGTACCTCCAGCGCCTCGACGTCTACCTTTGCGACGGGGACCCCCAGCTCAAGCACCAGGGACAGGGCCCCTGCGAGCGCGTCGCCCCCCTCTCCCTCTACGAGAGCGTGCGAAACGACGACCAGATCGAGCTCGACAACGACCCGAAGCTCGAGGCCTACGTGCTCGAGACGAACGGGCGCCGCCCGACGGCCCCCGAGCTGAACGGGCTCACCCGCTTCTGCACGACCGGCGGCGACTTCAACCACAACGACGTCTCCGACATCTCGGAGTGGCACGGGATGCCGAAGGGCGCGATGAACGCGGACGAGCACATGATGGCCCAGCTCGGTTACTACGTGGAGCTGCACCACGGCTTCTACGAGAGGGACCCGGTCCAGCCCTACGGCCGCTACGTCATCAAGGAGCGCCGCCGCTGCGCCCGCGACGGAGCCTCGCTGGAGAGCGACTTCCCCCTGGGCTACACGGCGGGAGCCGGCTCCTACTGGCGCCAGTGCACGCGGAGCAGAGACGCCGCCTTCGCCCCGGGCGACGGCCCCAAATCCCCGGACTTCGGCATGGACTTCGCGAGGTGGTCCTGCGACGCGGCCGAAGGGGGCTGCCCGATCCCACCTCCCCCGGAGGACACCGCGGTGCCCGCCGGGGAGATCGCCCCGCACGGCCTCTGCGAGGTCTCGCTCCCGCCGGCGGACGACGAGTGCGGCGCCGAGCAGAGGCCCGGCTGGATCTGCGTGAACGGCTCGGTCTGGCGCGGCATGTCGCACCACAGCCAGTTCAAGTGCGTGATCCTCCACGAGGAGAGCTCGACGAAGGAGCCCCACCTCCCACCCGTCGAGGCCCAGGCCTCGAGCGCAAAGTACGTCTTCAACCGCTGCCGCATCGCCTGCCCGGAGCAGGACGAGGACTGCACCGAGGACTGTGGCGGCGGCATCTGCGCGAGCTCCTCGCTCCCGCCCGCGGGCTTCGGCGCCAACTCCTGGCGGCCGGAGATCGCCTGCGAGGTTGAGGAGAGCCCCATGCCCGGGGCGGTGGGCTTCGCGGCGGTGGCCTACGACAGCTCCTCGCCATACGCGAGGGGCTGCATCAACGAGTGGGCGCCCGACAAGATCAAGGGGCACTTCAACGGATCCGAGGACCGGGTCGCGGGCCCCTGGCGCTCCCTCTGCTCGGGCTGGACCCTGGACCCCGACGGCACCATCGGCAGCGGCAGCGAGCTGGACTTCGGGCGCCTCCAGTGCGGCTGCGGGGAGCGTTACGGGGGCATCAACTGCGACATCGCCTGCCCCGGCCAGGGCTGGCACGTGAGCCCGGGATACAACCCGACACCCCGACAGGGCTACTGGATGTGCGCTGACATAGGCTCAACGGCCTACGTTCAGGACCTTCCGGACCTGGGCCCCGCCTTCTCGGGCAGCGACGGCGATGGCTCGGTGTGGGTGCTCAGGGGAGAGATCCCCAGGCTGCCCACCGACGGCCAGGTCCTCTTCCAGGCTCCCGAGACCTGCGACGACTCGGGCTGCTTCGAGCTTCGATCCCGCTAGCTGCCTGGCGCGGCGACAAACGCACGGAGACACGGCAATGCGCGACAAGATGAGCACAATCGCCTTGATGCTCGCCACGGCGTTGACGACCGCCGTGCTGATCACGGCCCTGAGCGCCCTCGCGGACTCCAACCCCGACACCGACCAGGTGGGCAGGGTCGTCCCCTACCAGGGGACCCTGGAGAAAGACGGAAGGGCAACAAACGGCACGCTGGACCTGGTCTTCCAGCTCTTCGACGGCGCCTCGGCCCAGACGCCCGTGTGGGAGGAGACCCTGAGCGTGACGGTCTTCTCCGGCCGCTTCTCCGTGCTGCTCGGCTCCTCGTCGACGCAAAGCGAGCAAAAGCTGGGGAAAGCCCTCTCGGACGCGGACGACCTGCACCTCGCGGTGTCGGTCAAACCCGACGCCGAGACCCTGGTGCCGCTCTCCAACCGCCAGCGATTCCTGCCGGTGCCCTACTCCTTCTGGAGCACGGCCTCGACCAACCTCAAGGTGTCGAGCATCGACTCCCCCGGGTCATCGATGTGCCTGAACTGCCGCGAGGCGAAGACCGTGACGGTGGGCGGCAACCTCGGCATGAAGGGCACCGACCTCATCATCGCCCCGGCTGACCCCAACGTGCGGGGCGACGGCGGCCGCGCCATGGTTCACGGCGGCGGCGACCAGCTCGTGCTGAGCTACTCCGGCGACTTCGCGGGCGGCGTCCACGTGCACGGCCCGCCCGACTTCAAGGAGACGGCGCTGACCGTCAACGGCACGGACAAGTCCGCCCACAACCCGGCGACCCTTGCCGTCACAAGCGGCAACCAGACGATGACGTTCGACGGCGACGCCATCGACACCCTGGCCGGCCAGGACCTGTGGCTGAACCACTTCAGCAAGAGCGGAGTGCAGGTCGGGGGCAACCTCAACGTCGCCGGGGCCATCTCAAGCCCCAACCTCCACAACCGGAGCTCGGGCTACCAGGACTTCAACGTCGACGGCGGCGTCTGGTGGGGCCAGACCAGGTGGGGGGCCTGGACGATGTGCCCGGCCGGCTTCTACATGTGCGGCATCGTGCAAGCCTACGAGCCGGCAGGGCAAAACGACGACACCGGACTCGACGACCTCTCGATCCGCTGCTGCCCGTTCTGAGCGAAGCAAGGAGACTCACAATGCGAGACAAGCTGACGACCATCGGCGTTTCCTTTGCGACCGCGATGGCGACCGTTGTGTTGATGACCGCGGTTCAGGCCGTGGCGGACTCGAACCCGGACAAGGACCAGGTGGGCAAGCTCATCCCCTACCAGGGCACCCTCGAGAAGGACGGGAAGCCCTTCAACGGCGGCGTGGAGCTCGTCTTCAGGCTCTACGACGGCGCCTCGGCCAAGAGCCCCGTGTGGGAGGAGACCCTGAGCACGACGGTCTACTCCGGGCGCTTCTCCGTGCTGCTCGGGTCGTCTTCGGGCTCCAAGGAGCAGAAGCTCGGCGAGGTGCTCACCGACGCCGACGACGTCTACCTCGCGGTGTCGGTCAAGACGGGCGACGAGACCGTGCCGCTGTCGAACCGCCAGCGCTTCTTGCCGGTGCCCTACTCCTTCTGGACCACGTCCTCGACCGACCTCAAGGTGTCGAGCGTCGACTCCCACGGCTCCAACCAGATGTGCCTGAACTGCGGCAACAAGAGGCCGGTCGCCCTCGGCGGAACCCTCACGATTCGGGGCTACGACCTGAGCTTCGCTCCCTGGGACTCGAACGCGAGGGGCAACGGCGGCCGCGCGCTGGTACACAATGACAACGACAAGCTCATAGTGAACTACGGCAACGACTTCGACGGCGGGGTCGCGGTGAACGGACCGGTCGAGATCACGTCCCCCGGGCTGAAGATCGTGGGCAGCGAGAACAGCGGGGCTGCGGCGGCCCTGCGGATCGAGAGCGCGGACGGCCAGGTAATGCTCTTGGACGGCAACGAGATCGAGTCCAAGCCGGGCGAGCACCTCTGGCTCAACAACGAGAACAAGGCCACCGTGAAGACCGGCGGCGACTTCGTCGCGGGAGGCTCGATCTCGAGCAAGTACATCTCCGACCGCTTCAACGGAGACAAGACCAAGAACGTCGCCGGCGGGAGGAGCTGGGGGAGCTGGCAGAGCTGGACGAACTGCGACGAAGGCTTCTACGTCTGCGGCCTGCAACAGCGCGTCGAGTCGAGCCAGGGGAGCGGGGACGACACGGCCGTCAACGACATAGCGATCCGCTGCTGCAAGTTCTGAGTGACATAAGACACCTAGGAGGAAGCACGATGAGGCATTTCACGTCTATCTTGATCCTGTTGTGCGGCACCCTGTTGCCGGCCGTCGCGGGGGCGGCGACCGGCGTATCCGAGGAGCGCGTCAGCCTCCCCGAGGGCCCGGGCTCCCTCGAGGGCATCGGCGAGAACGTCGAGCTGAACCTCAACATGGGCGCCATGATCCACCGAGTGCCGATCCAGGTGCCCGAGGGCTTCGCCGGGCTGACGCCCCAGGTGACGCTCAGCTACAGCTCGAGCAACGGCTCCAGCGTGGTCGGCATGGGCTGGTCTCTGAGCATGCCGAGCATCGAGCGCCTGACCGTGCGCGGCCTGCCCGAGTACGACCTCGACGACGAGCTCTCGGTCAACGGCGGCGAGGAGCTTGTCCTGATCACGGGCACCGACCCGCCGGTCTACAGGAGCCGCTTCGAGGGCAGCTTCGTGCGCTACACCTGGCACGACGCCGGCGACGGCAGCCAGGGGTACTTCACGGCCGAGCACCCCGACGGCAGGATCGGCTACTACGGCGCCGACGCCTCCGGGAGCCTCGTCGCTGACGCGCGCGTAGGAGGTGAGAAGGGCACCTTCCGCTACCACCTCGTCGAGATCGTCGACCGCTACGGCCACCGCCTGCGCTACACCTGGGGCCTGCACGGCAACGTCTCCCTGATGAACCACATCGGCTGGGTCTTCAGCGACGGCACCAACCCGGTCTACGAGCTCACCTTCGAGTACGACGGCGAGCGCTACGACCGCCTCTCGGACTGCCGCGGGGGCTTCGAGGAGCTGCTCGAGCACCGGCTGGAGCAGGTGAACGTGCTCGCCCGCGGCACCCGCATCCGCCGCTACGAGCTCAGCTACGAGGACTACGTCACCTCCGGAGGCTTCTCCCGCCTCACGGGCGTGCAGCTCTACGGCCTCGAGGAGTTCCGCTACGGTATCCACCACGGCTTCGCCTACTCTCGCGCTCTCGGCGTCGACTGCGCGGAGGGGGAAGACTGCGGGCAGCCCTACGTCGTATCCCTCGGTCAGCTCGGCGTCGACATGGCCAAGGGCGAGACCACGCTCCTGGATATCAACGGTGACGCCCTGCCCGACATCCTCAACACGTCGTCGACCGAGGAGAAGCACCGCTTCTTCATGAACGTGCTCTCGGCTGACGGCACGCACGCCTTCGCGAGCCCCGCGCAGAGCGCGCTCGGCACCAGCTCGGACCTCATCTCATCCTCCTTCGTGCACGTGCTCGACGTCGACGGCGACGGGTTCACCGACCTCTTGAACGCCAAGACCGGCGAGACCCTCTTCAACCGCGGCTCCGGGGACTGGGCCGAGGGCCGCAGCCTCTGGGAGGGCGCGGGAGGCTTCCCGGAGCTCGGGGCCGAGGGCGCCATGGCCTCGGTGAAGTTCAACGACGTCAACGGCGACAAGCGCATCGACCTCGTCTACAGCCGCCACAACGACGACGCCAACGACACCATGGTCTTCTTCAACGACCTGGCCGGCGGCTTCGTCGAGGCCCCTTCGCAGCCCATCGGCTTGGGCTTCGAGAACCCGGCCGTCGAGCTCAACGACATGAACGGCGACAGCCTCTTGGACATCGTGCAGGTCATGTCCAGCGGGCTGCGCTACAGGCTGAGCTACGGCAGAGGCTCGTGGTCGGAGTGGAAGGAGGTCATCTTCGAAGACTTCTCCTTGAACGAGCAGGACGTGGTGACCGCCGAGCTCGAGGACATGAACGGCGACGGGCTCGCGGACCTCTCGCTCACAAAGGGCGCGGAGGTCCAGTACTGGCTCAACCGCAACGGCACGACCTTCGACAGCTTGCGCACCATCACCAGCGCCGACGTCGACGGGGATCTCCCCGAGCGAAAGGAGACCACCACCCTGCTCCACGCCGACATGAACGGCAACGGCTCGTCCGACTTCGTCTGGGTGCAGGGAGACGAGTCGGGGGCGGTGTACTACCTCGAGCTCTTCCCGGTGCGCCCCAACCTCCTCGCCAAGGTCACCAACGGCATCGGCCGGGTCAGCGAGATCACATACGTCTCTTCGGTGCAGGAGCGCGCGCGGGACGAGGCGACAGACCCCTGGAAGCACCCCCTGCCCCACCCCATGACGGTGGTGAAGCAGGTCGACGAGCACGACGAGCTGACCAACGTGCACACGGTCACCGAGTACAGCTACCGCGACGGCTACTACGACGGCGTGGAGAAGCGCTTCCGCGGATACTCGGTAGTGCAGGCCCGCAAGGCCGGCGACGAGCTCCAGGAGGCAGGCGCCTCCCGCGACGTCTACAACCCGGGCGTGGGCGACCCCTACGTCGCCGGAAAGCTGATGGAGCAGGAGCACTCGAGCGGCGAGAGGTCGGTGGTCTTCAAGACCTTCGAGTACGACGAGTGCGAGGTCGCCGGCGTGCCCGAAGACGGCCTGCGCTTCCGGGTTCGCCACATCTGCCGCAAGCACCAGAGCGAGCAGTGGCGCGAGGGCACGGCGGAGGCGGAGTGGGCGACCGTCGAGACGAGCTGGGAGCACGACGGATACGGCAACGTGACCCTCGAGTCGAGGCACGGCGTCACCTCCGTGGGCGGCGGCGCCTGCGCGGCCTGCGAGGGAGACGCCTACGCCGGCACGCCCTGCGGGGAGAAGTGCCTCGGTGACGAGGCCTACACGCGCACCGAGTACACGGCGCCGCAGGACAACGAGGACCGCTGGATCGTCAGCACGCCGAAGCGCGTGCGCACCTTCGGCGTCGCAACGGCCGAGGGAGAGCCCGCCGGCGACGTGTACACCGAGACCCTCACCTACTACGACGGGCCGGACTTCGAAGGTCTCCCCCACGGGCAGGTGACCCACGGCGCTGTCACCCGCGTCGTCGAGCGCCTCGACACGAGCGGTGCCACCCGCGAGAAGGTGCGAAACCGCATCGACGAGCACGGCAACGTCGTAGAGACCCTCGACCCCCTCGGCGCGCCCGGCGGCGACGGGCACCGCCGCCTCTACACGATGGACGAGGACGGCCTGAAGGTCGTGCGCGTAGACGTCTTCAACAGCGGCGCGGGCGGCGCCTACACCCTGCGCCAGGAGATCCAGTACGACCCGCTCTGGGCGAAGCCGGTCGAGGCCACCGCCTGGATGGTCGTCGAAGGCGACGAGGTGAAAGACGCCCGCCGGCCGAGCTACTACGCCTACGACGAGCTCGGCCGGATCGTGAGCATCACGCACCCGGGGAGCACGCCGGACAAGCCCACCGAGGAGTACGAGTACAACCTCGCCTCTCCGGTCACGAGCATCGTCATCAAGAAGCGCTCCGTGGCCGGTGAGGACCCGGATCTCGAGACCGTGCGCTGCGTCGACGGCCGCGGCCGCACCTACCAGGAGCGCACCCGCGTCGCCGAGGGGAGCTGGCGCGTCACGGGCTTCACAGCCTTCAACCTGCAGGGCAACCAGCTCGTGTTCTAAGACCCCTACATCGCGAGCACCGGTGACTGTGAGTCCGAGGCCCCGGACGGCGTGCTCTCGACGTCCATCGTGCACGACGGCACCGGCCGCGCCATAGAGCGCCGGCTTCCCGAGCTCGAGTTCGAGGACGGCCCGGTGCGAAGCCGTACGGTCCACGAGCCCCTCAAGCTCGTGGAGTACGACCTCGAGGACACCAACGAGGGCGGTCCCCACGCCGACACGCCCACGACCGTGCACCGCAACGGCCTCGGCAGGATCATCCGGGTCGAGCGCCTCGTGGCCGCGGGCTCTGCTCCCCTGGTCCACAGCGCGTCTTTCGACGAGCTTGGAAGGCTGAGCGCGGTCGCGGACCCCGAGGGCATCACCTACACGCGCACCAACGACCTGTTGGGACGGGCGGTTCGAGTGGAGGACCCGGACGCGGGGGCCTCGCTCTTCGAGTACGACGCGGCGGGCAACCTCGTGCGCTTCGAGGACGCCCGCGCCAAGGTGATCCTGAAGAGCTTCGACGGCCTGAACCGCCTCGCCGCGGAGTGGGACGAGTCCGACGAGGCCGGCACGAAGAGGGAGCGCCGCTACGACCGGCGCGGAGACTGCCCGGCCGAGCGCTGCTCCAACGTGGCCGGCCAGCTCGCGGCGGTGAGCTTCCCGCTCGGCGACGGACGCTCGGGCGAGGACCTCTACGGCTACACCGTGCGCGGCAACGTCTCCTACAGCTCCCGCGCCATAGGCTCCCGGAGCTTCGTCTTCGAGACCGACTACGACAACGTCGAGCGCGTCACGGCCAACGTCTACCCGACTGGGCTGCGGGTCGGCGTCGAGCGCGACGGGGCCGGGCGCCTCACGAAGGTCGACGGCTACGTCGACAAGCTGAGCTACGACGAGCGCGGCCTGCCGGCGGAGATCGTGATGGCGAACGGCACGAGCACCGTCGTCTCCCACGACGAGCGCAAGCACCTCGCCGCCCTCTCCGCGACCGGCCCCGGCGACGAGGTGCTGCTCGCGTACTCCTACACCCGCGACCGCCTCGGCCACCTCCTCGAGGTGAGCGACGGCCGCAGCACGGACGGCTCCGTCGCGCGCGGCGGTGCCCACTACAGCTACGACGGCCTCTATCGCCTCGAAGATGCCGTGCTGGACCTGGATCGGCCGGATCTGGAGGAGACGCTGAACTTCGCCTTCGACGGAGCGGATCGGCTCCTCGCCAAGCTCTCGAGCCTCGGCGCCGACAGCCCGGCCCACGCGGGCGACTACGCCTACGAGGACGCCGCACACCCCCGCGCGGTGAGCAGCGCAGCGGGCATGAGCTTCACCTACGACGCGGCCGGGAACATGATCACCCGCGGCGACACCAGCTTCACCTGGGACGCCTTCGGCCGCCTCGTGAGCGCCACGAAGGGCGCAGGGCCGGCGGCCCGCTTCGCCTACGACGCGGAGGGCAAGCGCATAGAGAAGAGGGAAAGCGGCCACCTCAGCCACTACCTTTCGAGCGACTTCGAGGTGCGCGACGGAACGGGCGTGACCTACGTCAGCGTCGGAAACGACCGCCGGGCGCGCATCGAGGAGCCGGCCTTCGCCGCCGAGGCGCTGACGGACCTCGCGCCCGCCAGGCTCGAGGGTGACGTGCTCTCGAGCGAGCCCGACGGCGCAATCACCGCCGCCGACGCCTGGCTCGCCGGCGCCGCCGCGTCCGGCACCTTCGAGCTTCCCAGCGGCGCCGAAGCCGACGATCCCCGGACCCTGCTGCACGCGGCCGCCAGGCGTCTGCTCGACGGCGACGAGGCTCTCACGCGCTACCTCCACCTCGACCACCTCGGCAGCGTCGCGGCCGAGACCGACGGGGAAGGCAAGCTCGTGGCCGGCACCGAGCACTACCCCTACGGCACGCGCCGCTTCACTGACGGCGAGCCCGATCCCCACGGCTTCACCGGCAAGGAGACCGACGAGGGCACGGGCCTGACCTACTTCGGCAAGCGCTACCTCGACCCCCTGATCGGCCGCTGGACGGCGCCCGACCCGCACTTCCAGGTCTTGGAGGATCTCTCGGTGAACCGCATCGCCGAGTCGACCGGCGCCTACTCCTTCAACGCCGGCGACCCGGTGAACTACCGGGACGAGACCGGCACCGTCAGGACGACCGTGCGGACCGGCTTCTGGGGCAAGTTCAAGATGGCCAGGGCCCTGAAGAAGGGCCGCATCCGCCCGAACATGACCTGGGCCATCACCTTCGGCATCAAGCCCCACAAGCGCATCGGCTGGAAGACGGCCTGGCGCCTCGCCAAGACGGCCCAGAAGACCTTCGGCCGCCACGGCGGCTACAAGACCGACGGCGGCATGGTGAAGGTCAGGACCCCCTTCGTGAGCACCGAGCTGAGGGGCTTGCAGCTCAACCGGCAGCTCACCCGCGAGATCGCGGACGCCACGAACAACACGAACACGCGCCTGCGCCAGAGCTTCTCGACGCTGCCGGCCTTCGGCAAGGAGAAGAGCCAGAACAAGCTGGTCAAGTGGGCCACGAAGCTGGGCATGTCGCGCAAGGAGGCCGTGCAGACCATGTTCTACGGCAGCACGGGCATGATCCAGCGGGCCAAGCAGCAGGGGCACAGCAAGCGCACCCTCAACCTCAAGCAGGCCAGCAAGGGCATCAAGGCCAAGGGCTGGTCGACGAAGGGGAGGAAATGAGCGAGCGGCCGGACGGGGCCGGGTGGGTCCACCCCCTCGCTCGGGGTTTGGGCCCATCTCCGACCCGATTTGCACTTGACACCACCGCCCCAAGATCGATGCTCGGGCGCGGCCGCAGAGACGACTGAGTAGACGGGTTCTGTAGGGCGCTGCGTGCGCGCCCCGGGACCTCGACCAAACACGGAGCGTGACCATGGATCGGGCATTCACCGAAGGACTCGGGAGGACACGGGCTCGTGCGACGGCGCGCGGGCTCACCGCGGCGCTGCTCGTGGCCGCGCTGGCCTGGAGCCCGGCGGCGCTCGCCGCCACCGCCTCGGACGGCATCTCCGAGGGCCGCCTGAGCCTCCCCGAGGGCCCCGGCTCCCTCGAGGGCATCGGCGAGAACATCTCCATGAACACCCACATGGGCCAGATGCAGCACTCGGTGCCCATCGCGGTGCCCGGCGGCTTCGCGGGCCTGACGCCGGAGCTCGCGCTCTCCTATAGCTCGGGCTCGGGCAACTCGGTCGTGGGCATGGGCTGGTCCTTGCAGGTGCCCTCCATCGAGAGGCTCACCGTGCGCGGCCTGCCTCGCTACACCACGGACGACGAGTTCTCCGTCAACGGCGGCGACGAGCTCGTGCGCATCCCGGACACGGACCCCGCCGTCTACCGGGCCCGCTTCGAGGGCTCCTTCGTGCGCTACACCTGGCACGACGCTGGTGACGGCGGCTATGGCTACTGGACGGCCGAGCACCCGGACGGGCGCATCGGCTACTTCGGCGCCACCGCCGACGGCACCCTGGTCGACAAGGCCCGGGTGTCCGGGGAGAAGGGCTCCTTCCGATACCTGCTCGTGACGATGACCGACCGCTACGGTCACCACGTCGACTACAGCTACGACCTCTTCGGCAACAAGGCCCTGCCGGTGCACGTGGGCTGGGTCTTCACCACGGACACGCCCGAGTACGAGGTGAGCTTCGAGTACGAGGATCGCAACGACAAGCTCTCCGACTGCGGCGGCGGCTTCGAGGAGCTGCTCACCAAGCGGCTGAGCCAGGTCAACGTGCTCTCCCACGGCACGCGCATCCGCAGGTACGCGCTCTCCTACGAGGACTACGCCACCTCCGGCGGCATGTCCCGCCTCGCCGGGGTCCAGATGTACGGCCTCGAGGACGGGGCCTACCCGATCCACGAGTCCTACGAGTACCAGCGCGCCCTCGGCGTTGACTGCCAGGAGGGTGAGGAGTGCGAGAAGCCCTACATACGCTCGCTGGGCTCTCTGGGCGTGGACATGCAGAAGGGCACGACCACCCTGCTGGACATCAACGGCGACTCGCTCCCGGACGTGGTGGACAGCTCGGAGCCGGGCAAGCCGCACAAGATCTTCTTCAACACCCTGGAGGCGGACGGCACACACCACTTCGTCGGCCCCGAAGACAGCGCGCTGGGCAACCAGGGCGGCTTCGCGCTGGGCTCCGCCTCCGTCCAGTCCATGGACGTCAACGGCGACGGCTTCACGGACCTCTTGAACGCCAAGACCGGAGAGGTCCTGATCAACCGTGGCAGCGGCGACTGGCACGAGAAGATCTCCTGGTGGGCCGGCGGTGACGGCGGCGCCCCCGACATGGAGAACGACTTCGACCCCCAGGACGGCGCGCTCAAGACCGTGCGCTTCATGGACTACGACAACGACAAGCACGTCGACATCGTTAAGAGCCAGTTCCCGGGCGAGGGCAACGAGACCTTCATCTACAGGAACACGCGGGCCGGCGGCTTCACGCTCGACCCGGAGGTAGAGCAGATCGGCGCGGGCTTCGAGTCGGACCGCCTCGAGCTCAACGACATGAACGGCGACGGCATGCTCGACGTGGTCCTCGTGAACATGAACGAGGTCCGCTACCGCCTGAACCTGGGCTGGGGCCATTGGGGAGAGTGGGTGGCCATCACCCTGGACCCGCCCTTCGCCTCGAACCAGGAGGCGGTGGCGGCCGAGCTCGACGACATGAACGGGGACGGCCTGGCCGACCTGGTCTACGTCGTCGGCGACAAGGTGCGCTACTGGATCAACCGGAACGGCGCGAGCTTCGACCCCGAGCGGCAGATCGGCAGCGACGACGTTGACGGCGAGATCCCGGAGAGGACCCAGACCACCACCGTGCTACACGCGGACATGAACGGGAACGGCTCGGCCGACGTGGTGTGGATCGACAGCTCCGGGCAGGTCACCTACCTGGAGATCTTCCCGGTGCGCCCCAACCTGCTCTCGCGCATCACCAACGGCATCGGGCGGGTGACCGACGTGACCTACGCCAGCTCGGTGGCCGAGAGGGCGCGGGACGAGGCCTCCTCGCCGTGGCCGCACCCCCTGCCCTTCCCGATGACGGTGGTGAAGTCCACCGACGAGTGGGACGAGCTGAGCAACGTGCACCTCGTGACCACCTACTCCTTCCACGACGGTTACTACGACGGCGTGGAGAAGCGCTTCAGGGGCTACGCCCGCGTCCAGGGAGAGACCCCCGGCGACGAGCTCCAGGAGGCGGGAGCCTCGGACGAGCTCTACGACGTCGGAGCCGAGGACGTCTACATGATGGGCAAGCTCCTGCGGAGCGAGCAGACAAGCGGCGACCGCTCCATCAAGGTGACGGCGAACGAGTACAAGGACTGCGACGTGGCCGGCGCGCCCACAGACCTGGAGCCCTTCCCCGTGCGTCACATCTGCAGGGTCCGCGAGACCGTCGAGCACAGAGAGGGCCTCGAGGAAGCCACGGATTGGGCCGCCACAGAGCAGACCTGGGAGTACGACGGCTACGGAAACGTCACGCTCCACTCCAACCTGGGGGTGTCCGCAGAGAGCCCCTCCGGTTGCGAGAGCTGCGACGGCCTGTCGTACTCGGGTCTGCCGTGCGGTGAGAAGTGCCTCGGCGACGAGCGCTACACCAGGACCACCTACGCCCTCCCCGAGGACAACGAGGATCGCTGGATCCTGAACAACCCCGTGTCCGTGAGGACATACGGTGTCGCGGGCAGCGAAGGAGGACCCGCGGGCGATCTCTACACCGAGACAATTACCTACTACGACGGCACAGCCTTCGAGGGCCTGCCCGCGGGCCAGGTCACCCACGGCAAGGTCACGCGCACGACCGGCAGGGTGGACACGACCGGCAAGACCATCGACACGGTGCGAAACAAGCTCGACGAGCACGGCAACGTCATCGAGACCCTCGACGCCCTCGGAACGGCGGAGGGCGACACGCACCGGCGCGTCTACGAGATGGACGAGCACGGGCTGCGGGTGATCCGGGCCGAGATCCTGCTCGAGGACGCGGAGGGCCCCTACCGCCTGCGCAAGGACGTGATCTACGACCAGACCTGGGACCTCCCGACCGAGAACACCGCGTGGATGGTGGTCGAGTCCGACGAGGTGAAGAGCCCGCGCAACAGCACCTACTACAGCTACGACGAGTTCGCTCGGGTCACCTCCAAGGTCCTGCCCGGGGACACGATGGAGAAGCCCACCGAGGCCTACGAGTACCTGCTCGGCAACCCCTCGAGCCGCGTCGTCGTGCACCGGCGCACCGGGTCCGGCGAGGAGATGGACTTGGAGACCGTGCGCTGCATCGACGGCCGCGGCAGGCTCTACCAGGTGCGCGAGAAGCTGAGCGGCGACAACTACCACGTCACCGGCTTCACCGTGTTCAACCTGCAGGGCATGAAGCGCGAGGTCTTCGACCCCTACGCCGGCACCGGTGATGCGTGCGACACGGCCCCGCCCGACGGCACCCTCTCTCAGAAGACCCACTACGACGCCACCGGCCGCGAGATCAGGCGCACCATGCCCACCGTGGGCGAGGAGGTCGGGCCCATCGAGACCCTGAGGGTCTACGACCCGATGAGGATGACCCAGTACGACCTCGAGGACACCCTGTCCGGCGGACCTCACGAGGACACACCGACCTCCGCCTGGAGGAACGGCCTGGGCCAGACGCTGGCGGTCGAGCGTCTCCTTAGCCCGGAGGACGGCCAGATCTTCGACGACTACACCTACGACGAGCTGGGACGCCTCGCGACAGCGACCGACCCCACCGGCGCGACCAAGACCCAGACCTACGACTTGCTCGGCAGGCTCGTGGCGGTGGAGGACTCGGACAGCGGGACGACCACCTTCGAGTACGACGACGCCGGAAACCTGGTCCGCAGGGTCGACGCACGCGGCGTCGAGGAGCTCCGCTCCTACGACGGCTCGAACCGCCTGATCGGCAAGTGGGACGCAGCCGACGAGACCGGCACGCGTATCGAGCAGAGCTACGACAAAGTCGCCTCCTGTGCCCCGGAGAAGTGCACGAACGTCGCCGGGCGCCTCGCCTCGGTGAGCTACCCCCTCGACGGAGGCGAGGGCAAGGAGCGCTATGGCTACACCATGCGAGGCGGGGTGTCTTTCGTGGAGCACAACCTCAACGGTCGCGTCCTCGAGCTCAAGACGGACTATGACAACGCCGAGCGCGTGGTCGGCAACGTCTTCCCGACCGGACGCGAAATCCAGGTAGAGGTCGACGGG
>CAZQPP010000043.1:0-11864 GCA_964594295.1 uncultured Myxococcales bacterium | reverse complement strand
CCGATCGGATAGTCGGAGCGCCGGGCTACATCGAGGACGTGAGCTTCGACCCGCGCGGGCTCCCCGCCTCGTTCAGCATGGCGAACGGGGCCGTGACGAGCATCACCCACGACGAGCGCAAGCAGCTCTCGTCGATCACCGTGAAGGGGCCTTCGGGCGACCAGCTCCTCGGCTACGTCTTCACTCGCGACCGGGCGGGCAACATAGTGGAGGTCGAGGACTCCCGCGCCGCCGGCGGGGCTCCGACCGGCGCCGCGCGCTTCCCCGACGCCGCCCTCTACCGCCTCACCCCGGCGCAGCTCGCCCCGGCCGCCGTGGACTGGGCCGAGACCCTCGGCTACACCTACGACGGGGGCGGCAGGATCCTGAAGAAGGAGTCCAGCCTCGGGGCCTCGAGCCCGGCGCACGTGGGTGACTACAGCTACGGTGCCGTCTCCCAGGTCCACGGGGTCACCGAGGCCGGCGCCATGACCTTCGAGTACGACGCGGCCGGGCACATGACCAGGAGGGGCGAGGTCTCCTACACCTGGGACTTCCTGGGGCGCATGGCGAGCGCTTCGGACGCTTCTGGCGTGCTGGCCTCCTTCGCCTACGGCACGAAACGGGACCGGCTGCTCAAGCGGGGAGGCGGTCACGAGACCTGGTACCTGAGCCCCTCCTTCGAGGTCCGCGACGGCACGGCGCTGACCTACGTCATGCTGGACGACAACCGCCGCGTGCGCATCGAGGAGCCGGGCTTCGCCGCCAGCTTCCTGTCGGACGTGGCGCCGGCGTCGGGCGAGGACGACGCTCTCGCAGCCGGCCCTGACGGTGTCATCACGGCGGCCGACGCGTGGCTCGCGGGCCAGGCGGTGGCGGGCGCGCTCACCTTCGCGGACGAGGCCTTGCGCCTCGACGACCCGGAAGTCCTCCTGAACGCCAGCGCCGAGCGCAGCCTGCACGGGAGCGACCCACGGGTGACCTACCTGAGCCTGGATCACAGGAGCAGCCCGGTCGTCGAGACCGACGGGAGCGGAGAGCTGGTCGCGCGCAGCGAGACCTACCCCTACGGCACGCCTCGCTACGAGTCGGGTGACACCGATCCCCACGGCTTCACCGGCAAGGAGCGTGACAAGACGACCGGCCTGGTGGACTTCGGAGGACGTCAGCTCGACCCCTGGACCGGCCGCTGGACGATGCCGGACCCGGCCTTCTTGGAGCGGCCCTCGGCAAACGTCTCAAACGTCGCCGAGGCCGCGGGGGCCTACGCCTACACCGACGGCAACCCCGTCAACCACAGCGACCCCACCGGAGCATGGAAGAAGGGCCTCAAGACCGGTTTCTGGGGAAGGCTCAGGACGACGATCAAGCTCTACCGCGGCAAGATCCGCCCGTCTGTCCAGTGGCTGACCGTGCTCAACATGAAGCCACGCCAGAAGTTCGGCTGGAAGCAGGCGTGGCGCCACACGAAGTTCGTCACCAGGGAGCACAAGCAGGCCGGGATCACGACCAGCCCCTTCCGAAACGCGAACAAGGGCATCACCCCCAAAGAGGTGAACCGCGGAATCAAGCACCTGCGCAAGTCGGACTACATGTCGGCCCAGGCCTACAACAGGCACTACAACGTAAAGGTCGGCAAAGGCGCGAACCTGCTGGACCTCGGCGCGATGGAGCGCCTGCGGCAGGTGAGCACGAAGAAGGGCCGTGCCCTGCTCGCGCTGGACATGATGCGCCAGGGCACCACGAGCATGGAGAGACGAACGGGGACCGGCAAACACGGAGAGTTCTTCAAGGTCTTGAAGAAGCACGGGTTGGAGAGAGGCAACACGACCGGGATTCGGAAGCTGAAGTAGGCCCTGCGGACGGTCGGACAGAGCGAAACAAGCAGAGAGGACCAAGAGATGAACAGCACGAAGCACTGCAACACGATTCACGGCCGACTGCTCGGAGCCGTCGCCCTCGGCGTCTTCCTCCTCGTCGCGGGCTGCGGCGGGAACGGCGACGGCGACAAGGAGCCTGCCTGCGACCCGGGCGCCGCGGACTGCGAGTGCAAGGACGGCGACACCTGCAACGAAGGCCTCGAGTGCAAGGACGGCAAGTGCGTCAAGCCCACCGAGCCGGGCTGCACCAAGGGCGCCAAGGACTGCGAGTGCAAGGACGACGGCACCTGCGACACCGGCCTCGAGTGCAAGGACGGCAAGTGCGCCACGGCCACCGAGCCGGGCTGCACCAAGGGCGCCAAGGACTGCGAGTGCAAGGACGACGGCACCTGCGACACCGGCCTCGAGTGCAAGGACGGCAAGTGCGCCGTGGCGGCGGCGACCGGCGCTGGGCTCACCGTGGGCAACGCCGCGGTGAGGTCCTGCGATGTCGTGTTCGTGTCCGAGGGCGCAGTGGTCAAGTACGCCGCCGGCGTCAGGGGCGTGACCGCGGTGAAGGGTGCTCGCATAGCGCTCTCGTTCACAGCGACCAAGGACGAGGCCTTCACGGAGCCGGTCGCCTCGATCGCCGGTCCGGGCGGCGAGGCGCTTTCAGGCCTCGCGCCGGAAAAACTCGAGTGCTACGACCGGCTCGGCGCCGTGGTGAGCGAGCCCGGCCTGCAGCTCAAGTAGGGCGCCGGCCAGGACGCTGGCGCGCTGGCCCTGTGACGGCCTGCGAAGACACGCCCGGAAGCGCGATCCGACGGCGCCTCTCCGGGGCGTCATCCGCGAAAACTCCGTCCGTGTCGCCAGCGCTGCGTCATTCAGCGGACGAGTGAGCGCGCATCGTCGCCAACGACGCTCTCCGGTGCACACCGGCAACTCGATGGGGAGCCGACCCTCGACAGACCTACGCCGGCGAGCAGGAGCGCGACGCAGCTCGACTCCACGTAGTCAGGCGACCTCAAGGAGCAGATCGGCTCGTGACTGGGTGGCTGGGCGAACGATCGAGACGACATTGGAAGGGGCTCGCAACATGAGCAGCCTGCTCGCACCGGAAACCA
This sequence comes from uncultured Myxococcales bacterium, assembly GCA_964594295.1. Lineage (GTDB taxonomy): Bacteria > Myxococcota_A > UBA9042 > UBA3505 > UBA3505 > CAZQPP01. Next base: position 8,902 of record CAZQPP010000043.1, on the reverse strand, counting down.
GGAGCGTCAACAGCCACGCGGCGGGTGGGGTTTTCGCGGAGCACGGGCGAGGGAGAAAGTCAGATGGCACCAGCTTCGGCGTTGGTATTGCTATGACACCTCTCGACCACAAGGGAAGGGAGCGACGGGTCTTGGCAACGTCAGCAGCGTCGGCGAAGAGGCCCTCGGCGTCCCGACGCGGGCCCTACCCCTCCTCTCAACAAGACACCCGGTCCCCAAGCGCTCCAAGACCGACCGTCGACAATCTGGCCCTGTCTGGCGCGGTCCTCCCCGGAGCAACGAGGACGACATGACGCTCCACGACACGGACCTTCACGACCTGGGCCACTTCACGAGCCTGACCAGCAGCCTGATGCTGCACATGATCGAGAAGGACGACGCTCCGCAGTGGTGGCTCCGCATCATGTTGGCCGAGCAGCGGGTAGAGGAGGAGGACGAGGCGCTTCTCCTCGATGTCCTGGCGTACTTGCAGGAGGCCTACCGCGGGCGGCGCAGGATCACCAGGGCTCCGGCGGTCCTGCACCCTCTCCGTGCCGCCGCCCTCCTGATACTGGCCCGGGGAGAAGCTCACCTCCTCGACATGCTGACCGTCCTGCTCCATGACAAGCGGGAAGACCTGCCGGGCGACGGCACGATCGAGGAGGCATTCCAGGCCCTCCTGAGGCGGCTGGACCCGCTCGACGAGTGGTATCTGATGGAGCGCCTCGGCTGGCTGACGCGCGAGCCGAACCAGAGCTACTTCGTGTACACGGCGCAGCTCCTCGACCACGCCCAAGACACGCCGGAGGTGGTCCGGGTGAAGCTCGCCGACCGCCTCGACAACCTCCTCGACCTCCGGCTGGACGACTACGAGCAGCTCCCCCTCTCTCGTTTCCACGAGATCCTCTTCCGGACGCTGTCGGACCCGTCCTATACCGGCTTCAGGCCGCGCTTCCCCCATCGAGTCAAGAGGCCGCCGATCAACGGCGCGGAGAGGATGTACCAGCTCTTCAAGTCCGCCGCCGTGCTCTCACTGATCCGCGAGAAGCACATCGAGCTCGACGCGCCGGCGCAGCGCCTCTTCGACGCCATCTCCCGGGCCGGTGCCTCAGAGGGCATGCGGATCATGCTGCACGTGTTCGGCTACCACTGGGAGTCCGGAACGGCCAGACAGCGCCGCCTGGTGCTCGAGACCATGGAGTACGCACAGGCAGGGGGCCTCGAGCGGGTCTCGGCGCCCACCCGGACCGAGCCCCTCGACGGCCTCGTGGTGCGCTACTTCGACATGGGAGACAAGAAGCGGCGCAAACGCCGGCTGGCCGTCCTGTACAAGAACAAGGAGCTGCTCGCGAGGGCCGCCCTGGCCTTCGTCCTGATCTTCAGGCGTTTCGGCGAGGACCCCGACTTCCACCTCGACGGGCTCGTGGCGAGCGCGACCTAGCAGCGTTCGGGGAAACTCAATTCTTAAGTGATTACAATTACTTAGGAATCGGCCGTTCCCGCGCTTGACGGCTACCGTTTGTGGTGGTGCTCTGGGGGGTAGCTTCTCAATAAGTCCGGGCAAATCGGGCCGACGAGCCGTTGGCCATTAGCCATTAGCCATTAGCGGGAAGGCAAGAAACTGCTGCGATTACACGAAGATGCATGCCACTGCTAATGGCTAACAGCTAACGGCTAACAGCTCCACTGACAGAGATCCGCCCGGACTTATTGAGAAGTTACCTCTGGGGGTGTCTAAGTCCCGAACACCACACAACAAACGGAGCCGATGCGACTGTGCCGCATGGCGGTGCCTGAGGCAAGCGGCTCCGGGAAGGACTGCAGATGCCCCGCCGCTCGCTCGCACAGACCTCGTTCTTCGAACCCGAGCTCGTCCAGCCTGGTTGCTTGAAGGAAGGGACGGTGCCGTGGTTGCTTGGCCGTCATCGGTCGAAGCTGTTCCCTCCGTGGCTCTTCAAGGGATGGCGCGGCGAAGGGCTCACAGGGCGGAACGCCTGGCCGCCGCTCGTGCTGATTGCGCTGCTCGTGTTGCGTTGGAGCGAGGAGGGGATGTCCCGGCTTTCGTCGGTGAGGAGGGCTGAGAACGATGCCGAGTGGCGTGCGGCGATGGGGCTCGAGTTTGGAGTAGCGCCGCCGAGTGAGAAGACGCTGCGGGACTTCGAGCGCTTCATGTTGGGCCGGCACCCGGACTGCGGACTGCGCCGCTACCAGCTTCTTCACGAGCATGTCGTTCGGCTGTGTCGTGACGAGGGGGTCGTCGGCGCTGGCGCGGTGTGGACCACCGACAGCACTCCCATGTGGTGCTACGGCGCGGTGCTCGACACGGTTCGCCTGCTGGGTGACGGGCTGCGCCAGCTTGGAACGCTGTGGGCACGGGCGACTCGCAGCACGCTCGAGCGTGTGGCCGAGCAATGGGACATGCCGTTGCTGCTCGCCAAGAGCACCAAGGGTGCTTTTCGCGTCGACTGGCGCGATGCCGATGCGCGGGCATCTGTGGTCAACGAGTTGGCGCGCATGGTGACGACAGCAGTGGGCCGAGTGCGCGATGAGCTCAAAGAGGCGCGACCTGGGCTGCGAAGGAAGGTGCTCCGGCGTTGCCGCAATCTCGTCAAGGTCATTCGTGACGACCTCGAGACCGACGAGTCCGGCCGACTGGTCGTGAAGAAGAAGGTCGCCAAGGGGCGCCTGGTCAGCGTGACCGACCCCGAAGCCCGACACGCTCGCAAGGAGCACGAAACCAAGCAACACTCTCAGATGGCGAAACAAGGAGTTTCGGGACGAAACTCCCCGCGTAGGGGCGTTTCGCCTGCGAAACGCCCGCCCCGCACACGTATGGTGAACGCAGCTCATCGAGCACCTCCTCGTCGCTGTGGACCTGTCGCCTGCATACCCTCCAGACATCGTTGATCCTGACACCTGCCGCGCCCCGTGACAGGAGGCCGAATCCGCCACCTGCGGGTCTCGCGCCTATCTGTCGACCGCTGCGTGATTCCCGTTCGGTGGCTCCAGCCCGGATCAGTTGTCGATCGGCGCTCCGCAGGGCACGAAGACGTTGACCTCGAAGAGGTCGCCGGCCGCGATGCCGCCAAAGTCCTTCAGGCGCAGCTCGCCGCTGCTGCTCGAGCCGGAGTAGCTCACCTGGAGGGAGCTGGCCCCGTCCACGGCCACCACCCCGGGGGCCGGGATCGACGCGGTGCCGACCGACGAGATGCCGCTGCCCTTCCACTCGTCGTCCCAGATGTCAGGGCCGACCTCGAAGGACCAGTAGTGCTGCCGGACGCCGTCGCGGGTGATCTCGATGGCGTCGTACTGCAGGGTGCCGGTGAAGCCGGAGGGGTGCCCGCTGAGGTAGATGCCGAGCCGGGAGAGATCCGAGCCCTCGGGCAGGGTGTAGGGCATGGTCGACCAGCCGTTTATGGCCGGGTACTGCTCGGTGGCGTCGTGCCAGGGCTCCTTGGTGTAGAGCTTGTGGCGCAGCTTGGCCTCCATGCCGTCGCCTGGGCACGCCTTCTCGCTCGGGCCGGGAAGCCCGTCGCCGCACGCATCGCCGGTTCCGGGCGTGTCGGAGGAGTACACGGGCGCGTCGCAGGGGACGTAGACGTGGATGGTCAGCACGTCGCCCGGCATCACGTGCTGCGGCGTCATCACGCGGACCACGCTCTCGTCGCTGTCCTCGGGCAGCAGCTCGACCCTCATGGAGCGTGCCGAGCCGTCGCGTCCCGTCTGGGAGGAGACCACCAGGGCGCTCATGGTCTCCAGGCTCCGGCCCCGCCATGGGTAGGTCTTGCCGCCCTCGAAGTCGTAGCTCGCGGAGCCGAGGCTGATGTCGTCGTAGTAGAGCGAGCCGGCGTAGGAGTCGTCGTTGTCGATCTCCCAGCCGATGTACCTGAGGGGAGTGTCGGCGTTGGAGGGGACCTGGAAGGACAGGGGCGTCCACTGGCCGATCAGGGGGCGCTCGCTGCTCGCGGACATCCAGGAGCCGTCGGCGTCCTTCAGGTGGAGCTTGTGCTTCAGCGCAGCCCGCAGACCCTTGTTGTGGCTGGTCGGGCAGGCCCCGCAGTCGATCTCGCAGCTCGTGCAGTCCTCGCCACGATCCGACTCGCAGGCGCCGTCGCCGCAGCACTCACCGCAGTCGCCCGGGCAGGTGGCGCAGTCCTCGCCGAGATCCGACTCGCAGGCGCCGTCGCCGCAGCACTCGCCGCAGTCGGCCGCACAGCTCGCGCAGTCCTCCCCGCGATCCGACTCGCAGGCGCCGTCGCCGCAGCACTCACCGCAGTCGCCCGGGCAGGTGGCGCAGTCCTCGCCGAGATCCGACTCGCAGGCGCCGTCGCCGCAGCACTCGCCGCAGTCGGCCGCACAGCTCGCGCAGTCCTCCCCGCGATCGGGCTCGCAGGCTGTGTTGCCGCAGCAGGGCCCGCAGTCGCCCGGGCAGGTCGCGCAGTCCTCGCCGTTGTTGCAGGCCGTGTCGCCGCAGAAGGGGCACACGCCGCAGTCCGCCTCGCAGGTGGCGCAGTCCTCCCCACGCTCCGCCTCGCAGGCGCCGTTGCCGCAGCAGGGCCCGCAGTCGCCCGGGCAGGTCGCGCAGTCCTCGCCGTTGTTGCAGGCCGTGTCGCCGCAGAAGGGGCACACGCCGCAGTCCGCCTCGCAGTCCTCGCAGGTCTCGCTGCCGTTGCACTCCCCGTCGTGGCAGTAGGGGCAGGCGCCGCAGTCGGCGGGGCAGGTGTCGCAGGCTTCGCCGTAGACGGGATCGCAGCTGGAGTTGCCGCAGCACTGGCCGCAGTCGGCGGGGCAGGTGTCGCAAGCCTCGCCGTGACCGGCCTCGCAGGAGGCGTCGCCGCAGCACTGGCCGCAGTCGGCGGGGCAGGTCATGCAGGTCTCGTCCGGGCCTTCGCAGGCGCCGTTGCCACAGCCGCAGACCGGGCACACGCCGCAGTCCCCCGGGCAGGTCTCGCAGCTCTCGTCGGCCCCGCAGAGGTCGTCGCCGCAGACGGGGCCGGCTCCGCAGTCGTCGGGACCGGACTCGCAGGGCTCACCGTAGCCCGACTGGCAGGCGCCGTCGGGGCAGCAGACGCCGCAGTCATCCGGGCAGGTATGGCAGCTCTCGCCGCCGTCGCAGCCGCCGTCGCCGCAGACCGGGCCCGGGCAGGCCGGGGTGCCGGCGCAGTCCCCGTCCTCGCAGTCGGTCGCCCCGTCGCAGTCGTCGTCGGCGCCGTTGTCGCAGACCTCGCCGCCGGTCGTGGGGCACTCGCACTCCTCGCTGCGGCACAAGCGACCGAAGGCGTCGCAAGGCACGTCCTCGGCGCATGCGTCGGTGTCGGCACAGTCCACGAGGTCGTCGCAGTCGTCGTCGACCCCGTTGTCGCAGACCTCTGCCGCGTCGGGCGGACAGCCGCAGCTCCCCGACGAGCAGAACGCGCCGCCGCCGCACAGGGCGCCCTCGCAGTCAGGGTCTTCGCAGTCGGCCGCGCCGTCGCCGTCGCCGTCCGCGCCGTCGCCGCAGTCCATCTCCACGGCGCGAGGAGGCGCCGCGCAGAGCCCGATGTTCACCGACCCGCTCCCGTCGAAGTCGGTGGGCTTTGGGCGCGGTAGGATCCGCGCCGAGTCGATGATGCGGCCCTCCACGTCGATGGCCTGGAAGCTGGCGGATTCCGGCCGGAGCTCGACCCGCGTGTACTGGTGGATCCTGGCCCGGCGCGCCGACCAGGCGGGCTGGACCGGGTCGAAGCCGGAGAGCCCCCGACCGCCGCCGCCGGTGAGCACGTACACCGGGCAGCCTTCGCTGAGGGTGCCGTCGTAGCAGACGCCGTGCGTGCGCTCGTAGGCGTGCTCGTGCCCCATGAAGACAAGGTCCACGCCCCACTCGTCGAAGAGCTTGGCCCACTCGTCGGCTACGTGCGGCGAGCCGCCGTGGCCGTTGCCCGAGGTGAAGAAGGGGTGGTGGAACTGGACGATCTGCCAGTCGAAGAGCTGGGCATCCACGAGGGCGCCGGCGTCGCCCGTCGCGTTGAGCAGGAACTCACGCTGGGCCGGGTCGTCGTACGCGTCCCCGGTCGAGTCGAGGGTGATGAAGTGTGCCCGGTAGTCGGGGTCGGCGAGGAAGGCCGGGTCGTTGGGGTCGGGCCACTGGTACCAGCCGACGTCGCCCATGCCGACGAGCTCCCGGTTCCACTCGAACTCCTCGTAGCCGGAGGGCACGGGCTCGTCCTCGTGGTTGCCGAGGGCGAGCAGCACCTTGCCGGCGGCGGCGCGGATGTTCGCGCAGTAGGTGTCCCACCAGTCCCGGGCCTCGGTCACGCCGTTCTCGCAGGACCAGTCCCCGGGGATCAGGTGCACGTCCGGGTTGTGCGTGGCGGCGGCGTCGAGGATCTCCTTGGCGGGGTAGTAGTAACCCGAGTCCGCGACCGCGGTCACCACGAAGGGGTCGTCGGTGCTCACCGGGGTGTCGAAGCTCCGCTCCTCCGACTCGGCCAGGGAGGTGCCCTGCCCGCGGCTGCCCGCCCGGTAGCAGTACGTCCGGGTGACCGGGGGCGCTGTCGTCGAGCTCATCAGCCCGCCGACGGTGACCGTGTGCCGCACGCGGCGCCCCGGCACCACCTCGACCAGGTGGCAGTCCGGCTGGAGGCCGAAAGCGAGCTCGGTGGTCGCGGGGATGTCGGTCCTCCAGGTGACCGTGGCGCTGCCGTCGCCGTGGAGGGTGTGGCTGAGCTCCGTGATGGCCGGCGCGGCGAGCTGGTCGGGGCTGTGCTCGGCGATGACGTCGAGCAGAGGGTCGCCGTAGGTGAAGTCGTGGCCCGAGCTGCTCGTGTTGTGCCACACCCAGGGCAGGTACCCGCTCGCGCCCTCGTTGAAGGCGGCGTCCATCTTTGCGTCGAAGAGCTCGGCGCGGACCTGCAGGCCACCACATTCTCCGGTCTCGATCCCGGTCTCGCCGATGAAGATCGGCTTGCCGTGCCCGTCGGCCAGGCGCCGCGCCATGTCGAATGCCGCGGCCACGGTGTTCGAGGTGAAGGGCAGCAGAGGCGCGTCGTTGGGCACGAAGAGCTCCAGCGTTATGACGCTGCCCGGCGCCACCCCGGCAAGCTCAGTGCTCTTCAAGAAGGCGTGGCCGTCGTCGCCCCCCGGGGCAAAGGAGACGGCGAGCGCGCCCTCGCCGACGACCGAGTCGGCCGCCGACAGGCTCACTGCGGCCACGTCGTCCTTGAGGTCGAAGGCCGCGAGGTCAGCGGCCGCGTCCGCCCCGTCGAAGGTGTAGGGGTCGCCCCCGTCCACGACCACGTTGTCCACGAAGACCGGGCCCAGCCAGTCCCCCGGCAGGTCGCTGAAGTCGAGGCCGAGGCGGTTGAAGTGCCCGTCCATGTCGTCGGTGTCGTCGTAGTCCCTGGCCGGCACGGTCCAGGACAGCGGCTGCCAGCGGCCGAGCTGGAGATCCAGGTACCCGCCGTCGGCCCAGTCCCACCCACCGTCCTGGGCGAAGAAGCGCGTGTGGTAGGAGAGCTCGAGCGGTCCGCCGGGGAAGGCCTCGGAGTCGTGGCCGTAGTCGTGCACCTCGACCACGTCCACGCTCGGGTAGTCGTGGAGCAGCCAGAGGTTCTCGTCCTGGGTCCCGGGCTGGCCCGTGCCCATGGTGCCGATGCTGATGAGGTGCGGCGTCTCGACGCCGAGGCCGACCTCGATGCCGCGGATGAAGTCGGCCATCTCGTGGGCCCAGTCCCGCAGCTCGCCCGGACAGGCCGTGCCGGGAGCGCTCTCCGGCGACTCCGTGTCAGCCGGGATGTCCTTGCACTCGGCCTCGTTCATGAGCTGCCACATCAGGATCGCCGGCTCGTGGGCGTACTCGCTCACCACGGCCTCGACGTACTCCTTGTAGCTCAGCGGGTAGCCCAGGGCGCCCGGCGTGTCGTAGCCGCTCGCGTACCAGCTCAGGTTGCGGTAGCCCCCGTTGTCGGGATCGTTGGGCGTCGGCACACCTCCCTCCGGCAGGCCGGTGCACTCGGTCCACTGGTTCTCCAGCACGAAGACGAGCCGAATGTCGTGGGCGCGAGCCCTGGCGATCACGCGGTCGAAGTCCCCGAAGTCGAGCTCGACGACCCCCGAGTCAGGGGGGTTCTCACGCAGGGCGAAGGACTGGAAACCCCAGAATCGAACCGCGTTGGCCCGCGCGTGCTGGCGAAGGCCTGTGAAGGCGGTCTCCAGGAACTCGTCGGGATCGTTGCCGGGCCAGCCGCAGCCGTAATGGTAGCTGCTGGCCGCGGCGTAGAAGTTGGCGCCCACGAAGGTGTAGGCCTCACCGTTCACGGTCAGCTCGGTACCGTCACGGCCTACGACCCCGGTCAGGGCGGATCCGCTCGCGCTGAGCGAAGGCTCCGAGGAGCTCTCTGCGCTCTCCCCACTCCCCCCGCTCTCCGAGCAGCCCGTGGCCAGGACGACAAAAACGGTCAAGGACCCCAGGAGTAGTCGCTTCATTGTCGGCTCCCCTCCGGCGGCAAGACCGGATCTGTCGCGTCCTGGTGCTTTTCGGTGGATCCTACGCCTCCCGCTCGGCTCTCCACAAGGAAATTCTCGCCGGGGAGCACGAAGGCTCGGGCGGCCGTCAGGACTCGAGGGATCTACACTCGAGCGCTATCTCTCGAAGCTCATTGCTCCCAGGCCCCCGTCGACGCCCGGTAGAGCTCGCCGAGCTTGGCGAAGTAGTCATAGAGAGCCGCGCGTGTGGTCAGCGTGTTGGCGATGAAGGAGTAGCCGCTGTCGGCCGGCCGGTAGCTCTCGCTGAACTCCGAGGTCGACATGACCCACACGTAGTCCGGGAAGCGAAAGTGCTCGAAGGCGACGGCGGAAGCCTCGCCGGCGGCCAGGTCGGGCGTGCCGTCGCCGTCGCGATCCGAGCTCAGGAACTCGAAGACCTCGTGCAGGGAGAAGCGGCTGC
>CAZQPP010000042.1:21069-26794 GCA_964594295.1 uncultured Myxococcales bacterium | reverse complement strand
CTGATGAAGGCCGTCGAGAAGTTCGAGTACCGCCGCGGCTACAAGTTCTCGACCTACGCCACCTGGTGGATCAGGCAGGCCATCACGCGCGCCATCGCCGACCAGGCGAGGACGATCCGCATCCCGGTGCACATGATCGAGACCATCAACAAGCTCATCCGCACCAGCCGCTACCTGGTGCAGGAGCTCGGCCGCGAGCCCACCCCCGAGGAGATCGCGGTCAAGATGGAGATGCCGGTCGAGAAGGTTCGCAAGGTCTTGAAGATCGCCAAGGAGCCCGTCAGCCTCGAGACCCCCATCGGCGAGGAGGAGGACTCCCACCTCGGGGACTTCATCGAGGACAAGAAGTTCTGCTCGCCGGGCGACGCCGCCGTCTCGCGCGACCTGAGCCAGCAAACACGCAAGGTCCTGGCGACCCTCACTCCGCGCGAGGAGAAGGTCCTGCGCATGCGCTTCGGCATCGGTGAGAAGAGCGACCACACCCTGGAGGAGGTGGGCCAGGACTTCTTCGTGACCCGCGAGCGCATCAGGCAGATCGAGGCCAAGGCGCTGAGGAAGCTGCGGCATCCCTCGAGGTGCAGGAAGCTGAAGACCTTCTCGGACACGACCCAAACGTGACAGAGCTGGTCCTGGGCCAACCACAGGTCCAGGTCCACCCACAAAGGCCCGCTGCCGGACCCCCGGGGTCCCGCTTGTAGAGCCCCCCCAAATTCCGCCATAATGCCCCGATTCGGACCGGGCCCATGGCCCGGAGGACGGAGGACGGAATGCACTGGGCCGGCAAACTCTTTGTAGCATTGTCCGTGACGAGCCTGCTGTGGCTCGGTCTGTCAGGCTGTAGCGAAAGCGGTGGACCGGAGGATTTCACCACTCCTGAGAAGGACGTCACCGACGGCGGCGTAGTTGAGCCGGACGTCAAAGGGGGTGACGTCCCGGTCAAGCCCGACGAAGGGCTGGACATCCCCAGGCCCGATCTCCCCGGCGACGAGGGCGTGCCGGACGACGGCGACCAGCCGCCCGAGGACGCCGACGCGGGCGGAGACCCGGGTGACACGCCGGTGGACGACGGAGCCGACGAGGACCCCGGTGTGCAGAAGGACGACGCCGTCGAGCCGGTCGACGACGGCGGCGAGGGCACCGACCCCGGTGACGACGGCGGCCCCGACAATCCAGACCCCGGCCCCGTCTGCGAGGTCTGCAGCGCCCACGCCGACTGTGACGACGACGACCTCTGCACAATCGACACCTGCAACCCCGTCGCCTGCGAGTGCGTGCACTTCCCCAAGACCTGCGACGACAACCTCCACTGCACCCGCGACTACTGCGAGCCCAGCCAGGGCTGCATGCACGTGCGCGAGGATGGCTGCTGCGACTTCGACTACGAGTGCAACGAGGCGGATCTCTGCTCGGTCAGCGCCTGCGACGAGAACCACGAGTGCCAGCACGTAAGCGACGTCGACTGCGACGACGACAACGTGTGCACCATCGACACGTGCGAGCCCGAGACGGGCTGCCGGCACGAGGACAACCTCCTCGACCTCGAGAACTGCATCAGGTTGTGCGACGTACACTCGGAGTGCCGAGATGCGGCCCTCGACGCCGGCCGCTTGTGCCTGGTCGGAAGCTGCAACGCCGAGACGGAGGCCTGCGAGTTCGCCGAAAAGAGCTGTGATGACAAGAACCCGTGCACAGTCGACTCCTGCGACGACGCGACCGGCGAGTGCGTCTTCACTCCCCACACCGACCCGGAGACGGGCCAGCCCATGCAGTGTGTCCCGAGGGAGTGCAGCAGCGACGTCATCTGCGAGGACTCCAACGACTGCACCGTAGACAAGTGCATCGCCAACGGCACGGCCTGCCTCTACCGGCCGGCGACCTGCGACGACGGCGACCCCTGCACCACGGGGACCTGCAACCAGGACACTCAGAAGTGCGAGTTCGTAGAGCGCGACTGCGACGACGACAACATCTGCACGAGCGACGCCTGCGACTCGCAGCGGGGCTGCTTCCACATCCAGGCCCTGTGCCTCGACGCCGACTACTGCACCGAGAACATCTGCGACCCCATGACCGGCGACTGCAGCTACCCGAGGAGGGACTGCAACGACGGCAACGCCTGCACCACCGACAAGTGCAACCCCCTCTCCGGTGAGTGCTACTTCGTGGGCAAGGACTGCGACGACAGCCTCCCCTGCACCAAGAACGAGTGCGATCCGCTGACCGGGTGGTGCACGCACCCGTCGGTCTGCGACGACGGCAACTTCTGCACCCTCGACCTCTGCGAGGAGGCCCTCCTGCTCTCGGGCGCGTCGCCCCAGGAGTACTGCGAGAACAGGCCGAAGAGCTGCGATGACGAGGACGACTGCACCGAGGACGGCTGCGACCCGACCGACGGCGAGTGCCACAGGCGCCCCCTCGACTGCGACGACGGCGAGCCCTGCACCATCGACTTCTGCAGCCCCTTTGAAGGCGGCTGCATCCACGAGGACATGATCTGCGCCGACGGCGACTTCTGCACCGAGGACAGGTGCGTGCCGATCGACGCCAGCGAGGCTCACTGCGCGAACCCGCCCAAGCGCTGCGACGACGACAACCTCTGCACTACCGACACCTGCGACGCGACCATCGGCTGCCAGCACGCGTACGCGGTCTGCGTGGACACGAGCCCCTGCACCCTCGAGCAGTGCGACCCGGAGACCGGCGAGTGCAAGTTCCCCATCATCCCCTGCGACGACCAGAACCCCTGCACCGGTGTCTGGGACGAGGACAGCGAGAGCTTCAAGGACACCTGCGACGAGGCCACCGGGAGGTGCATCTACACGCCGGTCGGCTGCGACGACGGCAACCTCTGCACGGTCGACTACTGCAGCTTCAGCCTCGGCATGTGCATGAACGACGAGATGGAGTGCCGGGACGGCGATCCCTGCACCCTGGACGAATGCGACCCGACCACCGGCCAGTGCAAGTACGCGGACATCTGCCCCACCTGCGACGAGAACCCCGAGGTCTGCGACGACCGCGACCCGTGCACCGTCGACACCTGCGTGGGCATCGGCGACGACTCAACCTGCAGCTATGAGCCGATCTCCTGCGTCGACGACGACGCCTGCACCTTCACCTTCTGCAACGACGAGGGCACCTGCGACTCCATCGACATCGTCTGCGACGACGCGAGCGCCTGCACCGACGACAGCTGCGATCCGGCGACCGGCGACTGCGTCTTCGAGCGCATCACCTGCGACGACGGCGACGACTGCACGGCCGACCTCTGCTCACCCATCCTCGGCTGCGACTTCGCGCCGCTCTACAACGAGGAGTGCGGCGAGTGCGCGACCGAGGAGCACTGCGACGACGGCGATCTCTGCACGACCGACACGTGCGACACGGCGGCGGACCCTGCCGCTTGTGTCTACGAGCTCACGGAGTGTGACGACCTCGATCCCTGCACCGTCGACGAGTGCGATCCCGACCGCGGCTGCCGGCACTTCACGATCTCGGGCTGCGATCTCTGCGTCTTCGACAGCGACTGCGCCGAAGAGCCCACAGACGACCTCTGCACCATCGACATCTGCGACAAGCTGACCGGCGCCTGCGAGCGCATCCACGCCGGCTGCGACGACGACAGCCTCTGCACCGTGGACTCCTGCGACCCGGCCACGGGCGAGTGCACCCACGCGGCCCTCGACTGCGCGGACGAGGACCCCTGCACGGCCGACCGCTGCATGCCGCTGACGGGGGAGTGCCGCAACACCGCAGTCGACTGCATGGACGGCAACCCCTGCACCGTCGACTTCTGCGACCCGGTGCTCGGCGAGTGCGCCCAGACCGAGCTCGACTGCAACGACAACGACCTCTGCACACGTGACTCCTGCTGGCCGAGCCGGGGCTGCGTGAACGAGTCCAAGCCCTGCGGCGACAACGACCCCACCACCTTGGACACCTGCAACCCCGCGGACGGCAGCTGCATCAACGTGCCCATCCCGTGCGACGACGACGACCCCTGCACCGTCGACACGGCCGAGAACGGCGAGTGCGTCTACACGGACATGGCCTGCAACGACAACGACCCCTGCACGGACGACTACTGCCGGCCCGAGCTCGAGGGCTGCTTCTACCGCCCGCGCCAGTGTGAGGACGGCGACCCCTGCACCTTCGACTACTGCGACCCGAACACGGGCGCCTGCGTGCGCGAGGTCATCCTCGCGTGCAAGGGCTGCGAGATCGACGATCACTGCGACGACGGCGACCTGTGCACCACCGACACCTGCAACGTCGGCACGGGAGAGTGTCTGTACACGCCGCTCCCCTGCGGCGACGGCGATCGTTGCACCTTCGACTTCTGCGACGCCCAGGCCGGCGGCGTCTGCGTGCACCTCGACCCGCTCTGCAACGACAACAACGCCTGCACGATCGACGCCTGCGACTCGGCGAACGGCAAGTGCACCCACACGCTCCGCTCCTGCGACGATGACGGCGATCCCTGCACGGTCGCCGTCTGCGACCTGCGGGACGGCTGCACCCAGGTGCCGGTCGCGGCCGAGGGCTGCCCGGAGTGTCCGCCGCTGGCCAACTGCAACGACGGGGACGCCTGCACGGCGGACATCTGCACGCCTCAGCGCAAGTGCATCCACGAGCCCCTCCTGTGTGACGACGGCAACCCCTGCACCGACGACTTCTGCTCGCGCAGCCAAGGCGGCTGCGTGCATCGTGAGCTCGGCGGAGACACCGCCGGCTGTGCCTGCCTGAGCGACGCCGAGTGCGAGGACGACAACGTCTGCACGACCGACTCCTGCGAGGAGGAGTTCGGCCGCAAGACCTGCCGCCACACCCCCAAGGTCTGCGAGGACGGCGACGCCTGCACCGCCGACAGCTGCGACCAGACCACCGGCGAGTGCGAGTTCCCGGCGATCGCCTGCGACGACAACAACCCCTGCACCGGCGACGCCTGCGACCCGGCCACCGGCTTCTGCGAGCACACCCTGGTGTCCTGCAGCGACAACGACGCCTGCACCGTCGACATGTGTGATCCGACCACCGGCGTGTGCAAGGCGCCCGAGCCCGTGAGCTGCGACGACGGCAACCCCTGTACCGTCGACGACTGCGACACCAACACCGGCTGCTTCAGCACACCCAAGGTCTGCGAGGGGGCCGGCGTGTGCGAGCGCGCCTACTGCGACAGGCAGACCGGCCAGTGCCACATCGACGACGCCGCCACCGTCTGCGACGACCAGCTGCCCTGCACCGTAGACTCCTGCGACACGGAGTCCGGTGAGTGCGTGCACGAGCCCAGGGTCTGCGCCGACGACGATCCCTGCACGAACGACTTCTGCGACCACAACGGCGACTGCCGCCACGTGGCGATCACCTGCGGCGACGGAGACCCCTGCACCGAGGACGTGTGCACGGGCACCGGGGACTGTGTGCACCGGGCCATCGACCCGTGCCCCGACTGCCAGAACGAGAGCGACTGCGCGGACGCCGACCCCTGCACGAGGGACTGGTGTGATGCCGGCGAGTGCCAATCGGCCCCGGTCGACTGCAACGACGGCCTGCCCTGCACGCGCGACCTCTGCGACCCGCTCACGGGCGACTGCGTGCACGAGGAGATCGACTGCGACGACGGCGACGACTGCACCATCGACTCCTGCGACCCCAGCGTCAGCCCCCACGAGCGAACCGAATACCCGGGGCGAGCCAACGACACCATCCAGAGGATCACGGCGAC
>CAZQPP010000042.1:15641-21059 GCA_964594295.1 uncultured Myxococcales bacterium | reverse complement strand
GGCTTCTGCAGCCACGAGCCACACGTGTGCGAGGAGCGGGCCTGCTGCACCGTGCCGTGTCTCCAGGGGCCGTACTGCGCATACACCCCGACCCTCGCGGACCCGGGCGCCGAGTGCGACCGCTGCAAGCTCCCCGACGACTGCGACGACGAGGATCCCTGCACCATCGACATCTGCAACCGGAGCGCCTCCCCCGCCGAGTGCACCCACGAGAGGGTCGACTGCAACGACCGCAACCCCTGCACCGACGACTCCTGCGACAAGGACCTGCTGCCCGACGACTTCAACCCGAGCATCCCGGCGAGCGCTTGCAGGCACGACCTGAAGAGCTCCTGCGACTGCTTCTCGGACCTCGACTGCGACGACGACGACCGCTGCACCAACGACCAATGCAACACCGACACCGGCCGGTGCGAGCACGACCAGAAGATCTGCGACGACGGCGACCGCTGCACGGTCGACTACTGCAACCCGGCCCTCGGCAGGTGCCTGTTCACGGACAGGAACTGCAGCGACGGCGACCGCTGCACCATCGACCACTGCGACCCGACCGAGGAGGACGCGGACGCCCGCTGCAAGAACATCGAGGTCATGTGCGACGACGAGCTCCGCTGCACCATCGACTCGTGCAACCCGGAGACCGGGCTCTGCGAGTTCAAGCCGGATCCCTGCGAGGACGAGAACCTCTGCACGGTGGGCAGCTGCACCGAGGAGTTCGGCTGCGCCCAGACCTTGATCTCCTGCTTCGACGGCTCGGACTGCACCTATGACGACTGCGACCCCGCTACCGGCGAGTGCATCAACTCGTCCATCGGGTGCGACGACGGCAACGCCTGCACCTTGAACCAGTGCGACTCGGAGACCGGCGACTGCATCTTCCTCTCGAAGATCAGCCCCGCGTGCAACGGTGAGGGCTGCTGCACCGACGGCGACCCCTGCACCATCGACAAGTGCGACCACGAGGACGGGAGCTGCAGGAACATCAAGAACTCCTGCCGGGACGGTGATCCCTGCACCCTCGACAGCTGCGAGGCGGACACCGGCACCTGCCTCCACGAGCTGGACCCCGATCCGACCTGCACGCCCTGCAAGGGGGATGACCCGCGCTGCGACGACAACGACCCCTGCACCACGGACTACTGCGACGAGAAGCTCCCCAACGACGACAGCGACAACGTCTGCGTCAACGAGCCCATCTCCTGCATCGCCCCCGACCTCTGCAGCTTCAACTCCTGCCACCCGACCCTCGGCGAGTGCGTCGTCGTCCGGAAGAGCTGCGACGACGGAGACCCCTGCACGACCGGCGACGACTGCGACATGAACAGCGGCGAGTGCATCTACGGCATCCCCATGAGGTGCGACGACGACGACATCTGCACCGACGACATCTGCGTGCCGACCATCGGCTGCCGCTTCATCCCCGACGTCACCAACGACGAGATCTGCCTGCCCGAGTGCGAGTGCGAGAGCAACGCGGACTGCGACGACGACATCCCCTGCACCCAGGACCACTGCGACCTCGACACCTGCCTCTGCGTCAGCGAGGTCTTGGAGTGCAACGACGGCAACCCCTGCACCAACGACTCCTGCGACGAGGCCACGGGGAGCTGCGACCACAAGACCCGCAATTGCAGCGACGGCAACCTCTGCACCAAGGACTTCTGCGACCCGAGCACCCCCGAGGCTTGCGAGAACGAGCTCCTCGACTGCGAGAGCGAGGAGAAGCCCTGCCTGCTCGGCAAGTGCGACACGGCGACCGGCGAGTGCGAGTACTCGGATCGCGCCTGCGACGACGAGGACCCCTGCACGGACGACTCCTGCGACGAGGAGACCGGGGCCTGCCTCTTCACCCCGCGCTGCGACGAGAAGGTCCCCTGCTCCGCCCACTACTGTGAGGCCGACACCGGCGAGTGCGTGACCATCCCCAAGGACTGCGACGACGGCCAGGCCTGCACCCTCGACCAGTGCGATCCGGACACCAACCTGTGCTTCCACAGGAACCTCGAGTGCGGCGACGCCGATCCCTGCACCAACGACACCTGCGACCCGGAGAAGGGCTGCGTGCGGGTCCGCCTGAATTGCGACGACGGGGACGCCTGCACCGAGGACTACTGCGACCCGCTCACCGGCAAGTGCGAGACCCTGAACCCCTGCAACGACGCCGACCCCTGCACGACCGACAGCTGCAACCCCGAGAACGGCTTCTGCATCAACATGCGCATCGAGTGCCCGTCGGCGGATCCCTGCATCATCGGCCACTGCGAGCCCGGCGTGGGGTGCCAGTACACGACCATGACCGAGGATGAGTGCCCGCTCATCTGCGAGACCGACGACGACTGCACCGGGGAGGCCGGCGGTGGAGACACCACCGACAACAAGTGCCTCATGACCACCGAGATCCAGGGCCAGCCGCCCAGGTGCGTCAACCAGCGCTGCCAGAACTTCGAGGCCACCCTCGTCGACTGCGGTCTGACCCCCAACTCCTGCACCTACTACAAGTGCGTCCCGGCCGAGGGCTGCGTGGAGGCCCAGATCGAGTGCTTCCCGCGGGACGCCTGCTCCACCGCCTTCTGCGACCCCGAGCTCGGCGGTGACGAGACGAGCCCCTGCGGCGCCGCGGACATCGACTGCGACGACGGCCTCGCGTGCACCAACGACTTCTGCGATCCCGAGACCGGCTGTGTGAACTCGCCCAGGAGCTGCGTGGACGACGGCAACCCCTGCACGACCCTCACCTGCGTCGAGGATGCCGGCGGCTGCGTCGCCACCGTGCTCGACTGCACCGACGACCTCGATTGCACCGAGGACTACTGCAACGTGCGCGGGGTCTGCGCCCACCGCCTGATCCCCGAGCTGAGGGAGAGCGATCCGCGCTGCCCGGCGTGCGAGGCGGACGATCACTGCGACGACTACGACATCTGCACCATAGACCGGTGCGACAAGTCGGGTGACGAGCCGGTCTGTGTGCACGAGACCTTCTCCTGCGACGACGAGAACCGCTGCACCATCGACCACTGCGACGGTGAGCGCCCGCCGGGCTTCCGCGACAACGACCCGACGACGGCCTGCTGGCACGACGTCGCCCCCAACTGCGAGTGCGCGAAGAACGAGGACTGCGACGACGTCAACGACTGCACGAGCAACGTGTGCAACGTCTCGGCAGGCCGCTGCGTCTACGAGCCGAACGTCGACTGCGACGACGGAGATCCCTGCACCACCGACGCCTGTGATCCGCGCGTCGGCGACTGCACCAACAACCACCTCGACTGCGACGACGGCGACCCCTGCACCGAGGACACCTGCGATCCGACGCGCCAGGACGGCAACGCCTGCGTGAGCGTGCCCATGGACTGCGACGACGGAAACCGCTGCACCGCGGACCGCTGCGACCCGGAGACCTTCGAGTGCGTGCGTGAGCCGATTGACTGCGACGACGGCAACGCCTGCACGACCGACAGCTGCAGCCCGGCGCTCGGGTGCCAGAACATCATCACGCTCTGCCAGGACGACGACCCCTGCACCCTCGACAACTGCAGCCTCATCACCGGCGAGTGCGAGTTCCCGCAGATGGGCTGTGACGACGGCAACCCGTGCACCCTCGACAAGTGCGAGCTCGGTGAATGCCAGCACATCGATCGCAGCTCCGCGGAGTGCGACGGCGACTGCTGCAAGGACGGCGACGTCTGCACTGAGGATCTGTGCATCCCCGCTACCGGCGCCTGCGTGTTCCAGATCAAGTACTGCAAGGACGACAAGCCCTGCACCGAGGACACCTGCAACCCGGTCACCGGCGCGTGCGAGCACGTGGAGACCGGCGTGCCGTTGTGCGAGATCTGCCAGGGCGTGACGGACCTGGTGAACCACTCCGACGACCCGGACTGCGACGACCTCGATCCCTGCACCGAGGACTTCTGCGACAAGAACCGCGAGGGGACCGGCGAGGGCAACATCTGCGTCAACACGCCCAAGGACTGCAGCGACGGCAACAAGTGCACCAGCGACGCCTGCGACCCGGTCAGCGGCGAGTGCAGCCACTCGGAGATCCTCTGCGACGACGGCAGCGAGTGCACCGTCGACCAGTGCAACCCGATCACGGGCCGGTGCGAGTACGTCGAGAAGGACTGCGTCGACGACGACCCCTGCACCGACGACGCCTGCCTGCCCATCGGCGGGTGCCAGAACATCTGCAACCCGAACAACGGCGATCTCTGCTGCCACGACGTCGAGTGTGAAGAGGCGAGCGCGACCCAGGACTGCGACGACGGCGATCCCTGCACGGACGACATCTGCGACGCGGACAGGGGCATGTGCGTACGCCAGGCGCGGTGCAACGACGGCAACCCCTGCACCACCGACGAGTGCAACGCGGAGACCGGAATCTGCACCCACACGCCGCTCGACTGCTCGGACGGCGACAACTGCACCATCGACTACTGCGACGCGCGCACGGGCGGCGGCTGCCTCAACACGAGGATCGAGTGCAACACCCCGGACCTCTGCGAGATCGGCGCCTGCGACCAGGACACCGGCTCCTGCGTCTTCACGCCGGCGGTGGACTGCGACGACGACAAGCCCTGCACCACCGACACCTGCGATCCGGCTACCGGCGAGTGCGATCACTTCGAGCGCTGCCCCGACCTCGGGCCCTGCGTCGCGCAGGCTTGCGTGGTGGACTACGCCTGCAGGAACGAGCCTGGCTGGAGGTGTGAGGAGGACTCCGACTGCTGCCCGGCCGACCGCCCCGACTGCCCCGGCGGCAAGTGCGACAAGAGCCAGAAGGTGGGGATCTGCGCCGCCGAGCCCAAGGACTGCGGCGACGACAACGCCTGCACCCTCGACTTCTGCGACGAGACGGACGGCGGCTGCGTCCACACGCCCATCGGCTGCGACGACGGAGACCCCTGCACGATCGACTCCTGCGACACGACCATCGGCTGTCAGAACATGGGTCCCGACTGCGATGACGGCGACCCGTGCACCGACGACTTCTGCCGGGTCGAGACCGGAGAGTGCGGTCACCGGGATCGTTGCGACGACAACGACGGCTGCACCGTGGACTCCTGCGACGAGGGCACGGGTGAGTGCACGAACGCCCCGCTGGAATGCCCGCAATCCACTGGCGAAGACTGCACCTTCCCGTTCTGCGACTCGGCGGCGGGCACGTGCGTCGCGGTGGCGATCCCCAACTGCCCGATCGAGTGCACGGGCGACGCCCAGTGCCAGGCGGCCGACAACGGCGAGCCCTGCCTCGTGAACACTACCTGCAACCTCGACGTCGGGATCTGCCAGAACGAGCCGGTCCAGTGCCCGGTCTCCAGCAACCTGTGCGTCACCAGCGCCTGCGTCCCGGGCGTGGGGGGCCCGCCGCCGCCCAACGCGGGCCCCGCCCCCCCCCGCCCCCGGGGGGGGGGCGCGCCC
>CAZQPP010000042.1:11351-15631 GCA_964594295.1 uncultured Myxococcales bacterium | reverse complement strand
CAAGGAGTGCCCCTCCGACGCCTGCACCGTGGGGGTCTGCGATCCGGACTCCGGCCTCTGCGGCACGACCGGCGTCGACTGCAGCGACGACGATCTCTGCACCCTCGACCTCTGCGACCCGCTGGCGGGTTGCTCGAACCCGTCCAAGAGCTGCCCGGACGACGGCGACGTCTGCACTACCGAGTACTGCGACCCGGACAGCGGCAGGTGCATGGCCGAGGTCGACCTCTGCGACGACGGCCTCGTGTGCACCACCGACAGCTGCGTGCCCAACGCCGGCTGCGTGCACGAGCCGGTCCCGGCCTGCGAGGAGCCCGGCACCTGCGAGACCGACGCCGAGTGCGGCGACCTCAACCGCTGCACCGTCGACGCCTGCGATCTCTCGACGAACCGCTGCACCTACACGCAGAAGGACTGCGACGACAGCAAGGCCTGCACCGTGGACTCGTGCGACCCGCAGACAGGGCAGTGCACCTACGAGCCCTTCTGCCCCGATCTCGAGGCCTGCCTGACCAAGGGCTGCGAGGAGGGCTTCGCGTGCACCGACGACCCGCTGAAGAAGTGCGAGACCGACGCGGACTGCGGCGGAGGCACGTGTGACACGGCCACCCCCGCGGCCATCTGCACCGCGGCTCCGGTGGACTGCGACGACGGCGACGCGTGCACCGTGGACTCCTGCAACGCGGATGACGGCACCTGCGTGCACGATGCCATCACCTGCGACGACGGAGTGCCCTGCACCGACGACAGGTGCGACACCAGCATAGGCTGTGTCTTCACGGCCAAGGACTGCGACGACGGCCGGCCGTGCAGCGATGACTACTGCCAGCCCCACTCCGGCGTTTGCATCAATATCGAGCGTTGCCAGGACGCCGATCTCTGCACCCACAACACCTGCGCAGAGGAGACCGGAGAGTGCTTGACCGTCCCGATCAACTGCCGGTCCGAGGATCCCTGCAAGATCGGGTACTGCGACGTGACCTCCGGAGAGTGCGCCGAGTCTCAGATCCCGAACTGCCCGCTGGCCTGCGTCGGGGACGAGCAGGAGCCCGAGTGCCTCACCATCGGAGAGGGCGAGCCCTGCGTGATCAAGGTCGAGTGCAACGAGCAGACCAACGAGTGCAACTTCTACTGCAACACGGAGACGAACCAGTGCAACTTCGGCCTCGTCGAGTGCCCCGTCTCCGATGACCTGTGCGTCGTCAGCGGCTGCATGCCCGGGGAGGGCTGTTTCCAGCGTCCCATCGAGTGCGTGACCGACCTCTGCGACGAGAGGACGTGCAACTCGCAGACCGGTCAGTGCGAGAGCATCGCGACCACCGACTGCGATGACGGCAACGCCTGCACCATCGACACCTGCGAGCCCTCCGTCGGCTGCGTCTACGTTCCCATCATCTGCGGCGAGGACGGCGACGTCTGCACGACCGAGCGCTGCGACACCGACAGCGAGCGTTGCCTCTACGTGGTGACCGAGTGTGACGACGGCAAGCTCTGCACCGTGGACGCCTGTGACCCGGAGACCGGCGACTGCGTCTACGATCCCGAGGTCCTCTGCCCCGACATCGGCTCCTGCCTCGGCCAGCGCTGCGAGGAGGGCCACCTCTGCGCCAATGACCCGCTCGTCAAGTGCGCGACCAACGCCGACTGCTGCCCGGCCGACAACCCGACCTGCGCCGAGGGCAGGTGCGAGCTCGCCGAGCTGAAGCCGGTCTGCATCCTCGAGCCTGTGGTCTGCGACGACGGCAACTCGTGCACGTTGGACTTCTGCGAGGCCTCCGACGGCGACTGCGTCTACGCGCCCATCACCTGCGACGACGGCAACGGCTGCACCGAGGACCTGTGTGACGAGGCCACCGGGTGCACCCACGTGACCAAGGTCTGCGACGACGGGGACATCTGCACCTTCGACCTCTGCCAGACCCATGACGGCGAGTGCGTGTACCCGCCGCGCTGCCAGGACTGTGACGCGTGCACCATCGACGAGTGCAACGACCAGACCGGTGAGTGCTCGGTCACCTTCACGGGCTGCACACCGGGGCCCTGCGAGACCAGCTACTGCGATCCGGTGTCGGGAGAGTGCGTCCCCGAGCCCATCGCCAGCTGCCCGCTTGCCTGCGACCCGACCGGCGAGCCGGGAGGGGGCGACGAGCCGAGCGACGAGTGCGTGCCCCTCGGAGATGGCGACCCCTGCGTCGTCGTCACGGCCTGCAACGAAGAGACCTCCGAGTGCAACTACTCGGTCCTCGAGTGCGGCGACCCCGACAACAAGTGCGACCTGAGCTACTGTCTGCCGGGTCAGGGCTGCGTGCAGCGCAGCGTCGAGTGCGCGGCGGATGCCTGCATCAGCCTGACGTGCGACCCCCAGACCGGCCTCTGCGAGGGCGACCCGGTCGTCTGCGACGACGGGAACCTGTGCACGGTCGACATCTGCGACCGCAACGAGGGCTGCCAGCACATCCCGATCTACTGCGGTGACGACGGCGACGTGTGCACCGACGAGGTCTGTGAGCCCGCCAGCGGCACCTGCACCACCGGGCCCGCGGCCTGCGACGACGGCAAGGCCTGCACCAAGGACGCCTGCGTGCCGGGCTCGGGGTGCTCCAACCAGCCGATCCCGGGCTGCGAGGAGTAGGGCAAGGGGCGGGCATAGGAGCCCGCTACCGGGCTCCTAGCCCTTCCTCATCCACGCGTAGACCGGCAACCCCATGAGCACCAGCAGCACTCCGGACAAGGAGTGCAGGGGCTCCGATCCGTGCGCCACCTGTACGAGCACCCACAGGCACATGCCTCCGTAGCCGAGGGCGGCCAGCGGGAAGATCGGATCTGTGAAGCGGACCTCCACGCCAGCGTCCTTGTGGGCCCGAAGCCTCAAAACCACCTGCGCGGCGGCGGTCAGCGCGCCGAAGAGCAGCATCACCGCCGTCGTCCAGGTCAGGAGCTGCTCGAAGGTGCCCGTGAGGACCAGGGCGGCGGCCAGCGCGCCTTGGAGCAGGGTCGCCCAGATCGGGGCTCCCGTGCGCTCCCAGCGCCGGCCGAGGAATGCCGGGAGGTCTCCACGGCCTGCCATCTCGGCCGTGATGCGCGGACCGGCGAGGCCCGTGGAGAGCAGGGTCGTGACGATGCCGGCGACCAACACCCCGCGGCCCAGGAAGGCGCCCGACGGGCCGATCAGTCGGTCGAGGGCGGCGATGACGGCCTCGGGTCCGGCCTGAAACGCCCTTGCCCCAGCCGCGCCGACGACGGCGTGGCTGAACAGTACGTAGAGGACCGCGACGCCGGTGATCCCGAGGATCATCGACAGGGGGACCGTCCGCCCGGGCTCCTTGCACTCGGCCGCGATGTAGCTGACCACGTTCCAGCCCGAGTAAGCGAAGAAGACCGACACCAGGCCCTGGCCGATGCCGGCCGCGTCCAGCGGCCGGACAGCCTCCACGGCCGTGGTCTCCCCGGGCGAGAGCACGGCCAGCACGATCACCGCCACGAGCAGGAGCAGGTTCGCCATGGACGCGACGGCGTTGAGGGTCGCGCCGACTCGAATCGGGCCGAACACTATCAGGGTGATGGCGATCAGCACCCCGGCGCCGAGCCAGGGGGCGAGCCCCTCCTGACCGGGCAGGACGGTCAGCACGAGGGCCGCGGCCATGGTCGCCAGGCTGCCTGGGAAGCCGGCCATCATCGAGGCCCAACCCGTGAGGATGCCCACGGGCGGCCGATGCCCTCGGAGAGGTAGACGTAGTCGCCGCCGTTGCGCGGGAAGCGGGCCGCACACTCCGCGGTGGCGAGCCCACCGAGCAGGGCCATGACGCCCCCTAGCGCCCACGCGAGCAAGGCCGCCCCGGCGCTCCCCGTGTGGCCCAGGACTATCCCCGGCGTCAGGAAGATGCCCACCCCGACCACGTTGCCGGCCACGAGCATGGTGGCCTGCAGAAGTCCGATGTCCGCGCTTGGGAGGGGGCGAGGGCTCAAGTAGATGCGCTCGTGCTAAGCGCCTAGCGCCAATTGCGGCCGCGTCGCCGCGAATGGGGCCGCCCCGGTCGTCGCGATGGACGCTGACGGGCTCGCCTGCGGCTCGACGAATCCGCTTGGGTTGCTCCGCTCGCCTGCGGCTCGCTGCGCGCGTTCAGGCCGAGGGCTTGAACGCTTGCGTCCCTCTTTTCTACCTTCGCCATAACAACAACCCTCGTACAAGCCCACCCTCGCCCCTCGTGGTGCCCGCCACACGCCAGGTGCTCGCGTCGCTGGCCGCCACCTCGAGCGGGCCGACACGTTCCGCCGGATCC
>CAZQPP010000042.1:4752-11341 GCA_964594295.1 uncultured Myxococcales bacterium | reverse complement strand
GGTAGTATCGGTAGTTCGATTGGGGCCCGTTCTGGGCAGGGGCGACCGAGGGCCGGCCCGCAGCGCGACTCGAAGAGCTGTAGCGCCGGGAGCCACTGGAGGCCTGACGCCCAGTCGAATCTCGCCGGAAGCAGCCACCACCTCCGGAGCGTGATCCGGCACTCCTGCCCGGGCGATCCTCGCAGGCAGGTGTCCTCCAGGCCGGCGACGAGGTGCAGGTCGCCGACGATCGTAACGGCCCGCAGGTCCGTGCGGGACGGCGCCGGTCCGTAGTTCGCGATCGTCGCGCGCTCCAACGATGACCAGCCTCCGGTGGGGGTCCAGACCAGGACGGTGCCCCGCAGGCCGACGGCGATCCCTCGTCCCTCTCCCGGCGCCGAGGCCAGGTCCCGGAGCTCGGCGTCGGCGCAGTTGCCGCCTACGCCGCCGCAGCCGCCGGGCGGTGCGGTGCTCCACGGCTCCGTCGCCACACCGAATCTGGCCCGCGCGTGGATCCTCGTGAGGCCGCCTTCCGGCACCTCGAGGGCCCACGCGGCGACCTCCTCTGTGGGGCCGTCTGCCAGGGAGCGGATGGGGCCGCTGCCGGGGAGGAGCTCCGTCGCGCACGCCCAGGGCTCCTCTGATCCGGGCGAGGCGCAGTGTGCGAGGCTCGCGCCCTGGCCTCCGGCAAGCAGACGCCGGCCCCCGGCTCCCGGACCGGGCGCCGCCAGGAGCGACTCCCAGGGCGAGGCTCCTATCGTGGCCAGGGCCTCGCTCAGCTCCGAGATCTCGGAGATCTCGGTGGATTCGCTGGTGCCGAGGTCGAGCACCCGCCCCGCGGAGGCCAGCATGTAGGCCCCGTCGGCGGCCGCCACGTCGCCGTGCTCCCCCGTCAGCACCGTGTGGGCGGGGCTCTCGTCCGACGAGAGCACGACCATGGACCAGGACGCCTCCGGGCCTCCGGCGCCGCCCGTGACGAGGCCGGTGTCGGCGTCGACGGCGAGGAGCCTGGCCTGCCCGAGGGACAGGGGGGTAGCCCAGGCGCGAAAGCCCGCGCAGCGCCCCGAGGCGTCGCAGATGTCAGCTGCCGTCTGCAGGTCGCCGTCGTCGCAGCTCTCCCCGAGCAACGTGGGCTCGTGGTTGCAGCCGCCTCCGAACCCGCAAGTGTCCTCGGTGCAGGGGTTCTGGTCGTCGCAGTCGCTGTCGCTGGCGCAACAGGCCGTCCTCGGGGTGGCCGAGCACATGTGCTCCACGCAGTCCACCTCTGCGCACCGGTCGGCGGGCGGGCAGTCTGAGGCTGTCGTGCAGCAGCCGGGCAGGGTCGCTCCTCTGCAGCGTCTCTCCACGGCGTCGCAGTAGCCCGGCGCGCAGGGGCCCCCGGAGCAGCCCTCGTCGCCCGAGCAGCAGCCGGCGACCTGGACCTGGGCGCAGGCGGCCGGTGGCGCCTCGGCCCCGTCTTCTCCGTCGCTCGCTCCGGTACCTGCGAGCCCCGGCACGCACAGGTCGAGGGTGCAGGGGTCGGCGTCGGCGCAGTCGCCGTTCGAGACGCAGCAGGAGACGCTCGAGGGCTCGTGCCGGCACGCCGAGCCGACGCAGCTGTCGACGGTGCAGTGGTCTCCGTCCTCGCAGTCGGCGTCGCCCGCGCAGCACCCCGAGAGGTGGGCGTGCACGCACTGTCGTTTCCTCGAGTCGCACCGGTCCTCGGTGCACTCGTCGCCGTCGTCGCAGTCCGCGTCGGTGTTGCAGCAGCCCGCGACCGCGAGGGGCAGGCAGGTGTTCGCGCTGCAGACGAAGGCGTCGCAGGGGCGCGAGATGACGCAGTCCTGGTCCACGAGACAGCAGCCCGCGACGTCTCGGTGCTCGCAGCGGCCCTGCCTGCATCGGTCCTCGGTGCAGGGGTTCAGGTCGTCGCAGTCGCCGTTGTTGGTGCAGCAGTTGGGGACGTCGACGGACTTGCACACGCCGGGGTTGCCGGAGCAGAAGGTGTCCTGGCAGGCCTGCGTGCGCGGGCAGTCGTCGTCCCGCCTGCAGCAGCCGATGACCATGTCGTGGCGGCAGCGCCCGCGCCTGCACGTGTCCTCCGTGCAGGTGTTTCCGTCCTCGCAGTCCACGTCCTCGAAGCAGCACGCGGGCAGGCCCCACTCGGGCGGGTCCGGTGGCGGGTCCTCGGGAGGCACGCAGCGCCCGGAGACGCAGGTGCGGATGACGCAGCGTCCCGCGGGCTCGCAGACCCCGTCTCCGGCGCAGCAGTCGGGATCGCGGTCGTCCACGCAGCGCCCCTCGGCGAGGTGGCAGCGCGCGCTGCGGCACG
Source organism: uncultured Myxococcales bacterium (assembly GCA_964594295.1). Classification (GTDB taxonomy): domain Bacteria; phylum Myxococcota_A; class UBA9042; order UBA3505; family UBA3505; genus CAZQPP01. Next base: position 9,051 of record CAZQPP010000042.1, on the reverse strand, counting down.
GGTCGCCGGGCTGGACGCAGTCGCTGTCCTCGTCGCAGCACCCAACGATTGGGGCGTGCTCACACTCGGGAGGGATGGCGAGGCAGCGGTCGGCCGTGCACGGATCGCCGTCGTCGCAGGCGTCGTTGCTCATGCAGCAGTCGGGGACCGCGGCGCGCCGGCAGCGGCCCTCGACGCAGGTGTCCTCGGTGCAGGGGTTCTGGTCGTCGCAGTCCGCGTCCTCGATGCAGCAGCCGAGCACGGGCAGGAAGGCGCAGCGTCCCTGCTCGGTGCGGCACACGTCGCGCGTGCACGGGTCTCCGTCGTCGCAACCGGCGCTGCTCTTGCAGCAGTCCGCGCGGCGGGCGTGGCGGCAGCGCGAGGCCCCCTCGTCGCAGACGTCGACGGTGCACGGATCCCCGTCGTCGCAAGCCGAGCCGGCGCCGCCGGAGCCGGCGTCGCAGCACTCGGGGATGGGGAGGTCGAGGCAGCTGTTGTCCACGCACACGCCGTCGCTGCACGGCCCGGAAGCGGAGCACTCGGCGTCCGAGAGGCAGCAGCCGAGGATCCTCTCGTAGCTGCAGGTGCCGGTCGTGACGTCGCAGCCGTCGATGGTGCAGGGGTTGCCGTCCTCGCAGTCGTCCCCTTGTCCGCAACACCCTTGAACCGGGGTGTGCTGGCAGGTCTGGCGGCTCTCGTTGCAGGTGTCGGCGGTGCACGCGCTCGCGTCCCTGCAGTCCTTGTCCTCGGTGCAGCACCCGGGCACCGGGTCGTGGCGGCAGAGCTTGAGGATCGAGTCGCAGCGGTCGGCGGTGCAGGGGTGCCCGTCGTCGCAGGACGCGTCGCCCGTGCAGCACAGTGGGATCGCCTCGCTCTCACAGGTGCCGGCGACACACACGGGCACGCTGCAGGGATCCGGCGTCGGGCAGTCGGCGTCCCTGCGGCAGCAGCCGTCGATCCAGCGGGAGGTGCACGTCCCGTCGGCCTCGCACATGGCCTCGAGGCACTCTCCGGGGTCCGGACAGTCGGCGGCCAGGCGGCAGCAGCCGGCCAGCAGCTCCCGGATGCAGCCCATGTCCTCGTCGCAGCGCTCGAGGGTGCAGGGGTTCTCGTCGTCGAAGCAGCGCCCGCCGGCGCAGCAGCGCTTGAGGGTGCTCGAGAGGCAGACCCCGCCTTCGCAGCGAACGGCGAGGCAGGGCGCGGCCGTGATGCAGTCGGCCACCGACGTGCAGGCGACGGTCTCGAGGTCGCGCACCGACACGTAGACATCCGCCGACGCGCGCCCACCCCTCGTGTCCGTGACGTTGATGCGCCAGGAGAACTCCTCGAGGCTCGGCACCTGGGGGGCGCGGAAGAAGGCGAGGCTCCCTTTCACCGGGGAGGGGTCCGAGAGCTCGACCGTCTGGCCCGCGGTCTGGGTCCAAGGCCACTCGAACTTCAAGGGGTCGCCGTTGGGGTCGCTGCTGGCGCGGGCGTCGAGGAGCACCAGCTTGCCCTCGATCTGCGGGTCCACCGGCGCCTTGACCACCACGAGGGGGTTCTCGTTTATCGTGTCGAGGACCTCGATGGTGGTCTCGCCCTCGGCCTCGGCTTCCCCGTCGGCGAGCTCGAGGCGGAAGACGAGCTCGTCCGGCTTTACGACACGGGGGGCGGTGAAGCGGGTCTCGAGCTGGTCGGGGGCGCTCAGGGTCACCGGGGTGCCCGAGACCTGACTCCAGCGCACGGTGAGGGTGCCGTCGCCGATGTAGCGCGACGCGCTCCCGTCGAGCTCCACCTCGGCACCCTCGGCGACCTGTTGGTGATCGCCGGGCGCCACGTGGAAGGGCCCCTCGAACTCCACGTCCACGCAGCCGCCGAGGGCACAGTGCAGGCCGAGGCCCTTCTCCACGCACTCGGAGTCCTGCTCGCACTCGGGCGTGCACAGGCCTCCGAGGCATCGGACGAGCCCCGGGCAGTCATGCTCGTCGAGGCACGCTCGCGAGGAGCCGTTGCTCGGGCAGGCCGGCAGGACGATTGTCAGCAGAGCGGCGAGCAGCCCTGGTGAGAACCGCCTCACAGGTGCTGAGCGCCCTCTCTTCGGATGCGCTCCTGGACCCTCTTGCGCAGGGTCTTCACCGACGCGGACAGGATCTGGGAGACTCGGGACTCTGTCACTCCCAGGAGCGCGCCGATCTGTTTCAGCGTCATGTGCTCGAAGTGGTAGAGCGACAACACCAGGCGCGCTCGCTCGGGCATTCGTTCGAGCTGCCCGTCGAGGATCTGTTTGAGGCGTTTGTCCTGGAGCACCACGGAGGGGTCGATGCCGTCCGGGTCCGAGATGACCTGGAGGGCGTCCCGCCGGCCGTCGCTGCTCGACGAGCCCATCTCCTCGAAGGACAAGACCAGGACCGGGCGGATGCGCTCCATGAGGCGGTGGTAGTCCTCGAGGTCGAGGTCGAGGGCCTCGGCCACCTCGTCCCCTTCGGGGGTCCTGCCGAGGGTCTGGGAGAGCTGCACCACCGTGTCCTGGACGTGCGAAGCCTGGCGCCTCAGAGAGCGCGTCGCCCAGTCCATGGCGCGCAGCTCGTCCAGGATGGCGCCCCGGATTCGGATGTCGGCGTAGCGCTCGATGCTGCCGCACTTCTCGGGGTCGAAGCGGTCCACGGCCTCGATGAGCCCGACGGTCCCGGCGGAGACCAGGTCGTCCATGCGCACGTGGGCTGGGAGGCGGCGGGCGATGCGGCGAGCCATGCGGTCGACGCGGGAGAGGAGCTCCTCGATTACACGCGCCCTCTTGCTCGGGGTCATGTCCCGCGGGAGCAGCTCCGAGACGTCAAGCATTTCCGGTTGGGTTTCGGCCAACGCTCGCCGGGGTGACTGGGGGGGCGACGCGCGCCGAGCGATGCACTGACTCCCCGCCGGGGGCCCCGGCACGGGCAATACGCACAGAAGCACCACGATCGACCGGCGCAACGCGGATTGTAGTGGCTTCGGGGGCGGGTGTCACGAATCCGGGGTATTGATCCGCGCCAAGAACCTCTCGTACTTGGTCTGCTCCTGCTCTCGAGCTTCTACGCCGGTGCGGCTGAGGAGGTCGGAGACCATGGTCCGGGCGCGGTCCAGCAGCTCGGGGGGCACCTCGAGCTCGATCTCGGCGTCCTCGGTGCCGTCGCTGAAGCGCACGTGGTCGAGCTCCAGGGTTACGTCCGGGTCCAGCTCGAAGGCGCGGCGCCAGACCTCGATGAAGCCGACGGGGCGCAGGTCGCCGAGGGCGGCGCCGGCGAGCAGGGGCTCGAGTCGATGGGCCTGGGTTTGCGGGTCCTCAGCGAAGGCCGCCTGCTCCTCCTCCGAGAGCTTCCACTCGTGCTCGGGGGCGCTGAAGACCCCGTCGCGCCGCTCCGCCCGGCCTTTGACCGTCACGATCGCTCCTTCGCGCCCCTTCACGTGGCGGAGGCGCAGCATCACGAGCTGGCCCCGCAGGGAGTGTGCGGGCGTGTCGAGGTAGGTGTTGCGCAAGGACTTGGAGCTCTTCGGCTCCCCGAGGGGGGCGGCGACGCGCTCGAGGTCGCCAGGGTCGATCTGGAGCTTGATCTCGGTTTCTACGGGCATGGCTTCCTGCGCACGTAGGGGCGGTAGCCCGGACCAAGACCAGGACCGGGACCGAGGCCGGGTTCGGAAGTGGGGACGATGGACGGTACGTGCCTTGACCGCGCGTGTCGAATGCGCCAAACGTCCCGCCATCTATGGTCCCGCCAACCCAGCAATCCCCCAGCGACGCAGCCCTCCCGCGCCTGAGCGTGGTAGTGCCGGCCTACAACGAGGAGCTGCGGGTCGAGGCGACCTTGAGGCGGGTCGGGGACTGGCTCACGGAGCACACGAGCGACCCCGAGGTCCTCGTTGTGGACGACGGCTCCACTGACGGCACCGTCGAGGCCGTCGCGGCCGTCATCGAGGATCTCCCCTTCGTGCGCCTCATCGCGCTCGACAGGAACCAGGGCAAGGGAGCGGCTGTTCGCGCGGGCATGCTCGCCGCGCGCGGAGACCTGATCCTCTTCAGCGACGCGGACCTGTCGACTCCCATCGAGGACGCCGCGCTCCTGCTCGCGGCTCTCGACCCGAGCACCCCGGTGGCCATCGGCTCGCGCGGCCTGAGGAGCTCTCGCCTCGAGAAGCGCCAGCCTATCCACAGGGAGACGATGGGGCGCGTCTTCAACCTCATCGTGCGCCTCCTCATGCCGCTGCGCTTCCGCGACACGCAGTGCGGCTTCAAGCTCTTCCGCCGCGCAGAGGCCCGCCGCCTCTTCGGGGCCTTGCGGACCGACGGCTTCGCCTTCGACGTGG
>CAZQPP010000042.1:0-4742 GCA_964594295.1 uncultured Myxococcales bacterium | reverse complement strand
TCGGGGTCGCCGAGGTGCCCATCACCTGGCGCAACGACGAGCGCAGCCGCGTGAGACCTGGCGTCGACTCGGCACGCATGCTCAAAGAGCTGGTGACCATCCGACTGAACGTGGCCCGCGACCGCCGCGCGGGCGGGCTGCTCGCAAATGAGAACGAGGAGACCAAGTGAAGCTCTCGGTGATCATCCCCTGCTACAACGAGCGCGACACGGTCGCAGAGGTCATCGCGGAGGTGCGCCGCACCCCCTTCGACAAGGAGATAGTCGTGGTTGACGACGGCTCGACCGACGGCTCCCGGGAGATCCTCACCGAGCAGTTCTCGGACTCGGAGGACGTGCGCGTCGTCTTGCAGCCCGAGAACCGTGGCAAAGGAGCGGCGTTGAGGCGCGGCTTCGAGCTCGCGACCGGTGACGTGGTCCTCGTCCAGGACGCCGACCTCGAGTACTCGCCCGACGACTACGCCGTCCTCCTGTGGCCGATCTTCCATGGCCACGCGGACGTCGTCTACGGCTCCCGCTTCCAGGGTGGGCCGGGCCGCGTGCTCTACTTCTTCCACACCATGGGGAACAAGTTCCTCACGGCCGTCTCCAACGTGCTCACCGATCTGAACCTCACCGACATGGAGACCTGCTACAAGGTCTTCCGCCGCGAGGTGATCCAGAACCTCGTCTTGGAGACCAGCCGCTTCGGCATAGAGCCCGAGATGACCGCCAAGATCGCCAGGATGCCGGGCCTGCGCATCTACGAGGTGCCCATCCAGTACCACGGGCGCAGCTACAACGAAGGCAAGAAGATCACCTGGAAGGATGGCGTGGCCGCCTTCTGGTACATCTCCAAGTTCAACCTCTTCTTGCGCCACAAGGACGCCTTCAAGCAGCCCCCCGAGAACGTCGTGGACTGGCTGCGCAAGCACCCGGTCCCGGTCAGCGCGAAGGAGCGGAAGCTGGTCCGGCCGCTGTAGTCTAGCTGTTAGCCCTTAGCCCTTAGCCGTTAGCCGTTAGCCAGGCACCCGAAATCACTGCATTCCTGCTAACAGCTAATCGCTAACGGCTAATCGCTTCTCCTTGGTCTCGTCGCATCTGCGACGTTTCGGATCGCGTAGAGCAGGCCTCCGCCGCCGCGCACGTCCACGAGGGCCCGTCCCGGCGCGCCGAGGTCTGATAGGAGCGCCGGCGGCGTCTCGTGGGTGACGTCCATGGGCACGATGACGACGTCCGCGTCGTAGGCGCGGGCGGGGATCAGGGTGTGTCCCTTGGGGCGCAAGGCCGCGATGCCGGGGAGGATGTCGCCGCGGCAGGGGACCTCCCAGGGCAGGCAGGCTACCCTCGTCTTCGCCGGCAGGCGCTCGAGGGTGGCGACCGCCTCGGCCTCCAGCACGGGCCGCACGAAGCGTGAGATGCCGGCTCGGTCCGCGCCGCCGGGGGATCGGGTGAGGCCCGAGGTCGGGACGCCGCCCGAGAGCGCCACCGCCAGCCCTGGCAGGAGCCCCACCGCGAGGGCGGCCGAGGCCAGGCGCCTGCGTGCTAGAAGGTGTTTCGCTTGCGAAACGCCTCGCGGTAGTGGCGTTTCGCCTGCGAAACGCCTGCCCCGCCACAGGAACCTTGCCGCGGCCGGGCGCAGGCGGATGCCGGCGCAGACCTCCTCAAAGGCCCTCAAGCCTGGGCCGGAGAGGGGCGCCAGGAGCCCCAGGAGGACCGCGCGGTGGTCCTGGCCGTCCGCCACCGGTGAGCCCTGGAGCATGCAGATGCCCATCCAGGCACCCAACAACATCAGCAGAGGGGCCAGGGAGGGAGCGCCGGGCAGGTCCCGCCGTCCTAAGCGCAGGCCGACGCCTGCGAGGCTCACGAGCACGAAGCCGAGGGGCGCCGACAGCGCTAACAGGACGGGTGTGACCCACCAGGGCGGGCCGTGGAGGTCCAGTCCCTGAAGCCAGGTGACTCCCCCTGCCCGCAGGGGCGGGTGGTCGGGTCTGTAGGCCGCGCTCATGTGCTGCCAGAGCCACTGCCCTTCGGCCCCCGGCCAGACGAGCAGGAAGAGGCAGAGGCCCCCGACCGCGGCCATCAGGACCGGCGCCGAGAACCAGCCGAACCACGTCCGCCCCCCCGCCCATCGCCCGCCGGATGGCGGCTCGCTCCGGGCCATGGGCACGAAGAGCAGGAAGACCAGGGCCGGCGCCACGTATGGATGCGTGGCCACCGCGGCGGCCGCCAGGAAGGCGACGAGCAGGGAGCGCAGCGCCCCCGTGCGCCCGGGCTCCGCGAGCAGCAGCGCGAGGCCCAGCAACGCGGCCAGGATCCACAGCTCCGGTCCGCCGGCGCGCGCGCGATCGAGCAGCGGCGTCCCCGCGACCAGGCAGAGCACGGCTGCCCAGCCGTCCAGCGGGCGACCGGGTGCGGTCGCCAGCTTGAAGGTGGCCAGCAGGCAGAGCAGCGCAAGCAAGGCTCCGGAGGCCTTGAGCACCCACGGCAGCCCGGCCGCTCCCGTGGCCCGCGTCAGGGCCCCCGTGGCGGCTGCCTGCAGCAGCGGTCCACCGGCCTCGGGGCGGGCGCAGCTCGCGGCCGCCTTCGCCGCCGGCGCCGCGGCGCAGGCCTTCGCGAGGCGATAGAGCTTCCCGTCGCCGCTCCCGACCGAGCCCCAGGGTCCGATCACCACCCAGGCGAGCAGTCCGGCCGTGAGGGCCGCCGCCAGGAGCTTCCACCAGCTCATGGCGCCTCCCCTGGAGGAGCCGTGTTCCCCGGAGGTGCCCCCCTTGGGGGCCCCGTATTCCGCGGAGCCGCCTCCATCACACCCTTGAGCTCCAGGCAGACCTGCCGCCAGGCGTCCTCCTTCGTGTGCAGAACAAGCTCGAACCCGCTCATCGGCCCGTGCGACGGGCGAGCGTCGAGCTCGTGGAGCCCGTCGTCGCCCCGGAGCGTCGTGCTCAGCACCCGCCTGCCGCTCGATCGCACGCTCAGGCTCACCGAGGCCCTCTTGCCGGCCCCGTCCACGAGGCCGGCGAAGCCCACGATGCGCTCCGTCTCGGGTAGATCGCCGATCTGGACGCTCACATCGGCCCCGCTCACGCCGTGCACCCAGACACAGGCGCGGTGCTTCCTCCCAATGGGCGCCGCGTGGCGCCCGACGAAGTGCCAGGGGCGAGGCCCACAGAAGAAGCGGAGCCCATCCCAAGCCTGGCAGGGCTGCGAATTGCGGCCCCGCCGCACCACGACCTTCGCCCTCGGCAGCCGCTCCCTCAGACTCCAGAGCACCGGCAACCCGTCGACGGCATCGACCGACGGCGCGCTCGCCTCCGGCGACCCGGCGAGCGTCGTGCCCAGACTGAGCACCGGATCGACCGCCAGCCCGATCAGGCCGAGCAACCCAACCCAACGCATGACTCGAGGAGAAACAGCCACGGCCGGAGCCTATACCCGGGTCGGTGCCCGCACGTCCACGTGCACAGCCTCTTCCTCTTCCCCGTCCTCGACACCCGGCACTCGGCCTCACTCCAGCGGCGGCGTCCCCAACTCCTCATAAGGATCCAGAATCTCCCCCATCCCCACCTCCAGCCACGTCTCCAGGAAGTGCCGCTCCTGCAACAGCGCCTCGTCACTAAACGGCACGTTGTCGTGCGTCGCCTTCTCAGATCCGCTCTTCGTGCTCACGCGGTCGTACTGGAAATACCCCGCGGTGGCGCTGCCCCCGGCAACGTTCCCCGAGACCGGGAGCTCCGACTCCTTGGGGATCACCGCGACCGGGTGGAACACCGGCCCGAGGTGGGGTGTCCCGAGTGCCCTCGCCAGCGTTCGGCCGGTGGCGGGAGGCACGGTGTCGTCCTCGAGGGCGACGTTGAGCAGGACATCCGGCGCCGAGTCCCCGACCACACGGTTCGCGAGCACGTGTGCTGCGAAGGTAGCCGGGTCGGCCGGGTCCACCAGGGACTGCGCGACCGCGAGGAGCTGCTCGAAGACGTCCTCGGAGCCGAAGAGGCTGATGAGGGCCGGCTTGAAGGGCTTCACCCGCGAGGTCTCGGTGGCGAAGGTGAGGAGGCCGCCTCCCGCCACGTTGAGCAAGCCGAGCTGCAGATCACCGCTGAGGGCGAGCAGGGAGGCTCCGAGCATGCCGCCGAGGCTGATCCCCCACGTGCCGATACGTGTCGGGTCGAGGTCGGGCTTGCCGTCGCCGTCAACGTCCGGGTGGGCCTTGACCAACTCGATGAGGTGGAGCCTGTCGAAGGTGGTCTGGTTGAAGTTGCCGCGGAGCGCGAGGGCGTCGATGCGGAAGGCCTCTATGTCTATGCCGAGAAAGCGCAGGGCGGCGAGGTCGGTGTCGCTCTCCATGACCGAGGGGTGCTCGCCGTGCTGCACGGCGTCGGTGGCGACGGAGGCCAGGCCGAGCTTGGCGGCCTCGACGGCCACGCGGCGCATCTGGCTCACGTCCGCGTTGATGCCGTGGGCGGCCACGAGCACGGGGAAGGGACCTTCGCCGTCTTTGGGGAGCCAGACGGTGACCGGGACGCTCCACTCGGCCTTGGGCTCCGCCGAGTCGATGTAGCCCGTCTCTCCCCTGTAGTCGCGGCCCTTGAAGGCGCCCTTGCAGCGGACGATGGGGCCGTCCTCCTCGCAGCTTCGCGCTCCGGCCCAGGAGGCGCCTCGGGTCCGGATATCCTTCGCGACCTCCACGAGCAGGTCGAGGTCGCCGTGGGTCGTGAACACCGTCGCGGCGCTCACCTCCTCGGGGGCGAGGTTGCTCACCTCGAGCAT
>CAZQPP010000041.1:5291-26993 GCA_964594295.1 uncultured Myxococcales bacterium | reverse complement strand
ATCGAGATGGCGGCGAGGATGAGGGACTGGATGTGGCCGCTGTAGCCGGGGTCCGCGATGAAGTAGACCAGGAAACGCACCCCGAGGCCGACACCCAGGATGAAGAAGGGCACGCTGAGCCAGGCGAAGACCCGCAGGGGGTTGTGCATCGCGTAGGCGCGCACGAGGATCGAGGCCGAGCGGCCGATGTACTGGGTCAGGCTCTTGAAGAGGCGGCTGGGCCGGCGCGCCGCGTTGGCCCGGATCGGGACCGTCGTCACGCCGACGCGCTGCTCGGCGGCCTGGCAGATGGTCTCGAGGGTGTAGGAGAAGTCGTTGGTCAGGTAGGTCCGCAGCACGAAGGAGCGCGACATGGCGCGGAAGCCGCTCGGCGCGTCGCGGACCGAGAGCCCCGTCACCTGGCGCACGACGTAGCCTCCGAGGCCGTACATCATCTTCTTGCCGAAGGGGACGCGCTCGTCCTTCGCGGTCTCCCGGTCCCCGATGACGAGGTCGGCCTCGCCGGCCACGATGGGGGCCACGAGGTCGGGGATCGAGGCGCCCGGGTACTGGTTGTCGCCGTCGGTGTTGACGACCACGTCGGCGCCCATCTTGAGGGCGGTCTCGAGGCCCGTGGTGAAGGCCGCGGCGAGGCCGCGGTTCGTGCCGTGGCGCACGACGTGGTCGGCCCCGTGCTCGGCGGCCACGCGGGAGGTCGCGTCCTTGGACCCGTCGTCTATGACGAGCACCTCGACCTTGTCCACGCCGGGGATGGCGCGCGGGATCTCGGCGAGGACCTCCGGGAGGGTGGCCTCCTCGTTGTGGCAGGGGATCTGGACGACGACGTGCATCTCCCGGGTCAGGCCGTGGGCACGGCGTCGAGGGCGCGGGCGAGGTCTTCGATGATGTCCTCCTTGTCCTCGATGCCACAGCTCAGGCGGACGAGGCCGTCCGTGAGGCCGCGAGCGTCCCGCTCGGCCTTGGGTACGTCCGCGTGGGTCATGGTGGCCGGGTGGGTGATCATGGTCTCGACCGCGCCCAGAGACTCCGCGAGCGCGCAGAGATCGACCGCGTTCATGAGCGCCCTGCCCGCCTCGACGCCGCCCTTGAGCTCGAAGGAGATCATGCCCGAGAAGCCCGACATCTGGGCGCTCGCGACCTCGTGGCCCGGGTGGCTCGGCAGGCCCGGGTAGATGACCTTCTCGACCCTGCGGCGCTCCTCCAAGAAGCGCGCTACGGCGAGGGCGTTCTCGCTGTGGCGGGCCATGCGGAGGTGCAGGGTCTTCAGGCCGGCGAGCACGAGCCAGGTGTCGAAGGGGCTCGGCACGGCGCCGATGGCCTTCTGCGCGTAGCGCATCTTCTCGTGGAAGGCCTCGTCGTTGGTGAGGATGGCGCCGCCGATTATCTGGTTGTGGCCGCTCAGGTACTTGGTCGTGCTGTGCATGACGATGTCCGCCCCGTGCTCCAGGGGACGGAGAAGGGCCGGGGTGGCGAAGGTGGAGTCCACGGCGAGGGGAGCGCCGTGCGCGTGGGCCACCTCAGCGACGGCTCGCACGTCCGAGATCTTCAACAGGGGGTTGGTCGGCGTCTCGATCCAGACGAGCTTCGTGTTGGGGCGCACGGCCCGCTCCACGTTCTCCGGGTCGCTGGAGTCGACGTAGGTGAATTCCAGGCCGTGGCGGCTCAAGACCGTGTTGAAGAGGCGGCTGACGCCGCCGTAGACGTCATCGCTCGAGACGACGTGATCGCCCGCTTCGAGGGTGCGCAGGACCGCGTCGACAGCGCTCATGCCGCTCGAGAAGGTCGCGCAGCAGGATGCGCCCTCGATGGACGCGAGGGCAGCTTCGAGGGTCGCGCGCGTGGGGTTGCTGCTGCGCGTATAGTCGAAGCCCTTGTCGCGGCCGACCTCCTCCAAGACGTAGGTGGCGCTCTGGAAGATCGGGGGCACGATGGCCCCGGTTACAGGCTCTGGGCGGATCGCGCCCCTCACACAGCGGGTGTCGAACTTCATCTCAGAGGTCTTCGAAGGGGGGAAGGGAAGGCGACACTAATGCTCGTACCCGGTGTGGGCAAGCAGATCGGCGCTGAGGGCAGATCCGCGGCTGCAGCCGGGCGACGGTGGCGCTTGTCCCATGGGACAGGCGCCGGGTCCCATGGGACGTGGGCGCCGACCGGCCGGCGCCCGGACCCAAGGAAGCATGTAAAGACACGCACTTATACGATCCGAAGGGTGTGGCACGGGGGCTGCAATCCCAGGGACCAAGCCGCGAACCGGAGACGCCCATGCGCCAAGGCCCCCACCTCCTCCCGCTCCTCGCCGTGCTCCTGCTTGCCGCGCCCGCCGCGCCAGCTCAGGTCAGCCAGGCCTTGAACCCACCGAGCCTGCCCACCTCCGGACCTGCGATCTCCGGCTCGGTCGACGCGTCGCACGGCGCCTACGCGAGCTCGGTGCCCATCGAGCTGCCGCCGGGTCGCCAGGGCGTGGAGCCGTCGATCGCGCTGAGCTACAGCTCCGCGGCTCCCAACGACATCGCGGGTCAGGGGTGGAGCCTCTCGGGCCTCCCGGGGATCACCCGCATGCGGCGGGCCGGGCGCGGGATCCGCTACGACGGCCACGACACCTACGCCCTCGCCGGCGGCTGGGGCCGGGAGCCCGATGCCCGCTCGAGCCTCGTCTGGCTGCCGGGGCGCCAGCGCTACCGCCTCGAGCACGACAACCTGATGGAGCTCGAGCCCGGCTTCGGGCCGGGCGGCGCGCCGTGCGGCGACGGCCCGTGCTACTGGCTGGCGCGGGACGGCCGCGGCAACAGGCTCTACTTCGGTGGCGACGAGAGCTCCCACGCCGGCGCCGCGGGGAGCGCGGCCAACGAGCAGGCAGTGATCTGGGAGCGGGACAACGGCGTCGAGGCGCAGCGCGGCATCCTCTTCTGGGCGCTCTTCAAGGTCGCCGATGCCGACGACAACCACTACCTCGTGCAGTACCACAACGACGGCGACAGCCTCCGTCCCCAGATCATCCGCTACGCCCTGCCGGGCACGCCGTCGGCCCACTTCGTCCGCTTCGTCTACGAGCCGCGGCCGGACACCACCGCCCGGACCCGCTTCTCGGTGCGGCTCCGCCAGATAGAGGTCGGCGCCGGCGGACAGCCGTCGGTGAACGGAGACGAGCCGCAACCGGAGACGCCGCCCTTCCTCCCCGACGAACCCAACGGAACCCCGGGCTTCGGTTTGGACACGGTCTCCGATCCGTACAACACCGGCGGCGCCCCGGGCTCGACCGGCTGGTCGCCCTCGGGTTCAGGCGGCAGCAGCGGCGACGTCTGCCGCTCCGAGCGCCTCGTCCCGGGATGCGCGGAGCTGCCGGCCTGCGAGCGGGCCGTCTGCAAGCTGGACTCCTTCTGCTGCTTCGGTCAATGGGATCGGCACTGCGCCGAGTGCGCCAACGGCCGGCCCGGCTACGGCGGCGTGTCCTGCACCTCCGTGGGCGGCGCCTGCGCGCCGGCGCTGCCGACCGTCTCGGCGACGCCGGTCACCTTCACGGTCACCCCGAGCGCCACCGCGTCGACCGCCATCCCAGAGACCATCGTCCGCAGCTACGTCCTGCACTACCAGAGCCCTCCCCCCGTGTCCGGGAGGAGCCTGCTCTCGTCGGTGCAGCAGTCCGGCGGCACCGAGAGCCTGCCGCCGCGCACCTTCACCTACACCGAGGGCGGGGGCGCCCCGGAGACCCTCGAGCGCGTCGACGCGAGCTGGGTCCAGCTCACCGACGCCTGGGGCCTGGACACCGACGCCACCTGGCAGACCCACGTAGGAGACTTCAACGGCGACGGCCGCGACGACGTCGTGCGCTGCGGCACCGTGCCCACCTCCACCTCGCTGGTGGCCATCGAGTCGGCCTACGGCGCGCTGGACCAGCGGGGCCCGGTGGTTCACTTCAGCAGGACCCATAGCCGCGCCGGAAACAGCGGCCCGCACCACCAGCGCTGCGTGGTCGGCGACGTGGACCGCGACGGATTCGACGACCTCGTGGTGCTGCGCGAGGCCGACTACGGTCAGACCCTGGAGGTGGGCGTGGAGCACGGCTACACCCAGGGCAGGCGGCTGCCGCGTGACGTGCAGCGCATGACCTGGGGCGACTCCCTCTCGAGCGCCAGCGTCTACGCCGCCGACGTCAACGGCGACGAGCACGCCGACGTGGTGCTCGTGACGCCTCAGACCCAGCGCCTGCTCTTCATGCTCGGCAGCGACGGCGGCCTCGGCGAGCTGACCTGGGCCGGCAACATCCCCCACGCCCAGGCCCCGGAGATCGGCTTCGGAGCCCCCGGCTCGTGGGAGCGCTGCACGCCGCCCCCGTCGGCCCGCCCCATGGAGATCGAGGTCCTCGCAGGGGTGCTCCCCGTCGACGTCGACGGCGACGGCTACGACGACATCGTCTCGGCATTCTACCGCCCCGAGATCCCGCACAGCGCCCTCGAGAGGCGCCGGGGTACGCCGGCACCAGGCCGCGGCCTGGTGCGGCTGGCCTACGCCATGGGCACCTCGGTCGGGCTGAACGGCGTCGCCGAGAGCTGCTTCGACACGCACGAGGGACTCGGCGGCTCCTTCGTCCGCTGGCCCTGGCTGGCGCTCCGCGCTGGCGACGTCAACGGCGACGGCGCCGGCGATCTGCTGCTGAGCTACCAGGGGCAGCGCACGCTCCCGGCCGACCCCGGCGACCCCCTCCGCGGCGCATCACGCGGCATGCGCTACGGCCGGGACGTGCGCGCGCTCTTCGGCCACGACTGGAGCGGCTCGGGCGGACCCGACCTCGAGCCCCTCTCCCAGGACGCCTCCCAGAGCTTCGCCCACTCCTCCTACGACACCCGCCAGGGGACCCCTCACCTCGCCCAGTGGGAGATCCTCAGCGGCGACGTCGACGGCGACGGCATCCACGACCAGGTCCAGGTCTACCGCGGCCAGATGGGCCGCTTCCTCTTCACCGCCATGGGCTCGCCCGACGGCTCGCTGGGCCCGTGGCAGGCGCACCCGACCAACACCAGCGCGCGGCAGCCCGACGGGCCGCACAACCACTACCCGAAGCACCACGCCACCCTGGCCGACGTCAACGGCGACGGGCACAGCGACCTCGTCGTGATTCTGCACGGCGGCGGCGTCCGGACCCGCGCCGAGGTGCTGCTCGGCGGAGCCTCGGGATTCGCGGCCCAGCCCACGCCCATCGCAGCCTCGGCCCGTGGCGTGGGTGCCGCCGCGGAGATCCGCCTCGACGTGGCCGACTTCAACGGCGACGGCAAGGACGACGTGCTCGTGGTCAACGAGCGCGGCCGGGCGCTCGGCGCCCGCGGGACCGACCCCGCCCAGCCCGAGCTCTTCTTCATGATGAGCCGCGACACCGCGGCGCCGGACCTGCTCGAGACCGACAGCAACGGCTTCGGCGGCCGGACCACCGTGGAGTACGCCTCCGCCGTGGACCACCCCGGCGCCGTCGACGTCTTCGCCACCTCCTGCGTCGGCGCCCAGGGCCCCGGCAGCCACGACGAATGCGGCCTCCCCGACACCCAACCGCGCCACCTCGCCACCCGCATCACCCTCCGCGCCGACGCCGGCCAGCCCTCCAACTTCCCGGGGACCGCCACCCTCTACCGCTACCACAACGGCCGGCGGGTCGCGGGAGCGCTCGAGGCTCGCCGCAGCCTCGGCTTCGAGCACGCCGAGGTGGAGCAGGAGGAGACTCGCGCGCTCTCCGAGACCTTCTTCCGCATGGACCCACCCTTTGACGGCCTCGTCCACGAGCGGCTCGCCTACGCCGGCCACGGACAGGGCTGCGGCGACTGCGCGCTACGCGAGAACCGCCTCCTGAGCCGCAGCACCTCGGCCTACGGCGCCGTCGCCGGCCCGCACGGGAACCTGCGGCTGCTCGTGCAAGCCTCCACGCGCGAGACCTTCGACTTCGGCCACCCCGTGCACTCGGCGACCACGGGCTACATCCACGACCGCTTCGGCAACCCCACGCAGGTCATCGACGACGCCGGCGGCGACGTCCTCGTCGGCATCACCGAGTACCGCAACCTCGACGCACCCGACACCTGGCTCATCGGCCGCGTGGAGCACAGGCGCACCATGCAGTACGACACGCTGCTCGACTGGCGGCGCTACCTCTACCAGGACGCCGCCGGCCACCCGACGCGCCTGCGCGAGGTGCAGCGAGTCCTCTTCCGCGACGCCTCGGCTGCTTCATGCGCCACCTACGCGAGCTTCTGCAGCGCCGAGGTCGCCGCGGGCCTCGCCCGCTGGGTCACCACGATGCAGGGCTTCGTCTACGACGGCCGCGGCCGGCTGAGCGAGATGCAAGACGGCCTCGGGCGCGTCCACGCGGTGGGCTACGACCCGACCTTCGGCGCGTGGACCGCGAGCGCCACCGGCCCCATGGGCCGCACCAGCACGCGCGACTTCGACCTGGCCGGCCGCGTGACGAGCGCCACCGACATCAACGGCCACCAGACAACCCTGGAGCTCGACGGCCCCGGCCGCCCCGAGCGGGCCACGCTGCCGGCCGCCATCCCGCTCTCCGGCGGCAACCTCGAGTGGAGCTACGCCTCGCTGGGGGCCACGAGCATCGACCAGCAGCGCGCCGAGACACGCCTGACCGTCAACGACCAGGGCCACGAGGCCTTCTTCAGCGAGGCCTTCGACGGGCTCGGACGCGCCAACCACCGGATCACCCGCGGCCACGGGAGCTGCGAGGTGCGCGTCATAAACGAAGGCCTCTACCGTGACGGCCTCTACGTCGCTCGCAGCAGCACGCCCGCCTGCTACCAGGGCTGGAGCCCCCGCACCCGCCGCTACTGGATCGAGCACACCACCGACGCCGCAGGCCGCCCCGCCCGCATCGAGCGCCGCTTCGACAACGGCGCGCTGCAGAGCCTCGTCGCAGAGATCGACTACGAGGGAGCCACCAGCCACCTCACCGACGCCAAGGGCCGCACCTCGAGCCGCAGCGTCGACGCCCGCGGGCGCCTCGTCTCCATCACCGACGCCGCCGGCCAGCAGACGAGCTTCGTGCACGACGGCGCGGGCCGCGTGATCCTCGTGCAGCTCCCCGGCCGCGGCGCCGCTACCTGCCCCTCATCCGCATGCGACACCGTGACCGTCGAGTACGACACCTGGGGCCGCGTTCGCTCCCGCACCGAGTGGGCCACGGGCACCACCACCTTCGAGTGGGACGACGCCGGTCGCCTCGCGGCTTCCGTCGACCAGCGCGGCGTGCGCACGGAGTACAGCTTCGACGAGCTCGACCGGCCGCAGACCGTCTCGAGCCCCAGCGACTCGGTGACCTTCGTCTACGACGATCCCAACGTCCCGAACGGCGTCGGGCGCCTCAGCGCCGTGATCAACGGCGCGGGCATCGTCCGCTACGACGCCTACGACGAGCGGGGCAACCTGCTCTCGAAGACCTACCACCCCAACGGAGTGGTGGGCTCGTTCACCCACGAGTACGTCTACGATCACGCCAACCGCCTGGTGCTCCACCGCTTCCCCGACGCCACCGAGGAAGGCTTCGAGTACGACGCCCTCGGCCACCTCCTCGAGGTCCACCTCGACGGTGAGCTGCTCGCCCGCTACTCGGACTTCCTGGGCACGGGGCAGCCCCAGCGCAAGGAGCTCTTCGACACCGTGCGCGGGCGACTCGCCGCCGTCACGAGCTTCCGCTACGACGACGACTTCCGCCTCTACACCCTGCAGACCACGAACACGACCGGCGCGGTGCTGCAGAGCTACCGCTACAGCTACGACGCGGTCGGCAACGTGACGCGCATCGAGGATCTGCGCCCCAAGCGCAGCCGCACCGTCGGCGGCGTCAACACCGACGAGTCTCAGGCCTTCGGCTACGACGACCTGGACCGGCTCATGTCGGCCTGGTCCCCCACCGAAGGGAAGCGCATCTACCGCTTCGACTCGCTCGGCAACCTCACCGTCAAGGCCGACACCTCGCTCTTCTACAGCGACTGCGACGGCGGCCGCTGCGTCAAGGGCGTCGGCAAAGGCGCGGGCTTCGTGGCCACCCACGACCTCGCCGGACGACGCACCTCGTTCGCCGACGACGCCTCCGGCCGGACCTTCCGCTACGGCTACGACGACGGCAACCGCCTCCGCCGCGTGCACCAGGACGGCCGCCTGGTAGCCACCATGGACTACCTCGCCTCGGGCGTCCGCCTGCGCAAGACTGTGGTGCACGCCGACCGCACGCGCACCACGACCTGGAGCCTCGGCGACGGCTTCGAGCTGCGCGAGCACTCGTCGCGCCGCGGCATCTTCTCTGTCACCAAGCGCATCTCTGGCCCGGGCGGGACGCTGGCGGTCATCACCGACGGCCCGTCCATCGCACGCCAGCCGACCGCACGAGAGGTGACCAGGGCCGCCGGGACGCGCATGTCCGGCGACACGAGCCACGGCGTGCCCCAGGGCATGCGCCTCATCCTCCCGAACCACCTCGGCTCGGCCTCCGTGATCACCGACGAGCGCGGCTCCGTGCTCGCCCGCTACGTCCATCGCCCCTACGGCAGCGTCGTGGAGCGGGCCAGCGTCGGCCTCGACCAGGTAACGCGCTCGTTCACCGGCAAGGAGCGGGACGCCGACACCGGGCTCATCGACTTCGGCGCTCGTCATTACGACCCCATCAGCGGCCGCTTCCTGACGGCCGACCCGATGATCCCGCACGGCGGCCTCGACCCGCAGGGCTACAACCGCTTCGCCTACGTGCTCGGCAACCCCATCCGCTACGTGGACCCGACGGGCCACGCCGACCAGCCCAAGAACGGCGAGGTCACGGGCAAGGACGTGTTCGACTACGTCAAGACGGTGCTGGAGAACGTTGACGGAGACGCAGTGAAGGCGAAGAACATCATCGGGGTGGCGCTGGCCACGGTGCAGATCATGGCGAAGGCCGAGGGCAACCGCTTCGTCGACGAGTGGATCGACGTGGCGGGCAAGCTGGAGACCGTCGTCAACATCGCGAAGTCGGGCGGCATGGCCACCGGAGCCCTGGTCAACCTGACCATCACCGCCAACTACGAGGCCTGGAAGGCTATCATCCTGCTGCAGCGGACCATGGCCAAGGAGCGCACCCACGACATGCTCCGAGGCGACCTCTCGGCCAGGGTGAACACTCCTCTCGCCAGGCACAAGGAGCGCTGCGAGGCCGGCCACGGCCAGTCCTGCCGCAACTACGTGGCGGCCGGCGGCAAGGCCGACGAGCTGAACATGGCGGCATATCGCAAAGAGGCCATCCGCGGCTCGAAGCGGCCGCGCTTCCGTAAGACGCGGTTGGTGCCGTCCTCGGGCACGCCGGCGCGGCCTCGGCCGCAGCAGGTCGACGACGTCCCCGAGCCTGAGGAGCCGGCGACCGAGCTGTTGTCGTTGCACCAGGTCCAGCCCACCAGCCAGGAGCTCGGCGACCATGCAGAGCTGCCCGAGGAGCTCAACGGATCGCCACCGCCCGGGCCCCCGAAGATCTACGAGGGGGCGGCGGGCGGAAGGTCCGGCGTGCCGGACCATTGGCTGACCGGAAAGGTCGGGACTCTGGATCCGACCATCAAGTCCTTTGCAACATGGAAGGACGTGCCCCCAGACGCCCGCCCATAGCCGCCCGACTCGGCGCCAGAGACGTCCCCTACCCTACCCTGCAAGGGCCCGCCTCCGGGCGGGCCCTTGTGCTTTTGGAGCGCGCCCCGTCCTCCTGCTCCCCCCCTCCGGCTACACCTCCCAGAGCCTCGCGCCCCCGCGCAGCCCCTGCTCGTTGACGAAGATCGAGGTCTTCGGCGGCAGCTCGAAGGTGATCTTCTTGGCGGTGCCCCCGCCGATGTGCAGGTGGTCGAAGTTCCAGATGGGCTCGAGCTGGGCGAGGATGCCCTGGAGGCGGCGGTTCCAGCGCTTCTTGCCGATCCTCTTGCGCTCCGCGTCGCAGATGCGCTCCTCGTAGGTCCGGCCGTTCTTGTAGTAGGGCTGGTGGCCGAGCTCGAGGTTCGGCAGCAGGCGCCCGTCGACATAGACGGAGCAGCCCATGCCGGTGCCGAGGGTGAGCACCATCTCGGTGCCCCTGCCCTCGATGACGCCGAAGCCCTGGAGGTCGGCGTCGTTGACGACGCGGGCCGGCTTGCCGGTGAGATCTTGCAGGGCAGAGGCCATGTCGAAGCCCACCCAGGGCTCGGTCCCGAGGTTCGGCGCGGTGTAGATGACGCCCCTCTTCACGACCCCGGGGAAGCCGACCGACACACGGTCGAAGTCATCTTGCGCCTCGATCATCTGGGCGATCACGCCGATCACGGCCTCCGGCACGGCCGGCTTGGGCGTGAGCATGCGGTGCCGCGCGGTGGTGGGGTTGCCCTCGGCGTCGAGCACCAGCATCTTGATGCCGTTGCCGCCGATGTCGATGGAGAGAGTCTGCATTTTTGCAAAGCCGTTTGATGGGGACCCGGGCGATCCGGCTCGGTTGGAGCCGAGAACGCGTCGAGCCCCACTACTATCCATCGGCGTTCTGCTCAAGGGGTGGCGGGTCTGCAGGCCCGGCACGTTTGTTGCGGTGGCGAGTGCGGCGAACTACGCTGCATGTGACGTGAGAGCCAGGATTCCGCGTACCTTTCTGACCGCGACCGTCGGCGTGCTGACGGTCGCGCTCTCCTGTTGCAGCGGCGACCAGGGCGAGACCAACGCCAACAACTGGACCGTGGTGGGCGGTGACGTTGGGACCTCGCGGGTCGCCGATCCAGGCTCGAAGGACCCCGGAAACGACTCCAGGCCCTACCGCTTCGACGTCGGTGGAGAGGACGAGGGCCGGGGTACCGTGACCCCTTCTTTTGGGGGCCCGCGCTTCGGGCGGCCGTGCGTCGAGCACGGGGACTGCCCCGAGGGTTGGTGCGTCGCCGGGCCCGACGGCAGCGTCTGCAGCGCAGACTGCGTCGACTACTGCCCGAAGGGCTGGAGCTGCCAGCTCGTCAGGCTCGGCGGAGGTGTCGACCAGTCCTCGGTCTGCATGCCGGACCACGCTGTCGTCTGCCAGCCCTGCCAGGAGCGGAGCGACTGCGGGGAGATCTCGGAGTGCGCGGCCACCGGGCCGGAGGCCGGCACCTGCCTGTTCACCTGCGAGGGCCTCGGTGAGCCCTGCCCCACGGGCTTCACCTGCCTGTCCCTGTCCCTTCGGCCGGGCCCGGGCGCAGGCTGGTTCTGCGTGCCCAGGCTGGGGCAGGGCTGCTGCGCGCCCGCGGTGAAGGGCAGCGAGGAGGCGTGCACGCGCGAGAACGAGCACGGCACCTGCTCCGGCACGCGGACCTGCCGAGGCCTGAAGGGCTGGGACATCTGCACGGCGCCGGTGGCCGCGGAGGAGGTCTGCGACCAGCTCGACAACGACTGCGACGGCACGATCGACGACGGCCTCGGCCCCCTGTGCGCCTGCGGCGACGGCAAGTGCGTGGGAGCCGGCGGTGAGGACGCGAGGACCTGCCTCGCCGACTGCCCTGCCGCCTGCGGAGACGATCTCTGCTCGCCCGGAGAGAACCCGAAGGCCTGCCCGGAGGACTGCTGCGGCGGCTGCGGCGACGGTCGCTGCCTCGGCTACGCCTGCGGAGAAGACCCGGAGACCTGCCCCTCCGACTGCGGCACGGCCTGCGGGAACGGCGTCTGCGACCGCGGCGAGAGCCCGGCCTCCTGCGTCGAGGACTGCAAGCGCTTCGCCTGCGGCAACGCCATCTGCGAGCCCACCGACGGAGGCCCCGAAGGCTGCCCCACGGACTGCGGCGCCGCGTGCGGGAACTGCATCTGCCAGCCGGAGGAGGACTTCCTGAGCTGCCCCGTGGACTGCGGCTACTGCGGGGACGGCGTGTGCAGCGCCTGCGGCCACATCTACGAGGTCGCGAGGTGCGTGGGGGACTGCCCGCTCCCCGATGAGGTCTGCAACGGCCTCGACGAGGACGGGGACGGTGAGACCGACGAGGGCGCCTGCGACGACGACAACCCCTGCACGGAGGACGTGTGCGACGGCGACCGGGAGACCTGCGAGCACATCCCTGCCCCGGACGCCACGAAGTGCGACGACGACAACGCCTGCACCTACGGGGACATCTGCCTTGGCGGGCAATGTACGGCCGTGAGCATCGAAGGCTGCTGCCGCTCGGACGCGGACTGCGAGGACGACGGGGACCTCTGCAACGGCTACTCGGGCTGCGACAGCACCGACGTCAACCCCTCCTTGTGGCGCTGCGTCTTCGACGAGGAGACGATCGTGGAGTGCGACACCACCGGAGAAGACGAAGACGTGTGCACGCGCACGGCCTGCAACCCCGACACAGGCCGGTGTGAGCAGAGCACCGACACCGACGGCGAGATCTGCGAGGACGACAACCCCTGCACCCGCGGGGACACCTGCCTCGGAGGGGTATGCGTGTCTGGCACCACGGACGTCTGCACCGCCTCGGACCAGTGCCACCTCGCCGGCGCCTGCGATCCGGAGACGGGGCTCTGCAGCGACCCCCGCAAGCTGAACGGCTCGCCCTGCGACGACGGCGACGCCTGCACCCTGACCGACACCTGCCTCGGCGGCGCCTGCAAGGGCGAGAACCCCAAGGTCTGCACCGCGAGCGATCAGTGCCACGTCGCCGGCGTCTGCGACCCCGAGACCGGTCTGTGCAGCGATCCGGCCCAGGCCGACGGCGCCCTCTGCGACGACGAGGACGCCTGCACGAAGGACTCCACGTGCGCGGGCGGTGTGTGCGGGGGCGCGACCGTGAGCTGCGACGACGACAACCCCTGCACCGACGACAGCTGCGATCCGGCAGCCGGCTGCCTTCACACCAACAACGAGGCCCCTTGCGACGATGCGGACGCCTGCACACGACGCGACGTGTGCGCCGGCGGGGCCTGCGCGGGCGGCGACCCGGTGGTCTGCAGCGCGAGCGATCAATGCCACGACGTGGGCACCTGCGACCCGGCGACCGGGCTCTGCAGCGACCCACCAAGCTCCGACGGCATTTCCTGCGACGACGGGGATTGGTGCACCCAGCTCGACCACTGCAGGGGCGGCGTGTGCGTCTCCGAGACGCCGAGGCTGTGCGTGCCGAGCGACGAGCAGTGTGTGGAGAACGTCTGCCGCCGGACGAGCCCCACCACCCAGTCCTGCCAGCCCCAGCTCAAGCCCGTGGGATCGAGCTGCACCGACGTGGCCGTGTGCACCTACGACGAGAAGTGCACGGCTACCGGCGAGTGCAAAGGAGCGATCGATCCCGAGTGCTGCCCGGTGGGTGACTGCGACGACGGCAACCCCTGCACCGTCGACGACTGCCACCCCCTCGACGGCTGCTTCCACGTGCCGCGCGAAGACGGCGCACAGTGCATCGACGGCGACCTCTGCAACGGGCAGGAGACCTGCCGGGGCGGGTCGTGCTCGCCGGGTACCCCGCTGGCCTGCGACGACGGCAACCCCTGCACGGACGACAGCTGTGATCCGACGCTCGGGTGCGTCTACGAGGCGAACACCGCGCCCTGCGACATCGGCGGCGGTCCCGGCACCGGGCACTGCGCGGACGGTGAGTGCCGCCCGTGTGAGGTCACCTGCGGCAAGGGCGAGTGCCGGCACACGATCACCGAGTGCAAAGGCGGCGTACCCCAGCAGTGCGTCCCGCTCGACGTCGCCACGGCCGAGACCTGCGACGGCAGGGACAACGACTGCGACGGGCAGACCGACGAGGGCCAGCCCCAGCTCACCTGCGGCGAGGGACCGTGCCGCAACTCCGTGCCGAGCTGCCTCGACGGCCGGCCCCAGCAGTGCGTCCCGCTGCCCAACAGCACCCGAGAGGTCTGCGACGGAGCGGACAACGACTGCGACGGCTCCATCGACGAGGACCTCGGCGTGAGGAGCTGCGGCACCGGG
The DNA here is from genome assembly GCA_964594295.1 of uncultured Myxococcales bacterium. Lineage (GTDB taxonomy): Bacteria > Myxococcota_A > UBA9042 > UBA3505 > UBA3505 > CAZQPP01. Next base: position 13,099 of record CAZQPP010000041.1, on the reverse strand, counting down.
CCCTGCGCGAACACGGTCGCCGCCTGCGTCGGCGGCAAGCCCCAGACCTGCACGCCCAAGCCCTCGCCGGGCAACCTCCCCTGTAACGCCGCGCCGGCGCCCTGCAAGACCACGACCTGGGGCAAGGACTCCTGCGGCAACTCCTGCAAGAAGGTGGGCCCGAGCCACTGCCACACCGTGCACCCGGCCTGCTACACCTCCAACCCCGGCGCACCGACCGACTCCCCCACGTGCACGACGCCGAGAGGGAAGTTCAACTGCGGGCTGACCTGCCAGCGCTGGCCGAACACCATCGGCGCCGACTGCACCTACTGCGTCAACATCCTCTGCTGGCCGCGCCCGGGCCTCGACAAGGCGCAGTTCCGCTGCAAGAACCCGCCTACCACGCCAACGCCCTAGGCGCCTTCTTTCCTGGTCCTTTTCCCGGTCCGGGTGTCCGACGCATCGCCCCCGGGGCATCAACTCAGGAGCAGTCGGCCGGGCAGGAGCGGGCGTCCTCGCCGCCGTTGCAGGCGCCGTCACCGCAGATGGCGCCGCAGTCGAGGTGACAGACGGCGCTGTCCTCGTTCCCGTTGCAGGCCCCGTCGCCGCAGCGTGCGCCACAGTCCTCCGCGCAATCTGCAGAGCTCTCCTCGCCGTTGCACGCGCCGTCCCCGCAGTCGCTGCCGCAGTCCTCCGGGCAGCGCGGGCTCCCCTCCTCGGGGTGACAGTGGCCGTCGCCGCACGTGCCCGGGCAGTCCTCGGGGCAGGCCGGGGGGTCCTCCCCGCCATGGCAGCACCCGTCGCCGCAGACCGGGCTCTCGGGAGCCTCGTCGGTCAGCCCGTCGCAGTCCTCGTCCGAGGTGCAGAGAGAACCGCTGCAGCCGTCGCAGTCGCTCGTCGCGCCGTCGCGCCCCGCATCACCCCGGGGCACGCCGGCGCCGTCTTCTGCTTGCGCTGCGGCGGCGGCCGAGTGGCCGTCCGCGTCCGGGATCGCGTCGGCCTCGCCATCGTTGGAGGCGTCGGCGTCCACGGCTGTGCCGGTCGCGTCGACCGCGCCGCCTTCGGATTCTGCTGCGTCCGCCTCCCTGCCGGTCGCGTCACCGGCGCGCGCGTCGTCGCCGGCACGGAACCACACGCCGGTGTCCCCGGTCACGAAACCCGCGACGTTGATGTCGCCGCAGCCCCAGAGGAACACGGCGATCACGGGCACGACGATCGCGGCGAGCCATCCCTTGCCACCGGCCCTGGCGCCCATATGGCGTGCCGGCGTCATTCGCAGTAGTCGGCGGCCGCGCGAGGATCGACGCAGAAGCGGCCGCCCCGGGTCGTGGTCCCGCAGCAGGTCTCGGGGCAGTCGGCGTCGCTCGAGCACGTCTCCTCGCAGATCATGCCGAGCGAGAAGCCGTAGTCGACGCAGATGTCCTCGTTCTGGTGGCCGCAGCCGGGGCCGCCCCAGTACTCCGCCTCGCCGCAGCAGTAGTCCTGGTACGAGTCGGGCAGGCAATGGGGGCGGTGTGAGCTCAGGCAGCAGCAGCTCTCGGGGCAGTCGCTGCCGGAGTCGCAGGCCTTGGCGCAGAAGGGCGGCCCGCCGCTGTACTGCACGCAGACCTGGCCCCGGGCGCACAGGCCGCCGCCGCAGCAGCGCGGGTTCAGGTAGTGGGTGCATCCCGAGGCCGTGCAGGCGTCGTCGGTTCAGGGATCGCCGTCGTCGCAGTGGTCGTCGCGCGGGGTGAATCGGCAGCCGGAGCCAGGCACGCAGGCGTCCTCGGTGCAGGGGTCGCCGTCGTCACAGTCGGTGGGCGGGTGCTCGCAGCGGCCCCGCTCGCAGCGATCGTCGGTGCAGGGGTCGAGATCCTCGCAGTCCTCGTGCACCGCGCAGCTCCCGCGATCGCAACCGCCCGTAGCCTCGAGGCAGACCGGCTCCTCCCCAGGCGCCGGCTCGCGGCAGCGAGCGGCGGCGCGGCACGCCTCCGGCCCGTCGCAGGGGAGCACGCAGAATCGCGCGACGCCGACGGAGCGGCAGCTCAGCCAGGGCTCGCAGTCGGTGTCGTCATTGCAGCGCAGGCACTGGCCCTGGCCCTCCGGCACGCAGCGATCGGGTGCTACCCGCTCGAAACCTTCCTCACAGCCTGACAGCAGGCAGGTCGCCAGCCCGCCGACCACACCGCAACGCGCGCGCCCGCCGTCGAAGCGCCCGGCGCATCTCCGACTCCAGGTTTGCCGGAGGGGGCGGCGCCTTGGGCGGCTCCCACACGGGCACCGGCACCGGCTCGTAGGCCGGCGGCATCCAGGACGGGGGCGCCGGAAGCGGCAGCGGGTGCAGGTCGTGTATCGGGTCGTCGAGGCCGGGGCCCTGCGGCTCGGCCTGATGTGGGTCGTGGTGGGGCGAGTCGGGGTGGATGTCGGGTCCGGCCGGGTTGTGCGGGTCGTGGCCGGGCGAGTCCGCGCCCTGCCCGGGGTGCTGCGGTGTGTGGACATCCTGGCCGGGCTGCTCCGTGCTCAGGCCGATCTGCTCCGGTCGGCCGGGCTCGTGCAGCAGGTCGTCGACGGCCGGCGGAGACGGCAGCGGGATATGCGGCTCCATGTCCGGAGCGACGCCGCCGCCGAGGGTCTCGAGCAGCCAGCCGAGCCACTCGCTCGGGGTGTGCGCCCCGGTCGGCGCCCCGCCGGGTTTCGCCTGGTCCCGCACCTGCACGTTGAAGCGGCGGATGGTCTGCACGCCCTCCTTGTAGACGTGCCCGCGCTTGGTCACGCGCAGCTCGACGGTCATCCAGCGGTCGGCCCGCACAGGAGCGCTGCGCGCGCTGGACGAGGCGATCTGGGTGGGTGATGTCGTTGCTACGAGTGGCCAAGAAGCTCATCGCAGGTTCGGGTCTGGAGTCCAAAAAAAACCGCTAGCAGGACCCGTGCCACTCTCCCGTACGCCGAATTCCAGCCCAAGAGACGTCGCTGGCGGGGTCCAGCCACCCCACAAAAACCGCCGACCGCGACCGGGAGAGATGGGGGCCCAGCCACCCCAGCAGCCCCGCCCGCGCCCTGTAGCCTCGGCGCATCGCGCGACGCCCCGAGGGCGAGCTTGCGCTCGAGCGCGACCTGTTATCCAGTGCCGGACCCCGAGCGCCGGTCCGGCGTGCAACGCAGTGGAGCTCCCGCGTGGCACTGAGGCCCATCCTCTTTCGCAGCATCCCCTGGCTCTTGCTGAGCGCAGTGCTGCTGCCGGCGGTCGCGACGGCCATCGTGGGCATCGTGATCCTGGCCATGTGGAGCCTGCCCCAGGACATCACCCTCGGGGTGCTCACGGTCTGCTTCGGGGTCTTCACCCTGGCCGGGGCGACCACCTGCCTGGTCCTGCTCATCCGCCAGAACACGTTGATCCAGGCCCGCGAGGAGCTGGTCGCCCACGCCTCCCACGAGCTGAAGACTCCCCTGGCCGCCATCCGCCTCTACGTGGACACGCTGCGCTTCGGGCGCGTGCGGAGCGAGGAGGAGACGGCGTCTTGCCTCCAGACCCTCGACCGCGAGGCGGCGCGCCTCGAGGCCCTGGTCTCCCAGCTCCTGGAGCTCAGGCGCGTGTCGGGCCGCTACGTCGACGGCGAGCGCGCCCTCGTGACGGCGGAGCCGCTCGTACGTGGCGCGCTGCGTCCGCTCATGGAGCACCCGGCGTACACGGACCGCATCTCGCTGGAGATCAGCCGGCCGCTCCCCGAGGTGGCGGTGGACCCCTCGGGCTTCGAGGAGGCGCTGCGAAACCTCGTCTACAACGCCCTGGTTCACGGCGGCTCGAGCACCCCCGTCGAGGTGGAGGTCAGGGAGCTCGACGGCGACCTGTCGGTGCTGGTCAGAGACCACGGCCCGGGCATCGACCCCGCCGAGCGCGAGCAGGTCTTCTGCCGCTTCTACCGGGGCAAGGCGGCGACCGACGGCGATCTACCCGGGCTGGGCATCGGTCTCTCCATCGTGCGTGTGCTCGCGAGCCGCTCGGGGGGAACGGTCCACCTCGACGAGACCCCCGGCGGCGGCTGCACCTTCAGCCTCCGGCTGCCGGCGGCCGCGGGGCCGTGAGAGCCGCTCGATGCCTGATCGCGAGCACGTGCCCGAGCCGGCGTCCGTCCTGGTCGTCGAGGACGATCGCGCCCTGTCCTCTGGGCTCGCCCACAACCTGCGCTACGAGGGCTACCGGGTGCTGCTGGCGGAGGACGGCGCCACGGGTCTTCAGCTCGCGTGCGACGAGCGCCCCGACCTGGTGATCCTGGACCTCATGCTGCCCGAGATGAGCGGCTGGGAGGTGCTCGAGGCCCTTCGCCAGGCCGAGATCTTCACGCCGGTGATCATCCTGTCGGCGCGCGGGACCGAGCCGGACAAGGTGCGCGGCCTGCGCCTCGGGGCGGACGACTACGTCGCCAAGCCCTTCGGCCTCAAGGAGCTGCTGGCGCGGGTCGAGGCGGCGCTCCGCCGCAGCCGGCGCGAGCGCGGGCACCTCGAGGAGGAGGTGCTCGCCTTCGGATCGGTGCGCATCCTGCCCGGCAGGCGAGAGGTCTCGCGCGCCGGCCGCGCCCTTCGCCTGACCACCCGCGAGCTCGACCTGCTGCTGTGGCTGGTGCGCCACCCGGGCCGCGCCTTCGACCGGGAGCAGCTCCTGCGGCACGTGTGGGGCTTCGACTATGAGGGCACCGAGCGCACCGTCGACAACTTCATCCGGCAGCTGCGTGCGAAGCTCGAAGAAGACCCCGCGTCGCCGCGGCACCTGGTGACCGTCCACGGCGTCGGCTATCGCTTCGATCCCGGAGGCTGAAGCGGGCGACGGCTTCGCTGAAGGAGGCCAGGGTGCGGGCCTTGGCCTCGCGCACCTCCGCCGGGTCGGAGTCGGCAATCCCGTAGATCGGCACCGCGTTGTTCTTGCCCTTGACCTTGACCCAGTCGAGGAAGCGGATCTGGTAGCGGCCGCAGTCCGTCAGGCGCGCGAGGGTGTTCTGGGTGATGACGACGGGCGCCCCGTAGGTCTTGGTGAGGCCCTCGACCCGCGAGGCGAGGTTGAGCGCGTCGCCGATGACCGTCTCCTCCATGCGCTCGGCCTCGCCGATGAGGCCGAGCATCAGCATGCCCGTGTTGATGCCGACCCCGATGGCGACGGGCTCGTAGCCGCCGCGACGGGAGGCGCGACTACCCTCGGGGCTGAGGCGGGCGCAAGGTGGAGTCGGCGAGCTGCCGCAGGGAGCCGAGCTCGGTCGGCAGCACGCGCTCCAGCGAGACCGCCGTGCGCACCACGACGACCGAGCAGTCCGCGTTGTTGGCCAACATGGAGGAGAAGGCGCCCACCCCGCAGCGCTGCCAGGGGTCGGCGGCGGCGGAGCCGATGACCAGCGCGTCCAGCGACCGCGATCGCTCCAAGATGGCCTCGTAGGGGTTGTCCGAGCGGATGAGCTCGCTGCGCCACGGCAGGAGGAAGGAGTGGCGCGTCATGGCCTGGATCTGGGCGTAGCGGGCCTGCTGCATGTCGCCTATCTCGAAGTGCCGCGGGACCACGGTCAGGTAGACGATCTCGCCGTCCTGGTCCGCGGCGAGCGCCGCCGCGACCTTGCCCATGAGATCGAGGTTGCGCGCCGAGGCGAGGGGCACGCCGACTCTCTTGAGCGGCCCCTTGCGGCGGCTGGCCACGAAGACGAAGTCGCTGCGCGTACGCTCCATCACAGCCTCGAGCAGGGACGACGGGCTCGCCTCGTCTGCGGCGCTCCAGCCCATCACGACCACCCGGCAGGCCTCCTCGGCCGCGGCGTGGGAGATGCCCTCGGCGAGGTCCCGCGCAGCCCTCACGAGGGGCTGCACCGTCACGCCGAGCTCGTCGCCGAGGACCAGCATGCGCTCCATCGCGAGCACGGCGGGACCGGTCAGCTCGCTCTGCTGGAGGGTCTGGCGGTAGCTGACACCGTCGGCCGCCTCCACCACGCTCAGCGCCACGACCTCGCCGCCGGTGGGCGGGAGCAGGCCCTGCGAGATCGACATCAGGCAGCCCTGGGTCTCAGGGTTGGCCACCGGCACCAGCACACGGTCGCCCCGGCGCAGCCACGGCAGGTCGAGCCGGTCGCGCTTGGCGAGGGCCACCGAGAGGCCGGCCTGGCCGCGCCGCTCGGAGCTGTGCGAGTAGGTGAAGAAGGCCAGGCAGCCGGCGGCCACGAGGGTGCCGCCGAAGGTGAGCGAGGCGAAGTCAAGGGTCATCAGCAGGGCGGCGTTCGCCACGAGGGCGGCCCACGGCACGAGACGCCGCCACAGCGCCACCGCCTCCCCGGCTTCCCGGCGCTCGGCGAAGAGCCGGTGCAGCGCCACCGACAGCGGCATCATCGAGAAGATCAGCGCGAAGTTGGCGGCTCGGGCGATGAAGGCCGGGTCGCCCATCAGCACCACGACCATCACGGCGGCCGCCCCCGCCAGGGTCGCAGCGACCGGGACGCCGCGACCCTCGTTGACCTCCCCGAGCAGCGCCGGGAGCATCCGGTCGCGGCCCATGGCGTAGATCTGGCGGCTCTGGGCGACCAGCGTGCTGTTGAGGGCGCCGAGGGAGGCGAGCACGCCGCCTACGCCGACCAGGACCGTGCCGAACACCCCCAGCGCGCGTCCGGCCACGAGCACAAGCGGCGCTTCGCTCTCGGCCAGCTCGGTCCACGGTACCGCGGCGACCGCCGCCGCCGCCGTGAAGACGTAGCACCCCATGGCCACGAGCATAGCCAGCAGCATCGCCCGCGGGACCGTGCGCGGAGCGTCGCGCACCTCCTCGGCCGAGTTGGCGATCAGCTGGTAGCCGAAGAACGACAGGTAGACGAGGGAGATGGCGCCGCCGATGCCCGCCATGCCGTTCGGGAGGGCCGGGCTGAAGTTCTCCCCGCGGGCCACCGTGAGGGCGGCGAGCGCGAGGACCAGGACCACGGCCACGTTGCTCCAGGTGAACCAGCGCTGCGCGCGCACGCCGCCGCGCCCACCGCGCAGCGCCAGCGCCGTGAGCCCGACCGCGATCCCGGCCGAGAGCGCGCGCTGCAGCACCGGCCCGGCCCACGCCTCCGGCAGGAAGGAGCCGAAGTACCAGGCGAAGCCGATGGCGTAGAGGGCGCACGCGAAGACGCTGCCCACCGCCAGGTTCCAGCCCACCATGAAGCCCCAGAAGCTCCCGAGCGTGCGGTAGGCATAGATGTAGCCTCCGCCCGCGACGGGCAGGCGCGCGGCGAGGTCGCCGTACATCCACACCGACAGCAGCGTGAGCACACCGCACGCGAGGTAGGCAGCCCAGAGCGACGGCCCGGCCTCGGCCGCGGCGATGCCGACGAGCACGTAGAGCCCGGCGCCCATCAGCGCGCCGACGCCCATGGTGGTCGCGTCGAAGAGACCCAGCCGGGCCTCCAGCTCTCTCTCGGCGCTCCTCTCGCGGAGCCGTTGGTGCAGATCGCTCACCGGCGTCTCGACTGACTAAGGGGCCCGATCGTGCTTGCTTCGGGGCCCGCCTGGCAAGCAGCGGAGTGAAGTCTGCGAGCGCGGGCCGAGCCTTGCTGTGGGATCCGATGGGTGGCAGGGTGCGCACATGAACCGATTGCTGTCGTGTGGCGTGCTCGCCCTGGCGCTCGTTCTCGGGTGCTCGTCGGGAGAGGACGGAGGCACGGGCGGAGCAGAGTGCAAGACCCACTTCGACTGCCCGGGCTCCGATCGGTGCCTCGCGGGCGTCTGCGTGGGCCGCGGCGACGCGTCAGGCGGTGGGGTTGGGGCCGGCACGGACGCCGGGGCTGACGCGGGGCTCGGCGACTCCGGCGAGCTCGCTCCGCAGGACACCTCGCCTCGACCCGAGA
>CAZQPP010000041.1:0-5281 GCA_964594295.1 uncultured Myxococcales bacterium | reverse complement strand
GGGTGATGCCGGGGTTGAGGACGCCGGCACGGAGGTCGCGGATCCCGGCGCCGACGAGGCGTCGGACGGAGCGGAAGGAGCAGACTCGGAGGTCCCGACGGACGACGCTGCGGACCCGGGCGCCGAGGACGCCACAGACACGGAGGAGGTGACTCCTCCCGTGCCGCTCCCCTGCGCTTCCCTGGCGGCGTGCGAGACAGACGAGCTGTGCAACCTCACCCTCGGGCGCTGCGAGACGCGGGAGAGCTGGAAGGCGACTACCCCACGCATCTTGTCCTTCTACCCACCTGCCGGTGACGCCGGGGACAGCCTCGTGATCGACGGAGAGCGCTTCTACGGCAGCCTGCTCGGGCACTTCTCCGTCTCCGTCACCATCGGCGGCGCCTCCCTCGGGAGCTTCAGCGGAATCCAGGTCGACGAGAACCGGATCGTGGCCACGATCCCGGCCACGGCCGGCGACGGCGCGATCGTCGTGAGAGCCGAAGGCGGCGCCACGCTGATCTCCCCGACCCCCTTCGTGAGGTCCGCGGGCGGCGTGCTGGGCTGCGACGGCAGCACCCCCGCCGCGAGCGGGGCCGACGGATGGGAGCCGCTCGACTCGGGACCCTACGCGGCAGGCTACCTCGACATCAGCACGCTGAGAGCGCGCATCTACTACCCCGCGCGGTGCGGGTCCGTGCGACGACCAGCCCAGCCGGGCACCCGGCCCCTGGTGATGATGCTCCACGGAAACGGAGCCGTGCACCTGATGTTCGAGTACGCCGCGCAGCTCCTCGCGACGTGGGGCTTCGTGTCCGTGCTCCCGGCGACCGAGTCGAACAACGAGTACAGCGCGCAGGTCGTGGAGCAGATCGCGGGGCTGGCCGCCCAGGTCCGCGGGCTCTCGCTGGCCGACCTGCACCCTGCCCTGACCGGCGTCACCACGACCGACGACATGGCCTGGGTCGCCCACTCGCGGGGCTGCGCGCGCACCCAGAACACGCTCGACGCCCACGCCGATCTCTCGGCGGCGACGGTCGGCGCGATCTTCCTCGGCCCCCACGACGAAGGGAGCGTCGTCCCCGGCGCCTTCCTCGTCGTCGGCGCGGGCAAGGACGGCCAGAGCTTCCCGGCTTTCACCCACGACGCCTACGAGCGCCAGCCGCCGCCGCGCTGGAAGGTCTGGATCCCCGGCGCCAACCACGGGAGCTTCGCCGACCACAAGGTCTACTACGCCTTCGACGGCCAGCCGCAGATCACCCGCCACGAACAGCTCGGCATCACCGCCTCCTTCGTGCTGCCCTTCATGCAGCGCGCCTTCGGCCTCGCGGAGCCTTTCGCCTCGCAGCTGGACACGCCGCCCGAATCCGATCTCTACGAGGTCACCTCCGAGCTCTGAGCGCATCGGTGGCCGCGGCAGGCGTTCCGGGGAGTGGCGCGTAGGGGAACGGCCCGTCCCGATTCGTGCCCGCAGGCTCGCGAGCCCTGCCGAGACCCGTCGCGCGGGCGCTGCGGCGTATCCGATGTGCCATAGTGGCGCGATGAGCTCCCGACCCCTGCTCGCCGCCCTGATTCCCTTCGCGCTCACCTGCTGCGTGTCCGTCTCCGAGCCGATCGGTGGAGCGGACGCCGCCTCTCCCGGCGCCGGTGACGGCGCGAAAGGCGACGTGGAGGACGTCGTCGTGGACTCAGGCCCGCGGGCTTGCACGACAGACGACGAGTGCGGGAGCGCCTTCTGCGTGCGGGGCACCTGCCGGAGCCGGCAGTGCGAGGGCGATGAGGACTGCGCGGACCGTGGCCCGCTCTGGCGCTGTGACGAGGAGGCGGGGCGCTGCGTGGAGTGTGCCGCGGACGACCGGCGCTGCCTCGAGGTGGAGTGCGCCGCGGCCCTTCACTGCCAGGACTTCGAGCACTGCACCGAGGACCTGTGCGTGGACTACGAGTGCGAGCACCGGCCCATAGAAGGCTGCTGCTCGAAGGACGACGAGTGCTCCGACGGCGTCGACTGCACCATCGATCGCTGCCAGGTCGGGCGGTGCACCTTCACGCGCCGCGACAACTTCTGCTGCCTCGACGACGAGGACTGCGACGACCGCGACGACTGCACCGCCGACCGCTGCCGCGACCACTCCTGCCTGCACCCACGCGGGGACGGGCCGGAGTGCGCCTGCCAGGTAGACTTGGAGTGCGAGGACCACGATCCCTGCACCGGCCAGGCGTGCGTCGAGGGCCGCTGCACCTACACGGCGAGCGGGGCCGCGGGCTGCTGCGAGGTCGGGCGCGACTGCGACGACGGCGACGAGGCTACCTTCGAGGACTGCGAAGACGGCCGCTGCGTGGCCGCCGACTCCCCCGAGTGCGGCGCCGGCGCGGAGTGCGCCTCGTCCAACGCCTGCCTGGCCGGCTCCTGCGTCCTCGGGCACTGCCACTTCGAGCCTCGCTCGACGCAAGGCTGCTGCGACGCTCTCTCGGACTGCCCGGAGGCAGCTCTGTGCCAGCGGGCGGGCTGTGCCGAATTCAGCTGCACCGTGGAGACCGTCACCGGCCCCTTCGCGGTGTGGGAGGAGGGCTTCGACGGCGAAGAGGGGCTCGACGCCCTCGGCTGGGAGGTCGAGCCCGACGGCAGCGGCGCAGCCTGGCGGCGCACCACCGCGCTGAGCGTATCGCACCCGGGGAGCCTCTACTACGGCACCCCTGACGCCGGCGGCTTCGACGTCGGCGTCACGGCCGGGAATGTCACCTCGCCGCCGCTCACCGTGCCGGCCGGGCGCAGCGCGACGCTCTCCTTCATGATCGCCACGGACACGGAGCCGGGCTTCGAGCGCGATGTGGTCGCGGTGGACCTGCTCACCGCCGGCGGCCCGGTGCAGATCTTCGCAAAGGACGAGCTGCTGGGCAGCACCCAGCTGGCGTGGCGGTCGATCCAAATCGCGCTGCCCGAGGGTGCCGACGGAGCGCGGCTGCGCTTCGCCTTCGACTCGGTCGACGAGAAGCTCAACGACGGGCGCGGGGTCTTCGTCGACGACGTGCAGGTCACCGTCGACTGCCCGTAGCTCCTACGTTCGACAAAGGAGCAGCGCCGGCCGACTAGCGATCCTCCAGGAAGGCCAGGTCGTTGTCGTGCTCCAGGAGCCTCTCTCTCAGGGCGTCGACCGCGGCCCTCATCTGCTCGGCCGCGTCGAAGGGCTCCACCTGGCCGATGCCGGTGCCCATGCCCGGGATGAGCACCCTGCCGATGAGCTCTCCACCAAGCTCTCGCTGGCGCTCGTTGAACAGCAGCGCCGTCTCCAGCACGGCCTGCATGGCGAGGCGCACGTTGTCGGTGCCGACGATGGAGCCCGGCCTGTCCATGGTTGGCGCCGCGATGACCCTCGGGAGCCGCCTGTCGGAGGTAGGAATGACGACCGCGCGTCCGATTGGAAGCCGACCGTCGAAGCGATCGCGGATCACCTGCTGCAGCCTGTTCTGGAGCTTGAGCCCAAAACGGGCGCGATAGGCCAGATCGATGCCCCCGTCCATGTAGCCGTAGCTGTTGGCCGGGCTCACGATCGCGTCCGCCCGTTCTCTGAGGATGTCTCCGACGCCCACCGACCACGGCCCGCTGTCACCGAAATACTGAGTCCACGCCAGGGCCATCTCGGCCTTGTGGTCCCTGAAGGCCAGGTAGAGCTGTTCTTCGATCAGTGTCTTCACCGACCCTCATGTTGCCAGATCTCGGGGCATGGAGCGACAGCGACCTGCAGCGGCTCCGGCGGAATTGACAGCCCCCCGGGCCGAACGGCACCATCCCCGCCAGGCTTGGTAAGAGAGGTCAGCATGGGTTCACGTCAACTGCACGGAGCGAGGTGGGCTTGGGGCTCGATCTTGCACGGGCGAAGGCTGCGGCCGTCCTCGATGGGCGCGGCGATCCTATTGGCCGTAGTCACGGCCCTGGCCTCGTTCGCCTGCTCCTCCGACTCCGGTGGCGCGACGGGCCTCAAAAAGTGCAGTCACCAAGGCGACTGTGCCTTCGCCGAGGTCTGCTCGACCAGCGGGATCTGCGTCCCAGCCCAGAGCGTCAGCGACACCTCGGTAGGCGCCTGCCCCACTGACGCCACCGGCGGAAGTGAAGACGCGGGCGGAACGGACGCCGGCTCGCCAGGAGGTCTGGGAGGCCGATGCACCACCGGCGCGCTCTCCAACATCCCACTCCAGTGGCAAGGCGCTGCCACCGGCGGCGGCATGAACGCCGCGTGGCAGCTCTACCTCATGGGCGGCACCGCCAACATCGTCAGGGCATACATCTCCGGCATGGGACCTGGCGGCGGAACCCTCGTAGCCATTCTGGAGGGTGGGCGGACCGGTTGCCTGTGCAGGCTGACGGGCTCGGCCTCCGAGTCCCTGCCGAACGCGCCCGGCGGGCGACGTTACACCACGAGCTTGGAGGCCGAGTTCCGGGACGCGGGCGGCACGATGGTCCTGGTCGGGACATGGCAGCTCTCTCTTCCCGGGACGAACTTCACCGGCAGCATTCAAGGCACCGCCCTCGCGGGCAGCGGCCACATCGACACCAGCGTCCTGCCTATCCCGCCCGGCACCGGAGGAACCGAGGATGCAGGGAGCATCCCCCCCTCGGGAGACCCCGGCCACGGCTTCGATCCGGGAGTTGGCGCGTACGACCCCGGCCACTGGCCCGGCACGGACCCGGGCCACGCGAGAGACCCTGGAATGGGCGGCCACGACCCGGGGCATCAACCCGGGACGGACCCGGGCGGCCCCAGCGATCCGTGCATGGGAGTGAGCTTCGCGGGCTGCTGCGCCGGCAACACCTTGAAGTACTGCGAGGAGGTCACGGTCAAGGAGGTGACCTGCCCCACGACCTGCGGATGGGACGGGGAGAAGGGCTTCTACAACTGCGACCACGAGGGCCCGGATCCCAGCGGGGAGTTCACCCTGCCCTGCCCCTGACCGGGCTCGATCCCGGTGCAGCGCGAGCGCTCGATCATCGACGCGAGGGCGGTGTCCGGGACGCTCCCCTGAGCCCGAGCCCAGCGCGAAGCGCGGCGCCCGAGCCCGGGCCGCAGCGGCCCCGCCGGCCGGCGACAGGTCTCCTGGGAGTGGCTGGGGACCCGCATCTCCCTCGACGAGCGAGAGGAGCGTGAGCAACAAACGCTCACGCACAACATCGAGATCTCGGTCAACAGCGACGGGCGGGACCGCAGCGACCGCGAGATTCACCAGCTGACCCTCTTCGAGCCCGACTAGGCTCAAAACAAGCGATTAGCCATGTCGGGTAGCCCGGGGTGTTACCAACCCCGGGCCC
>CAZQPP010000040.1:0-27082 GCA_964594295.1 uncultured Myxococcales bacterium | reverse complement strand
CTACGTCGTGCCTGAGCTAATGGCTAATGGCTAATGCCTAATCGCTTGTTTTGGGACTAGAGCGGCGCGTAGCGGCGTTTAGCAGCGCTGCTAATCCGTTGACACCCACGGGAGCGGACGGTAAGTCTCCCGGCCCACTTCAGGAGCAGTCCATGGAAGGCCTCGACGAGTTCCTAGAGGAGTTCGCCGACGTGCTCGAGGCAGAGGTCGACGAGCTGAACGACGGCTATGATCTTGACGAAGAAGTCTGGGACTCCCTGGCGGTCGTCTCGACCCTCGCGCTCATCGACGAGTACTTCGAGGTGGTGGTTGACGCGAAGAAGCTCGAGCAGTGCAAGACCGTGGGCCAGGTGATCGGGCTGGTCAAGGCCAACGTGGACGGCTGAGCTCAGGCAGCGAATGGAGGGAAACGAGACCATGTCTGCTGCCCAAGTGACCCAGGAGATTCGGCGCATCGCCGCCGAGACCCTCAACGTCCCTGAAGAGAAGATCGAGCTCGAGCTGGCCGCCGGCGACATCCCCGAGTGGGACTCCCTCGGCCACGTGAGCCTCCTGCAAGCGGTCGAAGACCACTTCGACATCGCCTTCGACGTCGCCGATGCCATCGACGCGGAGAGCGTCGAGGACCTGGTCTTCCTGGTCAAGGAGTACCAGCAGCGCAAGATCGCCTGATGGTCCGGCGGGTCGCCGAGATCCTCCTGGAGTCGGCCGAGCGCTTTGGCGACCGCGAGGCGCTGAGAGATCCCAACGGCCAGGTGACCTACGGAGAGCTGACCGAGGACGCGCTCCGCATCGCCGGCGGGCTCGTGGGCCTCGGGGTGGAGCAGGGCGACCGCTGCATCGTCCTGCTCGACAACAGCGTCGACTTCGTCCGTGCCCACTTCGGGGTGATGCTGGCCGGCGCGGTGAGCGTGCCCTGCGACGCCATGGCTCCCGCCGAGCGCATCGCCATGCTCGCGCGCGACTCCGAGTCGCGTGTGCTCCTGACCTCCGCGCGGCAGCTCTCCCGCGTGGGCGACGGGCTCACCGATCTCTCCCTGATCGGCACGGTGCTCCTCGGCCCCGACGCCGAGGGAGCAGGTGTGGGGACGCCGGTGGGGCAGCTCCCCTCCGGAGCCGCGCCCCGCCTCGGAGATCCCGGCGGCCTGGCCAGCATCATGTACACCACGGGCTCGACCGGTGAGCCCAAGGGCGTGATGCTGACCCACGACAACGTCATGGCGGCGCTGACCAACATCTGCGGCTTCGTGGGCTACACCCCCGAGGACCGCGAGGTCGTCATCCTGCCGCTGAGCCACAACTTCGGCCTCGGCCACGTCTACTGCAACCTGATGAGCGGCGGCGCGGTCTACACCGAGCCCGGCCTGAAGCGCGTAGGTCGGGTGCTGAAGGCGCTGGCCTCCTTCGAAGCCACGGGCTTCCCGGGCACCCCGCTCGGATTCGGCATGCTCCTGGACCGCTACGCCTCGGTGCTGGCGACGCGCGGCAAGACCCTGCGCTTCATCGTGATCAACTCGGCCCCCATGCCGCCCCATCGCACCGAGCAGCTGCAGGAGGTCCTGCCGGACGTGGACATCATGGTCTACTACGGGCTGACCGAGGCCTCGCGCTCGTGTTTCGCCTCCCTGACCCGCATGGGCCCCAGCCGCTACCGCAGCGTCGGCCCCCCAATGGCTTCGGTGCGCCTGAGGCTTGTGGACGGCGACGGTCGCGAGGTGAAGCAGGGCGAGGAGGGTGAGGTGCTCATCGGCGGACCAACGGTCACCGGTGGCTACTGGAAGCGCCCCGAAGAGACCGCCGCGACCCTGAAGGAGGGCTGGTTGCTGACCGGAGACATCGGTGTTCAGGACCCCGACGGCGCGCTGACCGTGACCGGACGCCTGAAGGACCAGATCAACGTGGGCGGCCTGAAGTTCCACCCCAGGGAGGTCGAGGACGTGCTCAAGACCTTCCCCGGGGTCGCGGAGGTCGGCGTGGTCGGCGTCTCCGACTGGGGTCCGGACGAGCGTGAGCTCGTGGTGGCGGCCGTCGTCCTCGAGGACGCTGAGGCCGAGGTCGACGCGACCGCCTGCGAGCGCCACTGCCTCGACAGCCTCGAGCGCTACATGGTCCCCGAGCGCTTCGTGAAGGTGTCCGCCATCCCACGCACGGACACGGGCAAGCTCAAACGTCACGAGCTGACGCGGCTCGTGCGAGACCGGCTGGAAGAAGAAGCACAATGCTGAACCTGCGACTTCCCCTGCCCCGGCTTCTCACCGCCGGCGACACGCTCTTCGGCAAGGGAGCCATCGGCGCGTTGCGCGCCATGGGCGCCGCCCGCGCGGCCCTCCTCGTCGGCCCCTTCATCCCCGAAGACGAGCGCCTCTTCAAGACCTTGAAGCGCTCGATCGGTGCCATCGAGACCAGGGTCTTCGTCGTCCCCGACGGCGAGCCCGCGCTCGGCGCGCTGCAGGATCTCTTCGGTGAGGTCGCGGCCTTCGGTCCCGACTGGATCATCGCGGTCGGCGGAGGCGCCGTGCTCGACGCCGCCAAGCTCGCGTGGGTGTTCTACGAGCACCCCGACGCCGATCTGGAGCGCATCGTGCGCCCGGGTGGGCTGGGCGCCATGCGTGGCAAGGCCAGGTTCGCCGCGGTCCCGACCACCGCCGGCACCGGCTCGGAGACCAGCTCGGCCGCGCTCTTCTTAGACGAAGCTACGGGGCGCAAACGCTACGTAGCGAGCCACGAGCTGCTGCCGGACGTGGCGATCCTGGACCCGGCCTTCAGCCTCTCGTGCCCCGCGGGCACGACCGCCATGAGCGGCGTGGACGCGCTGGCCCACGTGGTCGAGGGCGCCGTCTCCCGCCTGGCCAATCCATTCCTGCAGATGCTGGCTGAGCAGACCCTCAAGACCATATTCGATGAGCTGCCCCGCTGCGTGGAGGAGCCCGGGCGGATCGAGTCGCGCATGTCGATGCTCAGCTGCGCCCACGTCGGCGGCTGGCTCCAGAACCTGTCCCTGCCCGGCCTCGCCCACGCGGTAGGCCATCAGCTCGGCAGCTTCCACGTACCCCACGGCCTCGCCTGCGGCGCGCTGCTCCCCGCCTCGATCCGCATCAACTCCGAGGCCGACGCCGCCAACGCGACCTACTCGAGGCTCGCGGCAGCGCTGGGGCTGGGCGGCCCCGATGCCCTCGCGGATGCCTGCGAGGAGCTGATGGGCAAGATCGGGCTCGGCATCAGCCTCGACGCGGCGGCCGAGGGAGGCCCCACGGCAGTGCGAGACGCGAGCGAGCGCATCGTGGCCGGCGCAATGGCCGACATCTGCGCCCGCACGAACCCGCGGCCCGTGGAGCCGGACATGGTCCTCGCCGCGCTGGAGACGGTGTTCTCGTGAGCATCTCGCGACGCACGGCCGACTCGAGCGACCCCCTCGATACCCTCATCACCGGGGGCCCCTACGCCTTCGACCCGGAGGAGAAGCAGCGGCTGCTCCTCGCGGCCATGCAGGAAGCCTACAAGCACCACTTCCAGGGCTGCCCGGCATTCCGGCGATACTGCGAGCGGCGCGGGCTCGGCGCGGAGACCAGCTTCTCTCGCTTCGAGGACATCCCCTACCTGCCCGTGCAGGCCTTCAAGGACCACGCCGACCTCCTGCTGAGCGTGGAGCCCTCCCAGGCGAAGATCCGCCTGCAGTCCTCGGCGACGAGCGGCGTGCCGAGCACCGTGCTGGTCGACAAGACCACCTCCAAGCGCCAGATCCGAGCGCTGACCGCGGTCCTGAGCGCGGTCCTCGGGCCCAGGCGGCGTCCCTTCCTCATCATGGACGGGGACCCGCGCGCCGGCGGGGGCGGCGCCCTCGGAGCGCGCATGGCCGCGGTCCGCGGCTTCCTGACCATGGCGCGCCAGTCCCGCTACTGCATGAAGGCGAAGCTCGGCGGCCTGCTCGAGCTCGACATGGAGGCCTGGAAAGAAGCCCTGGAGGAGCTCGAGTCGGCGGGCGAGCCGGTCGTGGTCTTCGGCTTCACCTACATCCTCTACTGCTACGCCATCGAGGCCCTCTACGAGGCCGGCACACGCTTCAAGCTCCCAGCGGGCTCCCACGTGATGCACATCGGCGGCTGGAAGAAGCTCGAGGATCGCAAGGTCGACAAGGCCACCTTCAACCGGCAGGTCTCGGAGGTGCTCGGGGTAGAGCCGTCCCACGTCGTGGACCTCTACGGCTTCACCGAGCAGATGGGCATCACCTACCCGGACGGCCCGGACGGCCACAAGCACGCGCCGGCCTTCGCCGAGGTGGTGGTGCGCGACCCCGACTCCCACGATCCCCTGCCCGACGGCGAGGTCGGGCTGCTGGAGTTCATCACCCCTATCCCGTGGTCCTACCCGGGGGTGGCGGTCATGACCGACGACCTCGGCGTCATCGTGGGCCGCGGCCGAGACGAGCACGGCTGGTCGGGAACCCGCTTCGATGTCGTCGGCCGCGCGAAGAAGGCCGAGGCGCGGGGCTGTGGCGACATCATGGCCGACAAGGTCGTCCGCCAGACACGCCCCGGCGACAGGGTCAGCCTCGAGCCGACCAGGATCCGCCTGCTCGCCGACGGCTCCGGGCCCCTGGTGCCGCCGCGCCTCGAGTCACAGGTGCGGCTCGCGAGCCTGCCCGAAGTCGAGGACGTCGCCGAGGTCGCAGAGCGGCTTCGTGCAGCTCGAACCAAGCTCGACGGCTACAGCGTAGACGAGCTGATCGCGCTCGTCGGCGCGGCGGCGCAGCGTTGGCTGCGAGACGACTCCCCTATCGCGGCGCTGCGCCAGCAGGGCCTGCTCTTCTTGAGCAACTGGTGCCAGCCGCGCTCCCTTCGGGCGGTGGCCGACGCCTCTCTCCGAGGGCACCGGGGCTACCTCGACGCCTTCGTGCCCGTGGGCGGCACCAACCGCCGCCTGCTGCGGGCCCAGCCCAGAGGCCTCGTCTGCCATTGGCTGGCCGGCAACGTGCCCCTGCTGGGGATGCTGACTCTCGCACAGTCGATCGTCACCCGGAACGCCAACCTGCTCAAGGCCGCCAGCACCTTCTCCAACGTGATGCCCCTCCTCCTCGAGAGCTTCAGGGGGCTGGAGATCACGACCCACGGCGGGAAGGTGCTTCGCGGCGACGACATCCTCGACACCATCGCGGTCGTTTACTTCCCGTCGAGCCACCACGAGGCCGGCGAGGCCATGAGCGCCGCCGCCGACGTGCGCCTGGCGTGGGGAGGCAAGGAGGCGGTCGAGGCCATCGTGAACCAGCCGAAGCGCCACGCCACCGAGGACATCGTCTTCGGGCCGAAGCTCTCCTACATGGCCATCTGCCGAGAGCACATGTCCTCGGAGCGCCACGTTCGCCGGCTCGCGCGCCGCGCCGCGACCGACGTCTCGGTCTTCGATCAGTATGCGTGCGCCTCGCCGCACACCATCTTCGTCGAGCGTGGCGGCACGGTGGCGAGCCCCCGGGACTTCGCCGAGCTAGTAGCCAGGGAGCTCTCCCGCGCGACGGTGCGCATCCCGAAGCAGCCGGTCGACGCGGGCACGGCGGGGGCTATCTTCCGAGCGCGCATGCGCTACGAGTTCACCGCCGACCTGTGGACCTCGTCGGGCACCGAGTGGTCGGTGCTCTACGACGAAGAGGGTGAGAGCGGTCTCGCCGAGCCTACCTACTCGCGCGTGATTACGGTGCGCGCCATCGACGACATCGTCGACGCCGCCGAGTTCGCCCACGGTGGGATTCAGACCGTCGGGTTGGCCGTTGACGGGCCTCGCAAGCTGGAGTTCGCCCACCGCGCGACCGCCCTGGGCGCCGAGCGTCTGCCCGAGATCGGTCGGATGACCTTCTTCGACACTCCGTGGGACGGCCTCTACGCTATGGACCGCTTCGTACGGTGGGTTAGTGTGGGCGGCCCCTGGTAACCCCTGCTGTGAGGTGAGCCAAAGATGGCCTTCAACTCTGGGATCGTAGCGTCCTCCTACTACGTGCCGGAGGGCAAGCTCACCAACGAGCCGCTCTTCGAGCGCTTCGGGGAGGAGGCGATGCGCAAGATCGCGGACTCCTCCGGGATCATCGAGAGGCGGGTGTGCCTCGACGGGGAGTGCGCCTCCGATCTGGCCCACAAGGCCGCCGAGGACCTGCTGAGCGCGCACGAGATCGACCGCGAGTCCGTCGACCTCGTCCTGTTCGCGACCCAGACGCCGGACTACCTGCTCCCGACCACGGCCTGCCTGCTCCAGGACCGCCTCGGGATTCCCAAGACGGCGGGCGCCTTCGACATCAACCTCGGGTGCTCACAGTACGTGTACTCCGTGGCCACCGCCCACAGCATGATCGCTGCGGGCCTGGCTCAACGGGCGCTGGTGATGACCGGGGACACCGTCTCGCGCATCATCCACCCCATGGACCGCGCGGTGGTGCCTCTCTTCGGTGACGCGGGCACGGCCACCCTGATCGAGCGCGTGCCCGAGGGCCAGGGTTTCAAGTCCTTCGTGATGGGAAGCGACGGCGCCGGCGGCATGTACCTCGTGTGGCCGACGAGCGGGATGCGCGAGGTCCGCACACCCGAGACCGCCAAAGAGGAGGTCGACAAGTACGGCTCGACGCGGCGCCGGGACGACATGTACATGGACGGCGCGGCCATCATGCTCTTCACCCTCAAGACCGTCGGCAGGACCGTCAAGCAGCTCCTCGCCAAGGCGGAGATGAGCATCGAGGACGTGGACCTCTTCATCTTCCACCAGGCGAGCGAGCTCATCGTCTCGTCGGCCGCCAAGAAGCTCAAGCTCCCGCCCGAGAAGGTGCACTACAAGCTCCACGACGTGGGCAACTCGGGCGGCTCCACCGTGGGCATCGCGCTGACCGACGCCTGGCTCGAGGGTCGGGTCAAGCCCGGCATGAACATCGTGATGACGGCCTTCGGGGTCGGGCTGTCCTGGGTGGCGGCCCTGGTCCGCTGGCCCGAGCACACCCTGGGCCCGGTCTGCACCGTGGACTTCTCGGACTCCCCACCTCGCCCCGAGAAGCAGGTGGTGGTCACCTGAGCTCGGGCGGCCGCCCGGGCTCGGCAGTCGTCGTTGCGGCTCCGAGGCCTTGCGTGCTTCAATCGAGTCTGGAGGCTACGGCGAATTGAAGACCACACAGGCTCAGATCGAACAGGACCTGAGGAACCTCGGCCTCGAGGAGGGCGACACGGTCTTCGTGAAGGTCGACCTCGGGAGCGTCGGGCTGATCCGCGACAACAAGCGGCGCGGCTTCCTCGACGCCCTGCTGAACGTCGTCGGTCCGACCGGCAACGTCGTGGCGCCCACCTACACCAAGACCTACCTCTTCCCGCAGATCGGCAGGGAGAAGAAGCGCTTCAGCACCGAGATCCGCCACATCAACACCGGCGCCTTCTCCAAGCTGGTGGCCAAGCACAAAGACGCGCTCCGCAGCACGCACCCGACCAACTCCCACGCCTGCATCGGCCCGGACAGGGAGGAGCTCGTCGGAACGCAGACCCCGCAGACACATTCCTATCTCCCCGTCGCCAAGGTCGTGGAGCGCAACGGGAAGTTCCTCATCGTCGGCTGCGTCGACAAGAGCCCTGGGTTCGTGACGACGCACCTGGTGCAGGTCGACCTGGGCTACGCCAGCGAGCACGTGTTCCGCGGCCTGGCAGGCGCGTGGTACGAGGAAGACGGCACCTGGAAGCTCTTCTTGAGGAGGGACTTCGGGGGCCACAACATCGGCGCGCGCAAGATCTACTCCTACTACCTGGATCGCGGGGTGCTCGGGACGGGCCCGGTGGGCAACACCACCGGCGTGATCATAGACGGGCAGGTGGCCTACGACATCGACACCGAGGTCGTCTCGCAGAACAAGAAGTTCCTGCTCTGCGACGATCCGGGCTGCTTCAGCTGCCGCGTGAGCTGGACCTACAACTTGAAGGACGCCCCTCTCTACGTGGCCACCAAGACCGGGAGGATCTTGAGCGCCAGGGCCAGGATGCTCGTCGAGAAGCTCGCCGGCGCCAAAGAGGCGTGACGCAGCCGCTCCGATGCCGCGCGCACGCTAGTCGCCCTTGGTCGGCCGCAGGCGCTTGAGGAAGGGCTCGGTCACCTCCCGTGGGAGCAGCCCCACTGTCGCCGCGGCGGTCAGGTAGACCGCGGCGCCGATGGGCACGCCGGTGAGCAGCAGCCACCAGCGCTCCAGCCCCGCCTTCTCCCACAACGCGAGCGCGGCCACCATCAGCACGGCGCACAGCAGGGCGCGCAGCCCGTAGCCCCAGTCTATGCGAGCATTGAAGACGGCGACGGAGAAGCGGTGCATCCACGCGGCGGAGAGCAGGCTCGAGATGACCATCGACAGCACGGCGCCCAGTACACCGAGGCGTCCGATGAGGGCGACCGCCAGCGCGATGTTCACGACCGCCCCGAAGGTCTGGATGAGGATCTGCCAGCGGAGCTTCTTCTGCATCCAGACGGCGTAGGCGCCCAGGGTGAACACCCCCGCCGTGATGTGAGGGAGGGCCATGAGGGCGATCGTAGTGCGCGGCACGTCGACCTGGTCTCGCGCCAGCACGTCGAGGAGCACTGGCCCCAGGGCGTACAGGCCGCCCGCGATTGGCAGGCCCACGAGGAAGAGCACCTTGTAGGCCAGCGCCATCAGGGGCTCTGCGTCGCGTGGTCGGCCCTCGTTCCAGCAGGCGCAGATGGCGGGGAGCAGGGCTGTCTGGTTCGCGCTGTTCGCGAGGTTGGCAAGGCGGGAGAGGGAGTAGACCGCCGCGAACACCGCCAGGACCTTGACGTCGGCGATGGCCAGGAGCACGAAACGCGTCGCCTGGGTGGAGCCGAAGAAGGCGATGTGGGCGATCACCAGGGCACCGGCGAAGGCCCAGAAACCCAGGTCTCGGGGCAGCGCCGGTCGACGCAGGCCGTGGACCACGAAGATCCGTGCTGCGATGCCGGTCGCCAGGAGGGCGATCCAGCCGGCGGCAGTCCACACGACCACGTCGACGGGGGCGCGGGGCGCCACCAGGAGCGCGATGGAGATCTCCCCCAGGGACCTGGCGACCTGGAAGGCGACGTGGGTCCGCTGGCGCTCGACCACCAGGAAGTAGTTGTTGAAGGTGAGGAAGAAGACGCCCGCGCCGCAGTAAGCCACGAGCGGGAGGAGGTAGGTTCTGTAGCTCGCCTCGCCGAAGACCACCCCCGCCACCGGGCCTCCCGCCGCGATCGCGCCGAGCCCGGTGACGGCCGCGGTGACGAGGACCATGAGGCCGACGCCCGAGTAGCGGGCGGAGAGCAGGGCGTCGTCTT
This sequence comes from uncultured Myxococcales bacterium, assembly GCA_964594295.1. Classification (GTDB taxonomy): domain Bacteria; phylum Myxococcota_A; class UBA9042; order UBA3505; family UBA3505; genus CAZQPP01. The sequence continues at coordinate 17,782 of CAZQPP010000040.1, read as the reverse complement.
TTTCGCCCGAGAGGAAGCGGGAGTAGGCCGACGGCACCATGAAAGAGAGGACGGCGCCAGTGAGGGTCGCGGTGGCGAGCACCTGGGTCCAGATCCCGTACCCGACCTTCCCGTAGCACCCCATCAAGATGGGGATGAGGACCAGCGGCCGCAGCAGGAAGGTGACCTGCCCCACGAGGGTGAAGGCATAGTCGAACGCGTACTTCCTTGTCCTCGAGCGCCGCACGGGCGGCTCGGTCTGACCGGGCGCTGCCAACTACGTCAGCTCCTCGTCCGTCCCGACCTCAGGGAGAGCAGCCCTCTATCGGGGTCGTCGTACAGCCGCCGGCCCCGGGCTCGCAGGCATTGAGGGTGCAGCGGTCTCCGTCCTCGCAGTGCGGAGCGCCGCCGAGGCTCAGAGCGAGCACCTCGTCCGCGCTCATCGCGCGGTTGAACCAGGTCACGTCGTCCATGGCGCCGGCGAAGGCCTGGCTCTCGTCGAAGTCGCCGTCCTCGCGCATTCCGAGCCCGATCCAGAGCTCGCTGTCCGCCCACCTGAGGCCGGGACGCGGGCGATCCACGCTCAGGACCTCGACGCCGTTGAGGTAGACGAGGGCGACGGCTCCGTCCACAGTGACCGCGACGTGCGACCAGGTGCCGGCCGGCACTCCGGGCCCACCGAAGGTCCAGCCGCCGGCGAAGAGCAGCTGGATGTTGTCGCTCGCGAGGCCCACGATGAGACCGCGCGGGCCCGCGTTGTAGGCGCGGCTGATCACGCCCTGGAAGGGGCGCACCTCGTCGGGCTTCACCCAGGCGGCGAAGGTCAGGGTGGGCGTGTTCAGGGTCGCTCCCGGCACCTTCACCGCCGCGCTCACCTCGCCCGGCAGCCGCAGGCCGCCGCCGCTGTGGCCCTCACCGAAGCTCGCGTTGCCGACGAGGGCTCCGTCGTTGCGGCCCGCCCAGTCGAGTGCCACCGCGCCCTCTCCCTCCTCGAAGCGGAGCAGCAGGTCCGTGTCCTCTCTCTCTCCGCGGCAGACTCCCTCCACGCAGACGTCGGCTTCGTTGCAGGGATCGCCGTCGTCACACTCGCCCTCGAGGATCTCGTGCGTGCACCCGCTGCTCGAATCGCAGCCGTCGGTGGTGCACGGGTTGGCGTCGTCGCAGTCGAGCGGGTTGTTCGTGCACCCCGTGTCCGGGTTGCAGCCGTCCGATGTGCAGGCGTCCTGGTCGTTGCAGTCGACAGCTTCGTTCTTGCAGGCTCCGGCCTCCATGTCGCAGGAGTCCGTCGTGCACGCGTCGTCGTCGTTGCACTCGGCGTCCGCCGTGCAGGGCGGAGTGCAATCCGGGATCTCCTCGTTGGCGCAGTAGCCGTCGGTGCACGCGTCGGTGGTACACGCGTCCCCGTCGTCGCAGTCCGAGAGCCCCTCGCAGGGAGTGGCGACGCAGTCGGGGATCTTCGCGTGCTCGCACAGCTTGTCGTCGCCGCAGGTGTCCTCCGTGCACGGGTCCTTGTCGTCGCAGTCGGCGGTCTCCTCACAGTTCTCCTTGCAGTCGGCCGACGGGTTGTTGACGCAGTAGCTGTTGATGCACCCGTCCTGGGTGCAGGGATCGCCGTCGTCGCAGTCGGAGACCTTCGTGCAGGGCTTCGCCTCGCAGTCGGGCAGATCCTCGTGCGAGCAGATCTTCTCCGCCGTGCAGGTGTCCTCGGTGCAGGGGTCCTCGTCGTCGCAGTCCGCGGGCAGGAAGCACGGCTGCCCCTCGCACTCGACGGGCAGGTGCATGCACTTGCCTGTGCTGCGGTCGCAGGTGTCCTTCGTGCAGGGGTCGAAGTTGTCGCACTCGGAGTCGTTCTTGCACCCGGTGGGGGTGCTGGTCGCGTCCTGTCCGCCGTCCGCCGGGTAGCCGGGCAACGGGCCGCCCACGGCGAACACGGAGGGCGGCGGCCCCGACTCCGTGGTGTCCGAGGACACGAGCGAGGTGTCTTCGTCCGCGGCGCACGCGGCGATCAGGAGCACGGCCAGGGCGAGCAGCACAGCTCTCGCCGCCGGTCGCCCGCAGCCGCCGCTGAGATCGAGCTCAGGCCCCGCGCCGAGGAGCTGGGGGACTGGAGGGCGCTGCACCATTTGGCCTCGAAGCAAGTCTGGTTCTCGAAGAAGAGAGGGCACGCACGCTACTCTAGGGATCCACTCGGGTCCAGTCGAGAGCGGGGCCCAGACCCCTGGGGAAGGGCTGCTCCGGGGCCGATCCCCGCGAGCTGCACGGGGGAGTTTGCTACGGCCGGTATGCGGACCTCGAGGGGCTTGAGGAGCGGCCGCTGCCGTCGCGGCTGCGCGAGCGCGGGAGGCGATGTGGTCGCCGCGTGTTGGACGCATCCGCGCGCCACGAGGAGCCAGAACATCCACGTGCCCATGTTGCCGATGTCTCCGGACTTGAGCTGGTAGGCAAACGCCGCCGCGAGGCAGAGCAGCTCGAAGACGTGGCGCCGCGCGTTGCGGAGGCGCAGCAGGGCGGTCACGGTCCAGTAGCCGAGCGGGAGCATGGCGGCGAACCCGACGTAGCCCAGCTCGAATAGCGCCTCCACGAACATGTTGTGCATGTACGAGAGCATTTGGAACATGCGCGCCGTGGAGCCGACGCCGTGACCCAGGGGAGAGGAGATGCCCTCGATGATGCCGAAGCGCCACATGATGATGCGGGCGTGTGCGGAGGTGTCGGTGCCGCTCATGAGGCTCGCGAGCCGGGACAGCTGGCGCGAGAAGGGTGACACGGATTGCACGTCACCTCCCGTCAGCATCTGGACGATCTCGATGACGGCGGCGCTGCCGAGGATCACCGTCACGCCGATCAGGGCGAAGCGCGAAGCGAGACGGTTCGCAGAGCGAGCGCCACTGAACAGGAGGACCAGGGCGCAGAGGAGCAGGGCCGTGCGCTGCATGAGGATGTAGCTCAGGTAGGCGGCGGCGAAGCCGAGCGCCAACCCCACGAAGCCGCGGGTGAAGCCCGGCTTCTCGACGGCCCGGGACACGCCGGCGGCCGCCACGACGACCAGGATGAGCGAGACGCTGATGGTGGAGAAACCCAGCACCATCGCTTCGGGTCTCCACCCTCGCGTGAGCATGTCGTAGCGCATGGCTATCTGCACGACCGCGGCCGCGCCGATGAAGTAGCACGCTCCCCGAAGCCCCCGCGTGAATCCGGGGAGGTGAACGTAGCCTGCCGCGATCGTTCCGGCCAACGCGGCGGAGAGCACGAACAGCATGATTCGGGTCAGCTTCCAGCCGGCGTAGTCCTCCGGCGAGTGGCTCCACTCCAGCACGAAGAACTGCTCGCCCCAGGGAAAGTGCAGCAGCGACATGACCACGATCGTGAACAGGCAGCCCAGGGGAAAGGCGAGCCTGACCGATCGTCGGGCGCGCGCGCCCCTTGGGGTCACGGCGAGCCCCACGAGGGCGACGAGAGCCGCCGCGCTCACGATGCGCGGGTGGACTCCGCCGATCGACGCGAACAACGCGCCCAGGAAAGGCATCATCACGTGCACGAAGGCCAGCGCCGCGATCCAGGTCGCGGTTCGGTTGTCCTTTGCTTCCTGGCTGCGCGGGTCCGGGCGGCGTCTTGGGCCGCGATGCAGGGGAGGGGCTAGGTTCATGCAAGCTCTAGTGTGGCCGGCGACCGCCCGTATGGCTCAGCGCCTTGAGCATGTCAATGCCTGGGTGCATCTCGGGCCGCCAGTCGGCCGGGGTCGCGCTCAGGCCTCCTCGCGGTGCTGAGCAGCGCCGGCGTCGTGGACGGGCTCGTCTCCCGTCGCGGTCTCGAGATCGCTGCTTTCGCCGGATCGCGCGAGTTCCGGCGTCCCTTCGCGCGGAGGGGCTCCCGCGCCGGCGGGTGAGCCGGCGCTCCCTGTGAAGGCCGGCGCCGTCGCGTGGCCCTCGCGTGAGATCCCGCGCCTGCCGAGGACGGCGAGCACGGTCAAGAACACGATCCTCGCGTCGAGCGCCAGGGACCAGTTGTCGACGTACCAGACGTCGTGGGCGAGCTTCTCGTCCCAGGGCATGTCGTTGCGCCCGTTCACCTGCGACCACCCGGTGATGCCCGGTGCCACGTCGTGCCGCCGTGCCTGCTCGGGGGAGTAGCGCTCGAGGTACTCCACGAGCAGGGGGCGCGGGCCCACGAAGCTCAGGTCTCCCCGGAGCACGTTCCAGAGCTGAGGGAGCTCATCGAGGCTCGAGGAGCGCAGGAAGCTGCCGAAGGGCGTCACGCGCTCGTGGTCGGGGAGCAGCTCTCCGTCCGCGTCGCGGGTGTCCAGCATGGTGCGGAACTTCACCACCGTGAACAGGCGCCCGTGACGCCCCGGCCGGACCTGCCTGAAGAGCACGGGCGCCCCCAGGAGGATGCGCACGCACAGCGCCGTGACGAGGAGGATCGGCAGCAGGGCGAGGAGGGCCACGGCGGCGAAGAGGCGGTCGCCGGCGGACTTCACGAGGGCCCGCCATCCCGCTTGGGGTGTCTGCCGGGGTTCTGTCTTCGGGTCGCTCACAGCGGCTCGACGCAATAGCAGCGGCGTCTGGCCTTGTCGATCCAGGGGCCAGGCCCGCACCTCCCCGCGAGGAGCGCGGGCTGTCTCAGTGCCCTTCGGGACACAACCGCGAGAGCTCCTCCCAGAAGCTCTTCTTCCAGGTTGTCTCTCGCCTGCAGATTCGCTCCCGCAGCTGGTGGCGGCCGGTCTCGTGGAGGGCACGGATGTAGGCGATGTGGTGCTTGTTCTGCTCGAACACCCTGGGGCCGGCGAGACGGAAGAAGCGAGCCGCCCTGGCATGGTCGTTGTGCGTCATCGCCGCCCGGGCGCGGATGATGCGTATGTCCGCTTCCTTCAGCGGAGAGGTCCCGCCCCGCTGGCGCACGGCGTTGATGGCGCGCTCGAGCTCCGCCTCGTCTCCCGCGACCGCGGCCAGCTCTGCCCAGTACAGGGCCAGCCCGCTCCACTCGGGGCTTCGCTCGACGGCCATGCCGAGGAGCTGCATCGCCATCTTCGGCTCATCCGACCAGCGCAGCCGCGCTTCGATGAAGAAGCCCTCGGCGCGCTCGGGGCAACGCCCGATGAGGTGGCTGGCCTCGAGGCTGGCCACGTTCAGGTCGCCGAGGGCGAGGGCGTAGGAGGCCTTGAGGAAGCGCAGGCGGCAGCCGTGGGGGGCGATGTGCGCGAGGCGCCAGGCGAGGCGGTAGGCCTTCTCCTTCCGGCCCGAGGTCCACATGGCGTCGAGCACGTCGGCCGCGCATTCGGGGTCCAGGGCCGTCAGGCTCTCGATGACCCGTTGGGTGCCGTCGAGGCGCAGGATCAGCACGCGCCACGCTTCGGGCTTGTCCCGCTCCGAGATCTTGCACAGCAACCCATAGGTGGCGGCCGCTTCAGCGGTGCGGCCAAGGCGCTGGAGGGAGGCGGCCAGCTTGCGGATCGGGTAGGAGCGCTCTGCGCCCGCCTCGACCGCCGCGCGGAGCCACGGCAGGGCCGCCTCCGTCCCTTGCCTCTGCTCGGTCAGCGCGCCCATCGCGGCCAGAGCCTGCGAGTCCCGCGGGTAGGCGAGGAGGTCTCTCTCCTCGGCCGCGTCGGGGGCAGCTGCGGTGGCGACGCGCTCACGAAAACGATCCCAGGCGGCGCGGCGATCGTAGCGCCACGCCAGGAAGGTGCACAGGGTCGCCGCGCCGATGACGATGATGACGGCAGGCCGCCAGATGAAGGGCGCGGCCGGCACCCGGAGCGCGGGCACGTGCAGGAGGCCGACCAGCACGGCGGCGGTCACCCCGGCTCCAGGCAGCCAGAGGCCGAAGTCGCCCATGTTCTGGAGGGCGAGGCACAGCAAGGCGACCCACAGGAGCTGGGCGGGCAGGCTCCCTCGCGCGGCGGCGATCCCTCGCGCCACGGCCAGGCCTCCCGCCACCAGGACCGCGCCTCCGAGGATCGATCCGTGGTCCACCAGGATCTGAAGCGGCAGGTTCTCGACGTGGCTCACGAAGGCGTCGCGCCCGAGGGCTCCGTGTGCTGCTGCTGCGTCGGGGAAGCCCCCCGCCCCTACACCGAGCAGGGGCGCCTCCGAGAGGACGGAGAGGGCCGCCCGCCACGCCATCAGCTTCGCCTCGTCCGCAATTGAAGAAGGAGCGCCGAGCACGGTGTCGAGCGCACCGCTCGCCGCGATGCCGGCCGCGACCGCGATGATGGAGCCGGCGATCAGCGGCAGGGTGTTGGAGCTCCCCTGTCCCTCCGGATCGCGGCGGCGGGCCGCGGCGAAGAGGAGGAGGACGAGGACCGCCTCGAGGGCGAGGGCGAAGCTGGCGCTCCTCGACCAGGTCAGCACGATGCCTGCCGCGGACGCGAGGGCGAGCCCGAGAGCCACCGGGCGTACCCACGCGCGGCGCGCGTCGCCGGCAAGGCAGAGGCAGACCGGCGGCAGCAGGAGCAGGTATCCACCCAGGTTGTTGGAGTTGAGCAGGGTGGAGAAGAAGGGCGCCTTCCGGATCGCGTACACCGGGCTGTAGATTCCGGCCACCTTCTCCATGTCCAGCAGCAGGTGCAGGTAGCCGAGGGCGACCACCAGGCCGCCGGCGACGGCGACGGCGGCCAGCAGCCGCTTGCGAACGGCCTCCGAGGTGCGCGAGAGACCCGCGGAGGTCCAGCAGACGGCCGCGAGCATCACGAGGTAGGCCGCCTCCCGGTAGCCGGCCCCCGGGCTGAGGTGGAGGGTGGCGGGCCGGCCGTCCAGCGACGGGAGAAGGCCCGTGGGCAGGAGGCCGCGGCCGGCGGGCTCGAGGGTGAGCCAGTCGGCCGAGCCCGGGATGAGGCGGAGCATCGTCGTCACGGCCAGGAGGAGCGCGAGCCAGGCGAGCACCGGAGCCCGCAGCAGCCCACCGCCGCGCCCGGCCGCCGAGAAGACCAGAGCCGACGCGGCCGCGAGGCCGAAGATCAGCGAGAAGGTCTCGCGGTTGGCGCCGCCGAGAGCGAGGGGGGCGGCGAGGATGGCCCCGTGGAGGAGCGCCTCGCTGACCAGCAGCCCGCTCTTCCGCCAAGCGCTCGGCGCGGTCTCCTGCGCGCCGGCCGCGGAGCCCTCCTCGCCGGGTGGGCCGCTCATTCGGGCTGTGGGGTCTTGCCGGCCAACGCCGCGGACAGAGGCAGCGCGGGCTCGCGCGTCAACATCCGGCGCAGGCGGGGCGCGGTGCGCCCGTTGAAGAGGCTCTGCTTGAAGTTGACCAGCGCGAAGCTCCGACGGGTGCGCGCGTCCAGGCCCTCCATGGGGAGGTCAAGGCGGCGGGCGGCGAAGTCGTAGGGGTGGAAGTAGTACACGAGCGGCCGCGCCTCGGGATCGACTCGCTCGGCCAGCCTGGCGCTGACCCACAGCGGCCACAGACGGAAGAAGCCTCCCCCGGCGAAGGGGATCGTGCGCCGGCCGACCGTGGCGACGCTGACCGGTACCTCCCAGAGGCCCGGTCGAACCTCGTGGACGTGCCTGGGAGCCCCTGGATCGCCGTACCGGACGTGCCGCAGCGGGATCACGCTGCTGTCGAGACGAAAGCCCTCCTCGGCGAGCATGTCCAGGGCCCAGCCCTCGCTGCGGGTGATCGAGAACTCCGGCGCCCGGAAGGCCTCTACCGGCTGGCCGGCCTGATCTTCGAGGAGGGCCCGGGCCTCTCGCAGCTCGCGCCGGAGCTCGTCCGGCCCAAGGGAGTCGACGCGCTCGTGGGTCATCCCGTGAACGCCGAGCTCGTGGCCGCCTTCCAGGATGCGGGGAACCAGGTCGGGCCTGGCTCGCGCGAGCATCCCTACGACGAAGAAGGTCGCCCTCGAGCCGGTCTCGGCGAGGAGGTCCAAGACCTTGAGCAGGTCGTCGAGGACCTCCGGGGAGACCCCCTCGGCCATGGACATGCGCCGCCGGTGGATCTGATGGCGATCCTCGACGTCGATGCTCAGCAACACCGGCTGAATCTCTCCCGGAGGCTGTTGCGTATTGCGCCGGAGCGCGTCAACCCCTCAACGCGTTCCGCAATGCCTCGGCCACCTCGACTTGCTGTGCCTCTTTGAGCTCCGGGTAGATCGGGATCGACAGGGCCTCGGTGGCCGCCAGCTCCGTGTGGGGCAGGTCGCCCTCGCGCCCGCCGAGGTCGGCGAAGCACTCCTGCACGTGCAGCGGCCGCGGGTAGTAGATCTCGCTGCCGATGCCCGCGTCGCCGAGGGCCTTGCGCAGGGCGTCGCGCTTGCCGCCCTTGATGCGAAGGGTGAACTGGTTCCAGATGTGGCGCTTGCTCGGCTCCTCGACGGGGAGGCTCAGGGCGCCGTCCTTCACGAGGTCTGCGAGGAGCTCGCCGTAGCGGGCTGCGTTGCGCTGGCGCGCCTCGGTGGAGGCGTCGAGGTGGCGGAGCTTGACCTCGAGGACCGCTGCCTGGACGGCGTCGAGGCGGAAGTTGCCGCCGACGAAGGCGTGGAAGTACTTGGGCGAGGCGCCGTGGCCGCGGAAGACCTTCAGGCGGTTGTAGTGGGCCTCGCTGTCGGTGGTGACCAGGCCGCCGTCCCCGATGCCGCCGAGGTTCTTGCTCGGGAAGAAAGAGAAGCAGCCGTAGGGCGACATGGAGCCGGCGCGGCGGCCGTGGTGCTCGGAGCCGATGGCCTGGGCCGCGTCCTCGATGACCACGAGGTCGTGCTTTCGCGCGATCTCGGTGATGCGGTCCATGTCGGCGCACTGGCCGAAAAGGTGCACCGGGATGATCGCCTTGGTGCTCGGCGTGATGCGGTGCTCGAGGTCAGCGGGGTCGAGGTTGAAGGTGTCGGGGTCGATGTCGGCGAAGACCGGCTTCGCGCCGACCCGGCTCACGCACCCGGCGGTGGCGAAGAAGGTGAAGGCCGTGGTCAGGACCTCGTCGCCGGGGCCGACACCGGCCGCCATCAGGCTGATGAGCAGGGCGTCGGTGCCCGAAGACACACCGATGGCGTGGGGAGCCTGGCAGTACTCCGCGCACTGCGCTTCAAAGCGCTGCACGAGGGGGCCGAGGATGTAACGCTCGCTGTCGAGCACGCCCTTGATGGCGGCGTCGAGCTCTTCGCGGATGGGGCGGTGGTGGGCAGAGAGGTCGAGCAGGGGGACTGCCATCTTCAGGGCTCCGGGTGGGGGTCGTGGGTCTTGACGACGAGGTTGTCGCTCTCCATGCGGTAGCTGCGCCCGCAGGTGAGCTCTGCGCCGCTGAGCTCGTAGGTGTTCTGGCAGGTGGTCTCGCCGTTCTGGTCGAAGCGGAGACGGTGCCCGCACTCGCACACCCAGCCTTTGATCTTCGCCGGGGTGCCGGCTACGAGGGCGTAGGCCGGGATGTCGCTGATGACGGTCGCGCCGGCGGCCACGAAGCAGGCTCGCCCGAGCTCGTTCCCGCAGACGATGCACGCGTTGGCGCCGATGGAGGCCTGGGTGCGCACGATGGTCTGCTGGTACATCGAGCGGCGCGGGATCGCGGAGCGCGGCAGCGGGCTCGAGAGGTTGGTGAAGGTCATCGAAGGGCCGCAGAAGATGTGGTCCTCGAGGACGCAGCCCTCGTAGACGTTGACGTTGTTCTGCAGCTTGCAGTTCTTCCCCATCACCACCGTCGGGGCGATGAAGACGTTCTGGCCCATGCTGCAGCCCTCGCCGATCTTCACGTTCTTGCTGACGTGCACGTGGTGCCACATCTTGGTGCCGGCGCCGATGTTCGGGTCGACGAAGCCGTTCTCTTCGTTCTCGCCGTCGACCACGGCGGTCGGGTGTGCAAAGTAGGGCTTGTCTTTCGTCGGGGTGCTCATGCTCAGGCCTTGACGATGTTGGGGGCGTCGCCGCGGTAGACGCCGCGGGTGTCTACGATCAGCTTGGCCGTTTTCTTGAGGTCCTCGTAGTCCACGCCGTCGTGCTCGGTGGCGATCAGCACCGCGTCGTAGTCGCCCGCGGACTCGATGGGGACGCTCTGGCGCCCCTGGAGGTGTCCGTGCTCGCGTGACTTCGGGATCATCGGGATGAAGGGATCGTGGTAGTCGACCTCCGCGCCGCGCTCCTCCAAGAGCTCGATGAGGCGCCAGCTCGGCGACTCGCGGGCGTCGTCAACGTTCTTCTTGTATGCGAGCCCGAGCAGGAGGACCCGGGCGCCGCGCATGCCCTTGCCGCAGTCGGAGATCGCCCGCTGGGTGCGGTCGACCACGTACTGGGGCATGGCCCGGTTGACCTCTCCGGCGGTCTCGATGAAGCGGGTGACGAGCTCGTACTCCTTGGCCTTCCAGGTCAGGTAGAAGGGGTCTACCGGTATGCAGTGTCCCCCGATGCCGGGTCCGGGGTCGAAGCGCTGGAAGCCGAAGGGCTTGGTGGCGGCCGCGTCGATGACCTCCCAGACGTCGATGCCCATGCGCTCGAAGATGATCTTCAGCTCGTTGACCAGCGCGATGTTCACCGATCGGTAGGTGTTCTCCAGGATCTTGCAGGCCTCGGCGACCTTGGTGGAGCGCACAGGCACGACCTTGTCGATGAAGGCCGAGTAGAGGGCGGTGACGGCCGCGAGTGCGTCCTCGGAGTCGGCTCCCACGACCTTGGGGATGGACTTGGTGCCGAAGTCCGGGTTGTTCGGGTCCTCGCGCTCGGGCGAGTAGGCCAAGAAGAAGTCCTCCCCGGCCTTCAGCCCGCCCCGCTCGAGGATGGGCCTCATCAGCTCCACGGTGGTGCCCGGCCAGGTCGTGGACTCGAGCACGATGACCTGGTCCTTGCGCAGGCTCGGCAGCAAGGCCTCGCAGGAGCTGACGACGAAGCGCATGTCGGGCTCCCAGTGGTGCGTCAGCGGCGTCGGCACGCAGATGAGGATCGCGTCGCACTCACCGGCCCGGGAGAAGTCCGTCGTGGGCTCGAAGCCCTGCTCGCCCATGCGCTCCACGGTGCTGTCGGGGATGTGGCGGATGTAGGTCCGCCCCTCGAGCAGCATCTCGACCTTGGACGCGTCGACGTCGAAGCCGATGGTCTTGAAGCCTGCATCTGAGAGCACCGCCACGAGCGGCAACCCGACGTAGCCGAGCCCGATGACTCCTACTGTGGCTGAGCGATCCTCGAAGAGCTGGACCAGCTTCATAATGCGCTCTCCTTGTGCGAGCTGGTGCGGGGCCTTTGGGGCCCGCCGGAGCGCGGCGTTCGTAGGCAATGCACCTCGTGGTGTCAAGCGACCTCGGCCCCTTGAGGGCAAGCCGAACGAAGCCCGGTGGCTCCCCTTGCCTGCTGACGCATCCCGCCCGTGGTGGTAAAGCACAGCGTGTCCTACTTGACCTACGGAACCACGGTCGCAAGCGTTCAGTCCCGTGGACCGAACGCGCGCAGCGAGCTGTAGGCGAGCGGAGTAACCCAAGCGGATTTGTTCTGAGCCTTTGGGGCTTGGCCCCGAAGGCGTGCGAGCCGAAGGCGAGCCCGTGGCCGGCGCGGAGCATGACACTGGCAGCTGAGCGCCGATGCCTCCGCCGCGTCCTCCGGGACACACCCGCAAAGCAACGCCTCTTCGAGAGAGGGCCCATGACTGACAGACTGATTCGGCCCCACGGTGGTACCCTCGTGAACCTGCTGAGTGAGGCCGCGAGAGCCGAGGAGCTCAGGCAAGAAGCGTGCGGGCTACCCTCGTGGGACCTGACACCGCGCCAGCTCTGCGACCTCGAGCTGATGATGAACGGGGCCTTCTCTCCGCTGCGCGGCTTCCTCACGCGCCCCGAGCACGAGAGCGTCTGCGAGAGCATGCGACTGCCCGACGGCGATCTCTGGCCGATTCCGGTCACCCTCGACGTGCCTGAGAAGGTGGCCGAGGGCCTCGAGATCGGGAAGAGGATCGTCCTACGGGATGTGGAGGGGTACGCGCTCGCCGTGCTCGACGTCGCCGACGTGTGGGAGCCGGATCGCAGGGCCGAGGCGGAGCAGGTCTTCGGCACGACGAACCCGGAGCACCCCGCTGTCGCGCATCTGTCGGGAGCCTCACACCGCTTCTACGTGGGCGGGAAGATCGAAGGCATCGCACGGCCGAGGCACTTCGACTTCGTGGAGCTCCGTCTCACACCCGCGCAGCTCCGACAGAAGTTCGTGAGGCTGGGGTGGCGTCGGGTAGCGGCCTACCAGACGCGAAACCCGATGCACCGAGCCCATCGCGAGCTGCCCTTCCGCGCCGCGGCCGAGATCGAGGCCAACCTGCTCATCCACCCGGTCGTCGGCATGACAAAGCCCGGCGACGTCGATCACTACACCCGCGTTCGTTGCTACCAGACGGTCCTGCGCCACTACCCCAAGAACACGGCGATGATGAGCCTGCTGCCACTCGCGATGCGCATGGGCGGGCCGCGAGAGGCCCTTTGGCACGCCATCATCCGCAAGAACCACGGCTGCACCCACCTCATCGTCGGTCGCGACCACGCGGGGCCCGGCCGGGACACCGGCGGCGAGCCCTTCTACGGCCCGCGCGAGGCCCAGCAGCTGCTCGAGGAGCACCAGGACGAGCTCGGCATCCGCGTCGTGCCGGTGCGGATGCTGACCTACGTCCCGGACCGCGACGCCTACGTGCCCATAGACGAGGTGGCCGACGGCACGCGGACCCTGTCGATACCGGTCCCGGAGCTGCGCGAGCGCCTCGCCCGGGGCAGGGAGATCCCCGACTGGTACAGCTTCCCCGAGGTGATCGAGCAGCTTCGACGCGCGTGCCCGCCGCGGAGCCGGCAGGGCTTCACCGTCTTCATCACCGGCCTCTCGGGCGCTGGAAAGAGCACCATCGCCAAGGCGCTGATGGTCAAGTTGCTCGAGATGGGGGGACGCCCCGTGACGCTCCTCGACGGCGACATCGTCAGGAAGAACCTCTCCAGCGAGCTCGGCTTCTCCAAGGAGCACCGCGACATCAACATCCGGCGCATTGGCTTCGTCGCCTCGGAGATCACGAAGAACGGCGGCATCGCGATCTGCGCTCCCATCGCGCCCTACGACAGAGTTCGCAAGGAGAACAAGGACCTGATCTCTCAAGGCGGCGGCTACATCCTCGTCCACGTCACGACGCCCATCGAGGTTTGCGAGCAGCGCGACGTCAAGGGGCTCTACGCCAAAGCCCACGCGGGGTTGATCAAGGAGTTCACGGGCGTCTCCGACCCCTACGAGGTGCCCGAAGACGCCGACCTGAGCATCGACACCAGCGACCGCACGCCCGAGGAGTGCGCGCAGCGGATCATCCTCCACCTCGAGAAGGAGGGCTACATCGGCGTGCCCAACGGCTGACGCGAGAGGCCCTACCCGGCGAGGCCGATGTTGTCGAAGTCCGGGACGGCCTCGCTGCTGTAGCCCTTGATGCCGAAGGCCTCGAGCACGCCGATGACGCGCGCGCTCTGCTCCTCTGTGAGGTGGCGCTTCCACGCGCTGAGCCGGGCCTCGGGTGAGGCCTTCGAGTGGTCCACCGACCACGGGCCGACCATCAGGCTGTTCCTCGCCATGAGGGACTCGGAGCGCTCGCCGAAGTCGAGGCCGAGGGGCTCGCAGATGCGCTGGAGCTCGTCGGGGCCTTCCAAGATCAGCTTCTCGTAGTCCACGTGCTGCCAGGAGCCCTCGTCGGCGTGCCTGAACAGGGGGTGGTGCTCGCAGCACCAGCGCACCGCCAGGCGCTCCTCAGAGGTCGCGAGCCCGGCTACGAAGCTCCGCAGGTGTGGGAGCTGCTCGTCCACGTAGCGCTGGTCCGCCGGCACTATGCGCTCCGCGGAGGCCGTGCCGTGCCTCGTCAGGGAGGCGACCACCGCGCAGGGGTGCCTGGCGATGACGAGCATCCCGGGCCCCGGCACGTTGCGGGAGATCCACGGCAGGATCGGGTTCGACTGCACCGACTTGATGACCAGCGAGCTCGCGGTGGCGATGGTGCGCAGGGTGTCGTGGGTCAGCGAGTGAGGCGGAACCTGCTCTCCGCAGAAGAGCCCGCCGAAGAGCGCTTCCCCTTTCGGCCACGGCGAGGATGGGTCGCGGTAGGAGCGGTACTCGTGTCGCTCGAGCTGGCCCCGCCTGTACCACTCCTGGACCGGCTGGAAGATCAGGCAGCGCCCGGGCAGGGCCGAGAGGAGCTCGGCGAGCCACGTGGTCCCCGACCTCTCGATGCCCGTGATGAAGAGCGTGTCCTCGGGGGAGAAGTGGCGGCGGTTGAGGGAGAGAGCCAGCCCGTAAGACGCGTTCCGGACCCAGCGCGCGCCTGCCATGGCGACCATCTCCGGACGGCTCTGGCGACCGGCCAGCGCTCTCCGCACGGCCCCTCGGTGCAGCTTCCTGAGGATGTCTTGGGCGAGCATTCGTGAGCTCCGTCGCTGGTGGCGGGTCGCCTCCGGTCGCTCAGAGGTCGACGGTGACGGACTGGCCGGCGGGCACGTCCACCAGCACCATGAGCCCCTTGCCGTCCGCGGTCTCGACCTCCACGGGCACGTGGTCGAGGTCCTCCTCGCCCGTGTTTGCGACCACTACCCTGCCGTCCTCGATCACGGCCTTCACGATGCGGTGCTCCGGGCAGAGCACGTTCTCCCAGTACATGGCCATGCTGCTGACGGTCGCCACCCAGAAGTCCCCGTGGCAGTCGCCGAGCACGTAGCGGAGCATCTCCTCGGTGAGGTGGTAGCAGGCGTTGTCGAAGTAACGCACCAGGTGCTGGTGGGCCATGTAGAGGAAGTGGCTGCCCTCGCGGCGCGCGAGGTGCATCCAGTACTTCAGCATGGCGATCTTGTAGGCGTTGTCGCAGTCGCCCGGGTACTTCTTGGTGATGTCCACCAGGCGCTTTACGCCCTTGGGGTGGTGGGGCCTCGGCAGGCCCATCACGTTCAGCCACTGTGAGGCGTCGCTGTCCGACCCGACGGGGATGCCTGCTGCCTCCACCGCGGCCGGTGTGTTCTCGCTGTAGTCGCGACCGGGCACGGCGAAGCTCATCGGCTCCCAACCAAGGACCTCCTTGAACACCTCGTTGCACTTGGCGGCGTTGTCCCGTTGCTCGCTGAGGTCGTCCTTTTCCGGGCCCAGCCAGGGGTAGTCGCCGGCGCCGATGGAGGACTTCTTCCAGCTGTTGCCCGCGGCGGCCGAGGCGTGGGTGCCGTAGTGGTGGTACATGTGGTTGCCGAACTCGGCGAAGTACGGGCGCTCGCTCCGCTGGGGCCACTCCGCCAGGGGAGTCA
Source organism: uncultured Myxococcales bacterium (assembly GCA_964594295.1). Lineage (GTDB taxonomy): Bacteria > Myxococcota_A > UBA9042 > UBA3505 > UBA3505 > CAZQPP01. The sequence goes on along the minus strand of CAZQPP010000040.1, from coordinate 2,622 downwards.
TCTCCACGTCCTCACGCAGGAAGCGGATGAAGTCGGGGATCTGCTCGGTGCGGCGGTCCCAGCCGTGGTGCTCGCTGAAGGCCTTGTGCTCCTCCTCGACGAGGCTCAGGCGCGCCGAGAGGTAGACCGTGCTGGGCATGCAGAAGCGCCTGGCGAGGCCGAGGGCCATCTCCAGGCCCCGGGCGTCCTGGAAGGTCGCCGGGTCGTACATGTCGTGGTCGCCCCGCCACCCGAAGGCCGACCTGCTGCCGCCCTTCCAGCGGGTGATCCGAGCTTGGGCCGGCTTCATGCCGCCTTCCGGCTGCACCGAGTCGAGGCGCAGGGTCTCGGCGCTCTCGTGGTCGGCGTGCTCGAGGCGCACCCGGATCTCGCAGGGACCGCCGGGAGCGACTGCCCGGAGGCGGAAGGCCAGCCTCTCGCACCCCTCCGGATCGGGGGCGCGGAGGTCGCCCTCCGGGCAATCGAGCACCTGCACGCGATCGCTGTCGGAGACCACCTCGAGGCGCATCGGGAACTGGGGTGGCACCAGCGAGGGGTTGAGGACGTAGGCCTCGAAGGATGCCTCGTGCCCGACCGGCCAGTGGCCCAAGCGGCAGACCGGCCCGCGGTCCACGACCGGCCCCATGAGGGTGAGCGTCAGGCGAGGGACGGGCACCGGGGCGTAGTTGGCGTAGCGGCTGTCCTGGTGGGCCAGCGCCCCGGATCGCCACCTCAGGTCGATGTTCAGCGACCAGCCCCACGCGACGGCCATGAGGAGGGTGAAGGCGAGCGCCGCCCAGGGTCCGCCGGCCAGAAGCCACAGGGGCACTAGCGCCACGAAGAGACCGCCGTCCACCGCGTGCCGCTTCCAGCCGAGCTTCTTCCAGATGATCTCGTAGACCAGGCTTGACGCCCACATGACGCGGCCGAGGGGCGACGGTGCCAGGAAGAAGCACTTGCTCAACACGAAGACCGCGGTGCCGAGCGCGGCGAAGACGCCGATGCCGATTCGAAGCACTAGGGGCAGGAAGTCCATGGACGGGAACCCGTTTGCCGGGCGAGAGCCATCGTCGAGCCTCCCGAGCGCCGACTCTCAGAGCCAAGGAGGCGAAGGTGACCTCGCAAAGAAGCGGCGCTTCCTAACAGGCATCGGAGAGCTGCTCAAGCTCGTGAAGCATCGGGGCATCCCTGACACCGCGCGGTCTCCTCCCTGCTCGAGCGCGCGTTGACCCATCGAGCGGCAGGCCATATTTGAGAGCGTGCCCCACTTGACCTGCGGAGACGGGAACGCAAGCGTTCAGGCTTGCCTGGCGGGGCAGGCGTTTCGCGGCGAAACCCAGACTTGAGCGCTACCCAACCGCCGCGCCGTCCGTGCCGAGCTGGTGTCGATGAACAGCGAGCCCCCGCCGATGAAGAAGATCGCCTCTCTGCCTACCTGGCCGGCCTTCGACGAGGAGATGGTCGAGGTCGTGGCCGAGGTGCTGCGCTCGGGCAAGGTGAATTACTGGACCAACGACATCGGCCGCCGCTTCGAAGAGGAGCTCGCGGCGTCGGTCGGCTGCAGCCACGGGGTCGCGGTGGCCAACGGCACGGTGGCGCTGGAGCTGGCCCTGGGCGCCCTCGGCGTCGGGCCCGGCGACGAGGTGATCACGACCTGCCGGACCTTCATCGCCTCCGCGAGCTCGGTCGTCATGCGGGGCGCCACGCCGGTGCTTGCCGACGTCGACCCGGACAGCGAGAACCTGAGCGCCGACACCATCCGCCGCTGCATTACGCCGAAGAGCCGGGCGATCATCGCCGTGCACCTCTGGGGCTGGCCCTGCGAGATGGACGGCATCATGGAGCTCGCCGACGAGCACGGCCTCGCGGTGATCGAAGACTGCGCCCAGGCCCACGGCGCGAGCTATCGGGGCAGGCCGGTCGGCTCCCTCGGGCACGTCGCGGCCTGGTCTTTTTGCCAGGACAAGATCATCACGACCGGGGGCGAGGGGGGCATGCTCACGACCAGCTCCCGCGAGCTCTGGGAGAAGGCCTGGGCGTTCAAGGACCACGGCAAGTCCTGGGAGCGGGTCTACGAGACCGAGCACCCTCCCGGGTTCAGGTGGGTGCACGAGAGCTTCGGGACCAACTGGCGCCTGAGCGAGGTGCAGTCGGCGCTCGGACGCGTCGCGCTCAAGAGGTTGCCGGAGTGGAGCGCGGCCCGCGCGCGCCATGCCTTGATCCTGAGCGAGCGTTTCGAGGCGCTGCCGGCGTTGCGCGTCACCCGGCCCCCCGATCACGTGGAGCACGCCCGCTACAAGTACAGCGTCTTCGTGCGGCCCGAGCGCCTGAAGCGGGGCTGGGATCGCGACAGGGTCATGGGAGAGATCATCCGCCGCGGAGTCCCGTGCGGCTCGGGCATCTGCGGGGAGATCTACCGGGAGGGGGCCTTCCGCAGGAGCGGCCTCGGTCCCGCCGAGCGCCTCCCCAACGCCCGGCGCCTCGCCGAGACCTCGCTCAACTTCCAGGTGCACCCGACCCTCGAGCGCGAGCACATGGAGGCCGTCGCCGACGCCGTCGCGGAGGTCATGGGCGAGGCGAGCGAAGGGTAGCTAGTGTGCATCCTGAAACTCGCGTTTCAGGATGCAGCGATTAGCGGTTAGC
>CAZQPP010000039.1:5085-27321 GCA_964594295.1 uncultured Myxococcales bacterium | reverse complement strand
CTCTCCGCCATGCTGCAAGCCGGAGACGTCAAGGAGTTCAGCGTCATCGTCAAGGCTGACGTGCAGGGGACGGTGGAAGCCATCCGCGACGCCATCGCCAAGATCGAGCACCCCGAGCTCAAGGTGAACGTGCTCCACGCCGCGGTCGGCGGCATCACCGAGAGCGACGTGCAGCTCGCGTCCGTCTCCAACGGCGTCGTCGTCGGCTTCAACGTGCGGGCCGACGTCCAGGCACGGCAGGCCGCCGAGGGCGCCGGCGTGGACATCAAGGTCTACTCGGTCATCTACGAGCTCCTGGACGACATCCGCTCCGCGCTCGCCGGTCTGCTCACTCCTCGCACCGAGGAGAACCTGCTCGGCTCCGCCAAGGTGCGGGCGGTCTTCACCATCAGCAAGGTCGGCACCGTGGCTGGTCTGCACGTGGACCACGGCAAGATCACCAGGGGTTGCCTCGTCCGCCTCTACCGCGACGACGTGAAGATCTACGAGGGCAAGCTCGCCTCCCTGAAGAGGCACAAGGACGACGCCCGCGAGGTCACCCACGGCTACGAGTGCGGCGCCCGCCTCGAGGGCTTCAACGACGTCAAGGTGGACGACGTCATCGAGGCCTACGAGCAGACCGAGATCGCCGCGCAGCTCGACGCCACGGGATGACGCGGTGAGGCGGGCGAGTTTCCTCGCCCGTCGCCCTTGACAACGCAGCCGCGCAGGAGCTCCTCTCATGGCCATGTTCGTCGGCGTCTGCTCCATGGATCTCGGCCTCTACGGCTGCGAGAACCTGAAGCAGAAGCGCGGCGTGGTCCGGCGCATAATCCGCCGCACACAGGACCGCCACAGGATAGCCATGAGCGAGATAGCGGCGCTCGACGATCTCGACTCCGCCCTGCTCGGCATCGCGGTCATCGGAAACGACCAGGCCGTGCTCAACAGTCTGCTCGACCGGGTCATCGAGTTCGTCGAGGAGCTGCACCTCGCAGACGTCCGCAGCGCCGAATTCACCATCGAGGCCTACTGATGCCAGCACAACACCCCTTCGGCCGCGCCGAGCGCCTCGCCCACCAGGTGCAAAAGGAGATCGCCAGCCTCCTGCTCACGGGCCGGGTACACGACCCGGCCGTGCGGGACGTCACGGTCACGAGCGTGCGCCTCTCGAAGGACCTCCGATATGCGGACGTATATGTGCAGCTGGGCAGGGGCTCGGGCGACAGCGACGGCGCCATCGCCGGCCTGACGCGGGCGGCGGGCTTCCTGAGGAGGGAGCTCCGGCCCAGGCTGAACAGCCGGGTGATCCCCGAGCTGCGCTTCCACGCCGACAAGAGCCTCGACACCCTCGAGCGAATGTCCCGGTTGTTGGCCGAGGTCTCTCCTGCGCCTGTCGAGGAAGAGGAGCAAGACCAGCAGGACCAGCAGGACCAGGACCAGGAATAGGCGTGGCGCCGCACGGTCTCCTCGTCCTCGACAAGCCGCCGGGCGTGTCGACCTCCTACCTCGTCCGCAAGATCGCGAGCCGGGTGAGCGGAGGAGACCGCCCCAAGGCCGGCCACGCGGGCACCCTCGACCCCTTCGCCAGCGGGGTGGTGCTGGCGTTGATCGGGGACGCGACGCGCCTTCAGTCCCTGGCTATGCGCATGGACAAGGTCTACGTCGCCGAGGTGCTGCTCGGTGTAAGGACCGATACCCTCGACCCCGACGGCAGCGTGATCGCGGAGGCCGACCCCGGCCCTTGCCGCGCTGACGACCTGCGAGAGGCCCTCGTAGCGCTCACCGGAGAGATCTCTCAGCTCCCGCCTCGCTTCTCGGCGCTCAAGGTGGGCGGCCGGCGGGCCTACGAGCTCGCCCGCAAGGGAGAGCACCCCGAGCTGAGCGAGCGCAGGGTGCACGTGAAGGAGCTCGAGCTCCTCTCCCTCCGTTGGCCCACGCTGCAGCTCCGGGTGCGGTGCAGCGCCGGCACCTACGTGCGGGCCCTCGCCCGGGACATCGGCGAGGCGCTCGGGCTGCCGGCCCACCTGCGGGGCTTGAGGCGCATGTCGGTCGGTCCCTTCGAGGTGGGAGCCGCGATCGCCCCCGCGGACTCCGGGGAGCTGCCCGACGAGGAGACGGTCAGAGCCGCGCTGAAGCCTCCCCTCGCCGTGGTCGAGGCCGCGGGGCTCGAGACTCTGCAGGTCTCCGACGCGGAGGCCAGGGCCTTCGTCTCCGGGCGGCTGCTCAGGCAGATCGTGTGCGCGGCGCCGGTCGGGGAGAGAGTCGGCGTGACCTGGCTCACACGCTCCGGCGGCCTCCGCCTGCTGGGCGTCGGGGAGGTGCGAGACCGGGGCGCCGTCGCCCCCTCCGTCGTCCTGGCGTGCGCGCGGGCGGACGCGGAGGCCTGAGCACCACCGGGTACTGGACACGCGCTCTCGCATATCGCACCATCTCCGACACGATCGCTGACCCACAAGGCAGGCCCGGAGAACGAGATGGAGCCGCATTCGCACGGATGTGAGCGCGACGACGACAGGTACCGGGTCCTGGTCGTCGACGACGACGAGGGTGTGCGCGACCTGCTCGGCGCGGCCCTCGATCGCTCGGGCTGGGAGCTCGTCGTGGTCGACGGCGGGTCGGCGGCGTTGGAGGAGCTCGAGCGCCGGCCGGCCGACGTCGTGCTCACCGACATACGCATGCCGGAGATGGACGGCATCACCCTGGCCACGAGGGTGATCGGGGAGCACCCCGGTACCCAGGTCATCATCATGACCGGCTTCGGGTCCATCGAGTCGGCCAACCGCGCGGTGCGCATCGGCGCCTTCGACTACGTGCTCAAGCCCTTCGAGGATCTCTCGGTGGTGCGCGGCGTCGTCAAGCGCGCCATCGAGCGTGTACGCGTGGAGCGGGACCTCGTCCGCCTCGAGGGAGAGCTCGCGCGCGCGAGGGACAGCTTCCAGAGCATCGTGGAGCGCAACCGCGAGGCCCTCCTCGTCGTTGGCATGGACGGCGTCGTCCTGTACGCCAACCCCGCCGCGCGGGAGATCTTCCGGGAGAGCCACGGCTCTCTCGTAGGTCGTGAGCTGGGCCTGTCCGTGGTGCCCGGCGAGAGCGCCGAGATCACGGTCGAGAGCGGCGGCCTGCGCCGGGACCTCGAGATGAGCGTCGAGATCACCGAGTGGATGAAGGAGCCGGCCCACCTCGTGAGCATGAAGGACCTCTCCGAGCGCAAGCGCTTCATCGCGAAGATGGCCGAGATGGACCGCTTCGTCGCCATGGGCACGCTGGCCGCAGGCGTCGGTCACGAGATCAACAACCCGCTCTCCTACGTGATCGGCAACATCATCTTCGCGCAGGAGGGGGTCGCGCGCCTGAAGGCCCTGCGCGCGCGTTGCACGGCGGCGCAGCGGGTGCGGGAGGACCCGGAGCAGGATGCCACCCTGGCCGAGGTGCAGGGCGTGCTCTCCGACCTCGACGAGGTGCTCGCGGACGCCGCCGAGGGAGCGTCGCGGATGCGCGACATCGTGAAGGACCTCCGCAGGCTCTCGGGCGGCAACGAGGAGGACAGGGAGGACGTCGACCTCAACTCGGCCATCGAGTCGGCCGTGAACACCGCCCGCTCCGAGATCAGGCGCCGAGCGCAGCTGGTGTGGGAGCCGACACCCCTCCCCGCCGCGCGCGGGAGCCACGCCAAGCTCGGCCAGGTCTTCTTGAACCTGCTCCTCAACGCGGCCCACGCCATCGAGCCCGGCCGCACCAGCAGGAACGAGATCACGATCTCCACCTCCGTGAGCGGGGCCAGGGCCGTGGTCGAGATCTCGGACACCGGAGCCGGGATACCCGAAGAGGTCATGCCCAAGATCTTCGACCCCTTCTTCACGACCAAGGCCGTCGGCAAGGGCACGGGCCTCGGCCTGTCCATCTGCCGGCGCCTGCTCGAGTCCACCGGCGGTGAGATCGAGGTGTCGAGCGAGGTGGGGCGCGGCTCCACCTTCCGTGTGTCGGTCCCGCTCGGTGGAGGTGCCGAGCCGGAGGAGGAGCGCTTGCCCCAGGGGGAGGAGCCGGGCGAGGCCGCCGGCAGAGGCCGTCTGCCCGCGGTCCTGGTCGTCGACGACGATCCTCTCGTGGGCCGCATGATCGACCGCATCTTGAGAGAGAGCCACGAGGTCGTGATCGCGGAGAGCGCGAAGGCGGGCCTTGAGCGCCTCGCGGCCGGCGACACTTTCGACGCCATCGTGTGCGACCTGATGATGCCCGACATGACGGGCATGGACCTCTACGGGGCGCTGGCCGAGGTCGCTCCCGCGCTGCAGCCGAAGACGGTCTTCGTCACCGGCGGCGCCTACACGGAGCGCTCCCGTCATTTCTCCGAGCTGGTCTCCAACCCCGTCGTGCACAAGCCCTTCGACGCTGACACCCTGCGCGATGCGCTCGCGACGGTGATGGGCTCGAGCTGACGCGGCGGTGCTCTAGCCCTTCTCCATCGCCCGCCCTATGACGGTCGAGACCTCGGCGAGGTCTTCGAAGGGCTTGCGCAGCAACGCGAAGGCGCCCGAGCCGTCTCCTCCGTCCGCGGGCTCACCGTCGGCCAGGGTGCTCATCAGGATCACCCAGGTGCCGTCGCCCCTCTTCCGCACGGTTCGCAGCACGGCCATGCCCGAGGCCCCGGGCACGTGGAGGTCGGTCAAGACCACGTCGTAGCGAGTGGACTCGAGGTGTCTCAGGGCCGAGTCCCCGTCCTCGGCTTCGTCGACGTGGTGTCCCGCTCTGAGGCACACCCTCCTCAGGATCTCCCTGACGTCCTCCTCGTTCTCGACGAGGAGCACTCGCCCGCTTGGGGTTTGCAGCTCCGGCTGGGAGCTCTCTCGAGCCTCCTCCTCCTCCGTCTGCTCGTAGGCCTTCAGCTCGGCCGTGCTCGCCGCCGGGATGCGCACGACGAAGCGGGCCCCTCCTTCGGTTGGGGTCTCCAGCTCGATGCTGCCGTCGTGATCCCTGACGATCCCGTGGGAGAGAGACAGGCCGAGGCCCATGCCCACTCCGGGGGCCTTGGTCGTGAAGAAGGGCTCGAAGAGCTTGTCGTGGTGCTCCACGGGGATGCCGGGGCCGTTGTCCTCGACGGCGTAGCAGACGTGCTCGTCGCGCTCGAAGACCTGGACCTTGATCTGCTTGCCCCTCCCCTCGGTGGTCGTGTCGAGGGCGTCTCGGGCGTTCCCCAAGAGGTTGAGCACGACCTGCTGGATCTGCGCGCGATCGGCGAGGATGTTCGGCAGCCCCGTCTCGACCTCGACCCCGAGCCGTATGCCGTGCAGCCTGAGCTGCTCGCTCACGAGGGCGAGCGCGTCCACCACCGGCGCGTCCGCCGGCACCCGCACGATCTGCTGTCGCGCTCCGCCCGCGAAGGCGCGCACGTTCTGCACGATGGCGCTCATTCGGGAGGAGGCTTTGAGGATGCGCTCGACCGCCCGGTGCGAAGGCATCCTGCCGGCCTCGAGGTCCTCCTCGAGGAGCTGGCTGAAGCCACGGATCGCCGTCAGGGGCTGGTTCAGCTCGTGGGCGAGGCCCGCGCTCAGCTCGCCGAGGGCCGCGAGCTTCCCGGTCTGGACCAGCTTCGCCTGGGTCTCCCGGAGCTGGTGGTGGGCGTGCTCCAGGTCGGTGTTCGTGCGGTTGAGCTTGTCGATGGAGACGAGCGAGGTCTTGAGCTCTGACGCCATCAGGTTCATGCCCTCCACGAGGCGGTCCCGCTCGTCGCCGGTCCTCAGGTCCAGGCGTGCGTCCAGGTTCCCCCGTGAGACCTGCTCCAGGAAGGCGAGCTGGGCTTCGAGGTGAACGACGATGTGACGGTTCGCGAAGTAACCCGAGAGGCCCAGCGCTGCGAGGGCGAGAAAGAGCGACAGGGCGGTGACCCAAAAGACCGCCGAGGCCGCCTGGTCGAAGCGATCCCTGGCGTAGCCCACGTGCACGAAACCCAGGGGCAGGCCCTCGATGTCGACCCGGCCGGAGCTTCGGTAGATGCCCTCTACCCACCCGCTCTCCGGCGAGTCGGCTGCCGTCTTGGGCCGCAGCCCGTCGGGGATATTGCCGAGGCCGACGTGCAGCCCGCCGTCCACGTCGAAGACCGCGAGGAAGGCGAGGTCCGGGTCGACCTCGCCTCCCCGGTGACAGGCCTCCCGGAGCGCGGCCAGGGCCACTGGATCCTCGGTCGCCAGCGCCACGTCGGCTCGGCCCATGATGGTGCGGAGGCAGCTCCGCGCCCGCACCTCGAGGCCGGCGCGCATCTCGGGGATGGCGAAACGAAGCGCGACGTATGCCGTCATCGCGATGACGAGCAGGAGCCCCGCCAGGATGGCGGCCTGGAAGGCCATGACCTTGGTGCGGAAACGCATGTGGGCCTACCCGTCCGCCTTCGCCCAGTTGATGGTGCCCTTCTTGGAGTCGACGACAGCGAGGACTCGCACGCCGGGCCTCACCTTGGCGAGGGGCACGTAGGCGATCGCCTCCTTGTGCGTTGCGACTACCTTCTGGATCAACAGCGGTGAGGTGAGCGACCTGGGAGGCTGGCCCTTGCCCCGCACCTTGCGGTCGATCCAGTAGCGCGCCGCGTCGTGCGGCGACAGGCCGAGCAGGGCCCTGTCGAAGGCGCTGCGCGCCGTTGTCCGCGCGGGGAGGTTGAGCACGACCACCGGCGAGCCGTCAGGCCAGCGGGTCTGGCGTTTGAGGAAGAGGCGGCGGAGCTCGGCGGCCGTTCGCGGCGGGTGTTTGATCTCGGGGTGCACGATGACGGCGATCGGGCCGAGGGGCGCCCTTGCGGCACAAGGAGCGGGGAGGACGAGCAGGCAGGCGGCCGCGCCGGCCAGGGCCAGCAGCACCTCTCGCCGGCCCACCCCAGGCATCAGAAGGCCACCGCCAGCTGGACCCCGATCATGTGCCACACCCCCTCGTTGACGAAGAGCATGGGCTCGTCGGAGTCATGGAGCCAGTGCCAGACCTGGTGCTCGAGCTTGAGCACGACGTTGGGCTCGATGTGCCAGTTGAAGCCGCCCAGGATTCCGAACGAGTCGTCCGCTTCGTAGTTGTCGTTGATGTCTGTCAGCGACAGGGCCACGTAGGGGCGTAGGTCGAGCCCGGAGATCGGGAGGCGGTAGGCCAGCAACGAGAACACGCCCCAGGCGATCTGGTCGGGCGCCTCCCGCGGGTCGGTTGGGTCGCGAGCACGGTCGATGAGGCCGGGGGGAGGGCGGTGGCCGTCGTCGTAGAGCCGGAAGTTGGCCATGCCCTCGACCTGCCAGAGGAAAGGGCCCACCTCGACGGACCAGTCGCCGCCGATCACGTGCTCGCGGTAGGCCACCGTGACGCGGCGCCTTATGTCCAACACCGGGTCGAAGACGAAGAGCTCCTTGAAGTCCGTGAATCGCCCGGTGAAGCCCCACAGGGACAGGTGCCAGAAGGCCTTCCCGGCGCCACGCAGGCCCACGCGAGCCCCGAGGGCTTTGTCCTCGTTGTCGTCGACGAGGTTGGCCGCCGGCCCGCGGCCGTTCGAGATTGTCAGCGCGTACTCGAAGCTGAGGGCCTGCCAGTGGAGGGCTCCGTGCAGCTTGAGGCCGAGCTGCCGCACCGGGTAGGAGGGGACCGCGGTGCCGTAAAAGAATGGAGGGTAGATGGTCAACCGCGTCGGGGAGCCGTGGTCGACGTTCCAGATGCCGAAGGGTGTGAGGAAGAGCCCGGCTGTGAGCTTGAGCTCGTCCCGCGGCGCCCACTCGACCCACGCTCGCTCCACGGCGATCGAGCCCATCTCGATGTCCTTGCCGTACTCCGACGGACTGTCGCTCGTGGTGCCCACGCGTTCGTAGGCCTGCACCCCGGGGATCTCGTAGCGCGCCGTGTCTCCAACCGGGTTGAGCATGAAGCCCAGCTCCCCGAGGAAGCGCCAGTCCTCCGCGAGCTGGGCATCGAGGTAGACGTTCAGGTGCCCGAAGCCGAAGGTCGAGTCGCGGTGGACCAGGTCGCGGCCCGGGAGCTTCTCCGGCAGGTCGATCCGCCGCAGCTCCACGTCGAAGAAGCCGTGGATCGCGATCCGCGGCGTGGCGCCGACGATGCCTGTTGCAGCTGGCTGCAGGGAGTTCTCCGCGTCGTGCTCGTCCACCCGCTGCTTCAGATCCTCGAGCTCATGCCGGAGCTCCTCGTGCTCGCCTCTTGGGGCTGGCGGCACGTGGGCGTAGGCGGGGAGCGCGAAGAGAGCGGGGGAGAGCGCCAGCAACCACACGAGAGTCCGGCACGCGCGCAAGGCCTCAGCCCTCCTTCCTGCAGATCCGCAGGTCCGTGCCGAAGCCCGAAAGGTCGAAGCAGCCGTAGCCTTCCGGGCAGTCGCTTCCGCCCATGGTGCACCCGGTCGTCGTGCAGTAGCCCTTCGCGTCCATCGGCTTCTTCGAGCAGTAGTCGGCCTCCTTGTCCTCGCAGTCCGCCTCGCCGGAGCAGTCTTCACCCATGCCGGCCGGAAGGGCCGCGGGCTGCTGCGAATCCGTCTCTGCCGCGAGCACATCGGTGTCGGCGTCGGCCGCCTCGGCGTCGCTGGAGGCGCCGGCGTCCGCGTTCTCCGCATCTACGGAGACGCAGGCCGCTCCCTCCTGCTTCTGTCCCGGGCCGCAGCGATCCTCCATGCAGGCCGGGAGCACCGCGGCGGCCGCAATCACCACCGTCGCCGCAAGCCCAAGCCGTGATCCTCCGCGCGTGGCCCGTGAGATCATGCCGGCAGCGTAGCACCCTTGCGTGGGCCGGCAAGACTTATCCGCCCATGAAGCGCATGGTCAGCTTCACGAGCAGGGACTGGTAATCCCGGGCGCCGCCATCGAGGTCCTCGTCGTGCGCGTAGACCACGACGAGGTCGCTGCCGGGGCGCCACGTCCAGCGCAGGCGGGCCTGGGTCACGAGGAGGTCCCTGGGCCGGTTGGAGCGCCCGGCGAAGAGGCTGAGGCCCAGGTCCGGGCTGAGGCCGATGGCGGCGCGCAGGTTCAGGGCGGCGCTGTCGAAGCCCTCGAGGTCGCGTGAGCGGAATCGGACCCGGCCGAGGTCGGCGGTGGCCTCGAGGCGCAGGAGAGGCCCCGGGCGGAAGTGGGCGCCGGCCTCGCAGCGCAGCATCTCTCCCCCGTAGTAGTCGCGCCTGGTCAGGGTGCTCGTGCCCCCGGCCATCCACGTCTGTGGAGTGCCCAGGTGCAGCCTGACGACGTCCATGGCGTAGCGCCCGGCCGGGATCTCGGTGCCGGAGCCAACGCCGAAGGGGGCCCGCACCGACTCCACGGTGTGTTCCCCGGTCGCTCCCAAGAAGAAGCCCGCGTCCCAGCGGAACATGGCTACGGCCTCGGTGTTCCAGTCGAGGATCTCCGCGTCCTCGGCGGCGGCGATCAGGGAGGTGCTCAGCGTGAAGGTGAAGCGCTCGAGGCCGTCGCGACCGATGCGCGGCTCGACGGCGATCTCAGCGGTGCCCTGGTGCACCCCCGTGCGCTCGAAGAAGCCCAGGTCGGCGCGGAAGGTCTCCGACGTGAAGCCGTAGCCCAGGCTCGGTCGGATCAGCTCGTCGCGCCAGGCCAGGTCCAAGGCGGTGGCTACCCCGAGGCTCTCCGCCGAGCCCTCGGACGTGCTGCCCGCGGTGTCGGCCACGTCGGCGCTCCCTCTCCGGCTCCGGTCCGCCGTGTGGGAGAGCAGGGCAAATGCCTCGAGGAGCAACGGAGAGCCCGTGCCCCGCAGGGCGCCGTCGAAGCCGGCCACGAGGTTCCGGTCGTCGCCCGCCTCGAAGGACTGGCGGTGGGTCAGGATCGCCCCGGCGTGGCTGCCGTCTCCGAGCTGGTACTGCGCACGCGAGACGAGGTGGCTGGTCCAGGGCAGGTCACCCTCGGGGCGCGTGACGACGTCGAGCAGCCCCAGCCGGATTCCGGGCGCCGGTCGGTCGACCACCTTGGCGCCCGCGAGGATCGGCACGGTGCTCCGCCGGTCGAGGCCGATGCGGCGGCTGTGAAAGGCCTGGGCGGAGCCCGGCCGGCCGAAGCTGAAGATCTCGGCGTCCTCCAAGAAGAAGTCTCGCTTCTCGGGCATGAACAGGGAGAAGCGCCCCAGGTTGACGATCTGGTCGTCCAGGTCCACCTGGGCGAAGTCGGTGTTGACCGTGAGCTGGGCGCGGCCCCGCGCGCCGTACCGGAGCTCGGCGTCGGCGCCGGCGTCCCCGCGCAGGTCGAGCTCCGGCTCCTGCTCCGCCGCGGGTCTCCGGCGCTCGAAGCCGCCGAGGACGTAGGGCGCGATCGCCCAGGAGACACCCGGTCTCGAGCTCCGGCCCGCGTCGCCGCCGGGCTCGCCCTCGCGGCCCGCGTCGAGCCCCACGAGGTGGCCGTAGCGGCTCGCCGCGATGGGGCCGTAGGGAGGAGGCGAGAGCGACCAGTCGTAGGTCGCGTTGCTGCGGCTGTGGTCGCGGGTCAGGTTGAAGCCGATGCGCTCGGGCAGCTCGCCCGTCGAGAGCCCCAGCTCCGAGAAGGGGATGCGCATCTCTGCGCTCCAGCCCTCGGGCGTGCGGGCGGCCGCGCCCTCCCAGACGGCGTCGAACTCCGCCTTGAAGCTCGACTCGTCGAGCCCTCGGTAGTCCAGGCGCGCGCCGGCAGGGTTGAGCACGAAGCCGAGGGTGGTGCGGTGGTCGTGGCCCGCGTCGATCTTGACGCTCACGGCGTCGTCGCTGAACACCGCGAAGCTGTCCCGGGTCAGGGTGCGGGCCCGCACCTCCCCGGGGGAGCGGTCGAAGCAACGTAGCCCGACGTAGAGCGCCTCGTCGTCTACGAGGATCATCATGACGGTGCGCTCTCCAGGCACCCCCCGGAGGCGAGGCTTGCGCTCGACGAAGTCCTCCTTCGGGACGGCGCGCCCCCAGGCCGGCTCGTCCACCTTGCCGTCGATCAGCACCTCTCCCTCGCGCCGGACCGCGCGCACCTCCTTGGCCTGCTCGAGCTCCGGCCCAGGCGGGTGGGCAGCCCCCGACGCCGGCAGCAGAGCGCAGCAGAGCAGCAGCGCTGCGCATGTCGAGGCCTTGAGCCATTGCCGTGCCATGGAGCGTGGAAGCTAGCACATGGCGCGGTCTCGGCGGAGCGCGGGCGTGCGCTGCAGTCCACTGCCCCTTCACGGGGCTCGATGGAGAAGGCCTCGCGCAGAGGCGCAGAGGCGCAGAGGGTGTGCGTTTTGGCCTTGAGGCATGCCCGCATGTCGGCCACAATCGGCAAGACACAGCCCAGCCCCCAGCCCCGCACATCGCGACGGTCGCAGATGCCAAAGAGCCGCCTCCACAGACGCCAACGAAAGCAGACTCCCGCCCCCGAGCCGCGCCCCGCCGCACGCCCCGGTCCCGACCGGCGCGACGGCCCCGACCGCGATCCATGCTGTTGCCGGGACCGCGACCGCGACCGCGATCGGCGACACCGTGACGATGAGCGCCACGACCGCGGCCGCCGACATGGCCACGGTCACGGTCACGGTCACGGCCACGGCCACGGTCACGGCCACGGCCAAGGCATCGGCCAAGGGCCCGTCCAGGTCCACGTGCATGTACACATCCACGGTGCGGGTGACGGCCACGGCCACGGTGACGGCCACGGCCACGGCCACGGTGACGGTCACGGCCACGGCCGCGGAGACTGCCACGGTCAGGACTACGGCCACGGCCGCAGCGACTGTCACGATGACGGCCGGGGCCGCGGTGACTGCCGCGACTCCGGACCCGACAAGGACCCGGAGTCGACCGGGGGGGAAACACCGCACCACTCCGGGTAGCCGTACCCCAAACCGGCCGGCCTCCCCGCCGGCCGCGTCCTCCTGACGACTGCCGTCTCGGCCCCAATACATCGGGCTGAGCCGCGCCCCCGCGCCCTCCTGGCACGCTCCTTGAGACTAAGGGCCGCGCCATCGGACAAGGAGGGCACCATGTACCTGGCAAGAGTCACCACCGTCGGAGCCGTGCTCCTGTTCGGCGTCTGTGGGTTGGTCGGAGCCGCCTTCGCGTCGCAGTCCTACGCCTCGCTCGACGAGGTCCCCGCGGGCGGAGGGGAGCTGAGGCTGAGCCAGCCGAGCTCGGACGTGGTCGGGCCCGACGGGGCCCCCAGCATCGCGTTCCCGCTCAGGCACACCCGCGTGGACGTCGACGTGGACGGGCCCATGGCCCAGGTCCAGGTCGAGCAGACCTTCGAGAACCCCTTCGACGAGCCCCTCGAGGCCGTCTACGTGTTTCCCATGTCGGCCGAGGCCGCGGTCAACGCCTACGAGATCCACATCGGGGAGAGGGTCATAAAGGGTGAGATCCGCAGGAAGGAGGAGGCCCGGCGGGCCTACGAGGAGGCCCGCGCCGCCGGGCACACGGCCGGCCTGCTCGAGCAGGTCAAGCCCAACGTCTTCATCCAGTCCCTCGCGAACATCGCGCCGCGCGAGGAGATCCGCGTCGTCTTCCGCTACGTGGAGCTGCTGCGGTTCGAGGACACGAGCTTCGAGCTGGTCTACCCGATGACCATCATGCCGCGGTACCTGCCGTCTTCGACCAGCGATCCGCGCCCCGTGGGAGGCCACGCCGCCGGTCAGCCGGCCAGTGGCGCCCAGCCGGGCGCAACCTCGGTGCCCTACGCGGCGCCGCAGCGCTCCGGCCACGACATCGAGGTCTTCGTCCACGTCGACGCCGGCGTGCCCGTGGGAGCGGTCGAGAGCCCCTCGCACCGGGTGCTCGTCTCGCAGGAAGACAAGACCACCGTGAGCGTGGAGCTCGACCCCGGAGACCGGATCCCCAACAAGGATCTCGTGCTGCGCTGGGACACCGCCGGGGAGAGCACGTTGGTGGGGCTGCTGACCCATGCGTCCCGAGGTGAAGGCTTCCTGGCGATGATGGTGCAGCCCAAGGCCGACTACTTCGAAGGAGACATCACGGCGCGCGAGGTGATCCTGCTCGTCGACGTGTCTGGATCCATGAGCGGCCCGCCGCTGCAGCACGCCAAGGGCGTCGCCCACGGCATGATCGACACGCTGAACGACGGCGACACCTTCAACATCATCACCTTCGCCAGCGTCGCCATGGAGATGGAGCGCCACCCGATCTCGGGTGACGACCGCGGCCGGAGCCTGGGCCACGCCTACCTCGACTCCCTGCACGCGGGGGGCGGCACCGAGATCAACTCGGGGATCCAGCGCGCCCTGGACCGTCCGCCCGTGGGCGGGCGCGTGCGCATGGTCTACGTCCTGACCGACGGCGGCGTCGGCAACGACGACGAGGTCTTGGGCCAGCTCCGCCACCCCGAGGGAGAGAACCGGATCTTCACCGTGGGCATCGGCCCCTCACCCAACCGCTACCTGCTGGACCGCCTCGCCGAGGAGGGGCGCGGTTTCGCCTCTTACATCACCCTGAACGAGGAGGTCACAGGGCTCGTCGACGAGCTCGTGAAGCGGACGGCCTGGCCCTACCTCGTCGACCTCGACCTCGACTGGGGCGGCCTCGACGTGCACGGCCTGACCCCGGCGATCCTGCCGGACGTCTTCGCTGGCCTGCCGGTCGCCTTCGCCGCACGATACTCGGAGCCGGGTGTCGGCACGGTGTCGCTGCAGGCGAGGAGGGCAGGCAAGGAGGTGGAGATCCAGCTGCCGGTTGCGCTCCCGGACACCGAGGACCGGCCGGCCGTGGCCTACCTCTGGGCGCGGCGCCGAATCAAGGAGCTGATGGCCGCGCAGTATGGCCATGAAGACCCGCGGATCGTGGCGGAGATCACGAGCCTCGGCCTGGAGTTCAGCCTCGTGACGGCCTACACCTCCTTCGTCGCCATCGACAACGAGCGCGTCGTCGAAGGAGGGCCCGGCGTGAGGGTGGATCAACCGAGCGAGCACCCCGAAGGGGTCGATCCCGGCGGCACCCTCGGCGCCGGCTGGGGCGGCGGCTCCTCGAGCGGCTCCTCCGCCAGCGGCTACAGCAGCTACGGCGGCTCCTCGGGCGGCGGCTCCAGCGGCTCCTCGTCCGGGGGTTACTCGTCGGGAGCCCACGAGGACAACCTCGGCGCCCTCGACCCCTTCACCTTCGCGGCCTTCTTCGGCCTGCTCGGCCTGGCATGGGCCAGGCGAAGGCAGCGCTCCGGCGGACAGGCATGAGCCGGCGACGAATCCATGCACCATGGACGCTGGCGGTGGCGGCCCTGGCCGCCGCTGCCGGCGCCACGGTCCTGTCTCCCCACTCGGGCGGCCGGGCTGTCCTCGACTGGGCGCTGGCCACGTCCGACGGGGTCCGTGCCGGAGAGATCTGGCGCCTGCTCACGGGGCCGCTGATCCACGCCAACCTTGAGCACCTTCTGCGGGACCTGCCGGTCTTCGTCGTGCTCGGCCTGCTCTACGAGCGCCGCTTCGGGCCTTCTTTCCCCTTCCTGCTCGTGGCGGCCTTCGCCTGGCCGGCGCTGGCCGTGCTCCTGGCCTCTGACTCCCCCGCGCTCTACATGGGCCTCTCGGGGGTCGACCACGCCCTGCTCGCGGCCGCCCTGGTGTTGGAGTGGCGTGCCCGTGGTGGGAGCCTCCCCGGCTTCGCCTGGATCCTGGCCGCCGGCATGGTCGCCAAGTGCCTCTACGAGGTGATCACGGGCGACCTGCTGGTGCCTCTCGACGCGGGCCCCGGTGCGCGCGCCGCGCCGCTGGCCCACGCGGTGGGCATCGCGGTCGGCCTAGGTTGCGTCCCCCAGTCCCGAGAGCTGCACCACGACCCGGCGATGCCTGGGGCGCGCGTCGAAGTCGACGAGCACGATCTGCTGCCAGGTCCCGAGCAGGAGCTTGCCCTCGGCCACCGGTACCACGAGCGAGGGGCCCAGTAGGCTCGCGCGGACGTGGGAGTGGCCGTTCCCGTCGTGCCAGGTCTCTTCGTGGGCGTAGCGGATCCCTCGCGGGGCGACGCGGTCGAAGAAGGCGGGGAAGTCCTCGATGAGGCCGGGCTCGTACTCGATGGTGGTCAGGGCGCCCGTGGAGCCGGGCACGAAGAGCAGGGCCTGGCCTTCGCGGAGCCCGTGCTCCGAGACCCGCGCCTGCACCTCACGCGTGATGTCGTGCATGTCGGCTTCGCCGCGCGACGGGATCTCGAAGCCCTCGGTGACCATGATGTTGCTCATGAGGGGTCCTCCTCTGTCTCCCGCCGAGGTGGCACCGGCGAGAGGTAGCCGATGACCAGGAAGAGCGCGCCGACGGCCAGGAAGGAGACGATGCGGGCGACGGTGCCGGCCCTGGAGAGGTCGACGGTGAAGAGCTTGAGCACCACCGCCCCGAGCAGGCAGGCGGACGCGAACCACGTGTCGCGGCGGTGGTGTCTGGTGGACAGGAGCATGGTGCCCATGGCCAGCAGCGTCCAGGTGATGGAGAGAGCCGCCTGGGCGACGACCGAGTCGAGCAGCGCGGTGATATCCCACGCGACGCCAAGCCAGTGGTGGACGGCGCGGAGCACGCCGGAGCTCAGCCAGAGCAGGAGGCTGCCCCCGCCCGTGAGCATGGCGAAGGTGCGAAGCCCGGCGGCCGACGCTGGAGCGGCTGTGCTGGAGACGCGCCGGCCCCAGGAGAAGAGGGCCGCGAACACGAGGACCAGCGTGAGGTCTGTGGGGTTCAGGATCGGCAGGTAGACCGGCACGGGCCATGGGTCGGCGCGATCCATGACGTTGGCCGCCACGCTCCAGAGCCAGGCGTAGACGCAGACGGGCACGAGCCCCACCTGGAGCCAGCCGTTGCGCCGAGCACCGACGGGCCAGCGCAGTCGCGGGCCGACGGTGACGACCACGAGGACCCAGAGCGCGGCCCCGGTGACGGCGCGGATGGCGTCGAAGGAGCCCTGGTCGCCGGTGAGCCAGGTGATCAGGCGCGCCACGTACCAGGAGAAGAGCAGGGTCAGCACCCAGACCGCGGCGCCGTGGGCCGCCGCCCCGATGCGCGGGCCGAGATCCTCGTCGGCGAGCCACAGGGCCAGCATCATGACCGCAACAGCCGCGGGCCAGAGCGGCAGGCCCAGGCCCTCGAGCGGGGTGCTCGAGGCCTTGTAGGTCATGAAGAGCCAGAGCATGAGCGCCGGTATCAGCGCGAGCGACCAGAGCCGGAGCTGGCGCCAGCTGAGGAGCTTGGCGACGACGGCGAAGAGCAGGGCGGTGCCGGTGGCGAAGGCCAGGTGTACGGGGACCTCGTCGGCGCTGCCCACGATGCGCTCTTCGATCTCGATGGTCCCGGCGGCGGCCCACCACCCGACGGCCCAGGCGAGGAGCACGTGGCGCGCCGCCCGCTCCCAGTCGTCCACGCTGTCCTCGCCCCTGAAGAGCACGTAGGCCGACACCGCCCCGCCGGCGGTGATGATCATGGCGCCGAGGTGGAAGGTGTTCAGGATCGGGGTCCCCGCGCCCAGCTC
Source organism: uncultured Myxococcales bacterium (assembly GCA_964594295.1). GTDB lineage: Bacteria > Myxococcota_A > UBA9042 > UBA3505 > UBA3505 > CAZQPP01. Next base: position 10,952 of record CAZQPP010000039.1, on the reverse strand, counting down.
CGGACCGTGGAGGACCAGCGCGACGCCGGCGGCCGGTTGGAGCAGCACGCCCGCGATCCTCGCGAGGCGGCGGCGCTGCCTGACTCCGATCCAGACGAGGCCCGCCCCCTCGAGCGCCCATGCGGCGCCCGTCCAGGTGCCTTCGAAGGCGAAGGCGGCGGTCATGGTGAGGAAGACCACGCCGATGGAGGCGAAGGCTTCGGCCAGGTCCCTCAGGGCGACGGGGCCTCTGAGGCGGAGCCCCGCGTAGAGGGCGCCGTAGAAGATGGCGAGGAGCGCGGCCGACCAGGTCAGGCCGTGGTGGTAGTCCTCGGCCAGCGGGACCTGCAGACCGAAAGCGCAGATAGGCAAGGCGAAGACCAGGGTGCCGTCGACCACGCCCTTCAGCTTCGGCGGCTGGCGCCAGGCGTAGACCAGGCTGATCGCGACGAAGAGCAGGAAGAACAAGACCAGGTAGACCTGGGCCACCATGTGCTCGTCGGGGCCGTAGCGGTTGAGTCCCCAGGCGGTCCCCAGCACGAAGGTGCAGACGAAGCCGAGCAGGTTCAGGGGGCGCCAGGAGCGAAACCAGGCGATGGCGGCGATGCCCAGGTCCAAGACGAAGTAGAAGCCGAAGAGCACGAGGGCGCTGCCCTTGCCCGTCGAGACCAGGACAGGCGCCGCGAAGCCGCCGAGCGCGCTGAGCACGGCGAGGGCGAGGGCGTCCTGCGCCACCGCGAGGGCGCTGGCGACGGCCACGAGGGCGACCATTACGGCGAAGGCGAATGGCGCGGAGATCATGGCGTAGAGGCGGAGCGCGGCCAGCACCGTCACGTAGAGCACGCCGACGCCGCCACCTTGGAGGCTGAGGCCGTAGCCGCGACGGCGATGGCGGAGCTTCCAGCCGATGCCGAGCAGGGCGATCCCGACGGCGGCGGCAGAGGCAAGCCTCATACCTGGGGAGAAGAGGCCCTGGTCCGCGGCGTACTTCACCAGGAAGCCTACGCCACAGAGCAGCACGACGATGCCGATGCGCACGACGGAGTTCCCGCCGAAGAGGAGCAGGCGCAGGCCCTCCAGAGCCCGACCCACAGGGTCTTCCACGGCCGGCTCCGGCCGGTGCTCGTGAACCCTGACCGGCGGCGGCGGCTCGGCCCCGGCCCCGGGCTCTGCTGCGGTCTTCGGCTCTGCCACGGTCTCGGCCACGGTCTCGGCCACGGTCTCGGCCACGGTCTCGGCCACGGTCTCGGCCACGGTCCCCGCCTCGGCCCCGTCCTCCTCCTCGAGGGCCTCCTCTATCACCAGCACCTTCTCCGCCTGCGCCTCCGCCTCCGCCTCATCCGGCACGGGCCGCTTCCGCGCCAGGGCCTCGAGCCGGATGCGCATTCCCGACACCACGTCGTCGAGGTACTCCAGGCGCGACTGCGTCCTCTGGAGGTCCTTCCTGACGGCGGCGAGCATGCCGAGGGTGAGGCCGATCGCGCCCCCCAGGACGACCCCCGGGCCCTCCGCGACCGCCCCGCCGACGATCATTCCCAGGATGAGGCCGACGATGCTCATGGGCTGGAGAGCTTACTCGTTGATCGGGTGCTTCGAAAACACCCAGGTCCCGAGCAGGACGAAGAAGGCGGAGACCGGGCCGATCAGGATCAGGCCGAGGGGGTCCTCCCTCGAGTTCCCGAAGGTCAGGAGCCCCACCACGGCGGCGCTCGCGAGGCCGAGGGCCGCCTTCGTGATGACGGCCGTCGCCCCGGTGTAGATGCCCTCCCTGCGCACGCCCGTGACCTTCTCGTCGTAGTCCACCACGTCGGCGGCGATGGCGTAGGGGAGCACGAAGCCGCAGGCGCCCGGGAAGCTCATGACCACGATGGCGGCGATCATGCCGACCGCCGGGTCCGGGAGCAGGGGGAGAGCGGCCATCGAGGCGATCGCGACGCCGAAGACCACTCCGGAGCCGACCATCAGGCGCTTCTTGCCGAGGCGCGCGACTATCTTGTTGACGAAGGGGACCCAGACCACGGCCAGCACGACCAGGATGGCCATCAGGTAGCCGGCCCACGCCTCGCCCTCTCCGGCGGACACGATCCCCTCTTCACCGGGCAGGCGCTCGAGGATCTGCGTGCTCAGGTAGGGCAGGGCGGTCACGACCATGACCAGCCCCATCTGGAAGAGGCAGGCGATGCCGAGGTAGGTCAGGAAGGCCTTGTTCTTGAAGGTCGAGAGCGTGCCCTTGAAGAGCCCGGCCGGGACCTCTTTGCGCGCGGAGTGAGGGGTCTCCCGGATGTTGATGAGCGGCGCCCAGAAGAAGACCAACGTGGCCGCGGTCGCGACCACGGCGAACATCTGTATGCCCGAGCCGATGTGGAAGCCGAGCAGCTCGACCCCCTCGGGGTAGTCCGACTGCCATTGGCCGACCAGCACGCTCGCTACGACCGTGCCGATCATCGTGAACACCGCCATGAAAGAAGAGAGGTTCACCCGCGTGTGCGTGGTGACCGCGATCTCGGGCAGGAGGGCGAGGTAGGGCGCGACGACGGCCGTGAAGAAGAACCAGTAGCCGAAGAGGCTCACCGCCAGGAAGACGGCGTTCCCCGTGCTCCCCGGCTCGAAGGGAGGGAACCACATCATGCCGAAGAACAGGGTCAGCAGGGGCGTCGCCCAGAGCATGAAGGGCAGGCGGCGGCCCATGCGGGTCTTCGTGCGGTCCGACCAGTACCCGATGAGCGGGTCCGCGAGGGCGTCCACGACGCGCCCCGCCAGCATCAGGCTCGCGAAGAGCCCCGCGGAGACGAGGGCCGCCTTGCCTTTGGCGATCTCGGCGTCAGGCGGCAGGTAGAAGTAGGTCAGCCACTGGCCGAAGAGGGCGCCGCCGGCCGCCATCGCGAGCTGCGGGAGGGCGTAGGTCAGCTTCTGGTCTACCCGCAGCTTCGGTGGGTCGGGGTCGGTTTCACTCAAGATGCAGGTCTCCTGCTTGACGCGCGATGACAGGCCGGCAAGCGCTCAGGCCTTTGGCCTGAGCGCGCGCAGCGAGCCGAAGGCGAGCGGAGTAACCCAGGCGGATTAGTCAAGAGCCTTCGGGGTTTTGACCAGAAGGCGTGCGAGCCGAAGGCGAGCTTCGCTCCGGGTCGAAGCTCGGCGTTGGCGGCCGAGCCTCGACAGCTCCGCCCGGCCAAGTGGGCCCAACCCCTCACAAGTCCTCCGAGAGGATCTCGTCGTATGCGTCGAGGAGGGCCGGGGCCACGTGGCGCCCGAGCGACATGGTCGTCTCGTACTTGTATTCCTTGTTCTCGAACATCTCGGGCAGCAGGATGTAGCCGAGCTCGTCGCCGCCGAGCGCGCAGATGAGGCGGTGCTCGCCGCTCATCCGGTCGTGGATGACGTGACCGAGCTCCGGGACCGGCTCACCCGGCACCGTCAGGAGCTGTACCTCGCCGAGGTCCACGCGGTGTACCTCGGTGGTCACCGCCCCGACGCTGGCCTTGGCCGCGTGCCGGAGCAAGCCGAGCCGGTAGCCGAGGCGGAAGCGCCAGTTGGCGTTCTTCAGGCCGACGCGCCGGATGGTGTGGCCGACGGGCGTCGCGCGCACCTTCGCGGCCTCCTTGAGCGCGCTCACGCACAGGTTGGCGAGGTCGGTGCCCATCCGCAGGGCGTAGTCCTTGCGGGTCTCGAGGTCGGCCTTGGGGGCGACGTTCGGGGTCAACATGCCCCCGAGGGGGCCGGAGAAGTAGAGGGCCTCCCCGCCGACGATGTTCCTTACCCGGCGCCTGAAGGAGCCCGGGAAGTCCGGGCTGAGGTAGGGGTTGTGCTCCCAGAGGGTCTCCGGGTGGCTGGCGTAGTTGAGCAGCGTGCAGATGGGCGCGCCGTCGGGGCTCTCGAAGCCCAGGACCACCGCGCGGTCGTAGCGGCCGCCGCCTACCCTGTCGTTGCGGGTCCAGTCCGCCGGGACGTCGAAGGTCGCGGCCTTCAAGATGGCGGGCTCGGCTCTGTGCTTGGCCTCGTCTACCGCGAAGGCCGCCTTCGTGTGCAGGTCGCGCATGTAGTCCGGGTTTATGCCCGTCGCGCGCGGGATTACGCCCATGATGCTCGGGCCCCACAGGCCCAGGGTGTCCGGGCCGGAGTGGGTGTGGGTGGAGCAGCAGATCACACGCTCGGTCTCCTTCATCGCGGTCACGCGCTTGCGCACGCGCCCCGCGTCGTGCCGAGTCAGCCCGATGAGGTCGAGGGTGACGAGGACCAGGTCCGTGGTGTCGTCGCTGAGATACAGGGCTCCCGCCTCTATCGGCTCGAGCACCTCCTTGGCCTTGCGTCCGAGGCCGAAGCCGGCCAGGTAGGTCTGGCGTAGATCGGCCGGCGTGATGTCGACCGTGCAGACGCCTACGCGCAGCGGGCCCGGGTCCATGTCAGGCCCCTACCCTCATGGCCCTACTCCCACAGCAGGAAGAGCGGCGCGTAGCCCTGCAGGGTGAGCTGGAACCAGTTGTCGAAGGCGATCATGTTGAAGCCGTCGAGCACCTTCTTGTAGACGAACTGCACGTTGAGCGGGATGTAGAGCGGGATGAGCGAGGTGCTCACGCCCAGCTGCATCAGGTGGCCGGTCTGGGCGCCCAGGAGCTCCAAGCCCTCGGCCATGCTGATGAAGTCGGGGTCCCCGTTGAGCTCGGGCATGGGGGTGTGCTGGATCCCGTAGCCCACGCCGAGGCCCAAGATGGCGAGCTGGACCTGGAGCTGGACGGTCCAGTCGACCGACATGCCCGGCAGGTAGGTGAACTCGCCTTCGAGGTCCGAGAGGTCCGGGAAGGTGGCCGGATCGAGGGCCTGGGCCAGGGGGTTCGGCTTGACGAAGTTCTTGGGGTAGGGGCGCTTCTGCTCGAAGAAGTAGCCGACGGTGGCCTCGGTGCTGGCGATGACGTCGAGCCAGATCGAGTGGCGGAAGACCCTGAAGTCGTAGCCCTGGGTAGCGCTGACGCCCCAGCCGCCGATCCCGGTCTCGAGCTCGGGGCCGGTGCCGTAGAGGATGTTCTGCTCGGGTGGGGGGATGTGCCCGGTGGGCAGGAAGACGCGTGGGGTCAACGCCGCCGACATGCGCGGCGAGCGGTAGTAGTTCCACGAGAAGCCGGTGTTGATGTCGCCGAGGAGCCAGCGCCCCTTGTAGTCGGTGGCCGGGGCGGGCCTGCCGAGCTGGGGCAGGGTGCTGTAGAGGAAGTCGCCGACGCCGTAGGCCTTGGGATCATCCACGCCGAGCACGGCGGCGAGAGAGGGGTCGATCTTGTTCCCCTCGTCGTCGATCTCGGCCACCTTCGGGTTGAAGGAGACGTTCATGTACGTGAAGGGCAGCTCGATGTACCAGTCGAGGGGATCGGTGATGCCGTAGGAGATCTGGATGGTGTGGCCCCCGCCGTGGCCGGCGAGGCCCAAGTCGATGCTGACGAGCTTCTTGCCGTCCTGGGTGAACTCGATGGGCGGCATCGCCGGGCCGAGGACGCGCTTGTCGTCGAAGCGCTGGCCGGCCTCGATGAAGTCCATCTGCCACTTCACCGAGAGGTAGCCCTTGGGGAGCTGGGCCGTGACCCCGTAGAGGTCCATGCCGCTGATGCGCTCGATCTCCCCTTCCCAGAACTCGAAGTAGCCGCGGGAGGATTCGCCGCCGGCCGTCGCCTCGGCCTCCCCGTCAGCCGCCGCGGCGGGGAGGGGAGCGAGCATGGTCAACGCGAGGATGGATGTGAGTGCTGTCCGTCGCATCATCATTCGGCCTCCTCGCAGTGGCCGTCGTCGCAGATGATCGCCACGGAGATGCTGCTCGGCAGGCAGGCCCCCTCCTCGTCCTCGGGCAGGAGCTTGTGGCAGACATAGCCCTCGCCCCAACGGCAGGCGGCGAGGTCCTTGCAGGT
>CAZQPP010000039.1:0-5075 GCA_964594295.1 uncultured Myxococcales bacterium | reverse complement strand
GATGGGCGTGCCGCTGAAGGGCTGGGTGTCGAAGCAGGTGCCGCCCTCGCCGCAGTGCTCGTCCGTCATGCAGGCGAGCTTGGAGCACATGCCGCCGGGCACCGAGAGGCCTTCGATGTCAAGGCCCATGCCCTTCAAGAACTCCTCGGTGACGCAGGCGCGATCGGCCGCACCGCAGTCCTCTTTCGTGGCGCAGGGAGTGCCGACCCAGCCCTTGGGTGTCTCGGCGCCGTCGGTCGCGCCCTTGTCCTCCCCGGCGCCCTCGTCGCCGGCAGGCCCGGGATCAGCCTCCGCGCCCTCGTCGTCGCAGACCAGGTGGTCCGGGCAGGGGTAGAAGCTCGTCTCCGTGGAGGCGCACGCGCAGACCAGCGCGGCGAGCGCGACTCCAATCAACCAGACCCGTTGTCGTCCCATGTGCGCCCCGACAGCTGCTCACCCGCACGCCGGACGCGCGCGGAGCGCAGAATGTAGAGCAGGGGGTGCAGGCCTGCAAGCAGAGAAGGCGTTTGCCCTCCAACCTGCCTTCTCTCCGTGCCTCTGTGCCTCTGTGTTGAATCGCCGCGCTGACAGACTCTGCGGTCTCAAGCCGTCTCGGGCGCGCTCCGCTGCTCCACCTTCTTCGCCTCGACGATGCGGTCCAAGAAGACCACGACCGGGCTCGCCACGTACATCGAGGAGTAGGTACCGACGACGATGCCGATGGTCAGGGCGAGGGCGAAGTCCTGGATCAGGCCGCCGCCGAAGACGAGCAGGCAGAGGACGACGAAGAGGGTCGTCAGCGAGGTGAGCAGCGTGCGGCTGAGGCACTCGTTGATGGCCCGGTTGACCGTCTCGACCATGGCTCGCTGGCGGACCCGCGAGATGTTCTCCCGGATGCGGTCGTAGACGACGATCGTGTCGTTGAGCGAGTAGCCGACGATGGTCAGCAGGGCCGCGATGATCGGCAGCGTGAACTTGATCTGGAGCACGCTGAACACGCCGAGGGTGATGATGACGTCGTGGAGCAGGGCCACGACCGCGCCCGGCGAGTAGCGGATGTCGAAGCGCAGCCAGATGTAGATGAGGATGCCGATGATGGCGTAGAGGATCGCGAGCAGGCCGGTGTTGAAGAGCTCGCGCCCGACGCTCGCCGAGATGGAGGTGAAGGACTCGACCTCTTTGAAGCTGCCCGTGAAGGTCTTCTGGAAGGCCGTCTCGAGGTAGCCCTTGAGCTCCTCGACGCGGACCTCGAACTCGCTGTCCTTGGCCTTGGCGGTGCGCTCCGCCTTCTCCTTGGCGTGTGCCTCCATGAGCTGCTGCACGGTCAGCTCGTCGGCCCCCTCCTTCACCTGGAGGTTCAGCTCGCGGTAGAACTCGACGTCGAGCTGGCGCTCGAAGGAGCTGGTGATCTTGATCTCCTTCACGCCGTTGTCCACGAAGGCCTTGGTGATGGCCTCGACCGTCTGGGGCACGGGCTCCTTCTCGGCGAGGTGCACGTAGAACTTGTCCTCGCCCTCCTGGACGACGACGAGGTTGCGCAGGCGCTTGCCGAAGGTCTTTCGGAGCTGCGCCTCGATGCCGCCGCGCCGGTCGTCGCTCAAGAAGGAGGTGAGCTCGGTCAGGACCTGGAAGCGGATCATCTCTCCTTCGCCGATGCCGCCGGAGAAGAAGTCCTGGACCTCCACCTGCACGTCGCGGGTGCCGAGGTGCTCGTTCGCGAGATCGCGCACGACCTCGCGGATCTTGTCGCGGTCGACGTCATCGGCGCCGGCCTCGAAGGCGGCGATGATCTTGGTGCCGCCCTTGAAGTCGATGCCGAGGTTCAGGCCGAGCAGCAGTATGGACGCGAGCGCGGCTACGACGACGACGGTGGAGATGGTCCCGGCGAGCCGGGTGCCCTTCATGAAGTTGATGTCGATGTCTGGCGGTACGATCTGCATCGGTCGGCCCCTATACCTTCAGCTCTTTGAGGCCGCGGTCGAGCAGGCCCTCGAAGATGCGCCGGCTCACGTAGACCGCGGTGAACATGGAGCTGGCAATGCCGATGAGGAGGGTCACCGCGAAGCCGTGGAGCGGGCCCGAGGTGTAGTTCAGCAGGATGAAACCAGCGAGAGCCGTGGTGATGTTGGCGTCGAAGACCGTCCAGAAGGCGCGGCTGTAGCCCGTCTGGACCGCCGCGCGCAGGCTCCTGCCGGCTCTTATCTCCTCTCTTATTCGTTCGTTGATGATCACGTTGGCGTCGACCGCCATACCGATGGTCAGGATGATGCCCGCGATGCCGGGCAGGGTGAGCGCGGCGTTGAAGCCTACGAGGACCGCCACGACGAAGACCACGTTCAGCAGGAGGGCGATGTTCGCGATGATGCCTGCGAGCCGGTAGTAGACGAGCATGAAGATGACCACGGCGATGGCTCCGATGAGCATCGCCATGACGCCGGCGCGGACCGTGTCGCGCCCGAGGGAGGGGCCGACCTCGAAGTCGTGGACCTTGTGCACCGGCGCTCGGTAGGCGCCGTGGGTGAGCACGGTCACGAGGGCCTGGGACTCCTGCAGGATCTCCTGCGGGGGGCGGCCGCCGCCCATAGTGATTCGCGCGCGCCCGCCCGCGATGACTTCTTTGATCTGCGGAGCGCTGCTGATCTCGTCGTCGAGGATGATGGCCATGTCGTTACCCACGTTCGCGCGGGTGGTCTCCTCGAACTCGCTGGCGCCGCGGCGGTCGAACTCCAGGCTGACGTAGGGCTCGCCCTTCTCGTCGTAGGAGACGAAGGCGCGGGTGACGCGGTCGCCGCTGACCTCGACCTTGTGGAAGCAGTAGTGGGTGCGCCAGTACTTCTCCGTGACCAGGCCCTTGTCCCGGATCTCCTGGTACTCGTAGGAGACGATGTGTGAGTCCGGGACGTCGACGGTCTTCATGAAGGAGACCAGCTCGGACTTGTTGAGCGCCTTCAGGTAGGGGTCGGCGGCCTTGACCCACTCGATGGTGGGGGCCTTGTCCGGGTTCGCCTGCTTGAAGGAGTCCATGGCCGCCTTCTTGTCGGCGAAGAAGGTCGCCTCGTGGTCGACCATGCGGAAGGTGAGCTGGGCGGTCTGGCCGATGCGCTCGCGCACGAAGGCCATGCGCTCCTTGCCGACGCCGGGGAGTTGGACGTCGATCTCCGTCTCGCCGGCCCTGCGCACGTCGGGCTCGACGAGGCCGAAGGCCTCCACGCGCTTGCGGATGATGTCGAGGGTCTGCTCGACCACGTTGTCCCGGATCGACTGAACGGCCCGGGGCAGGAGCTCGATGGTCAGCTCCTTGTCGCCTCCGCCGAGGGCCAGCCGCTCGTCGAGGGTGGCCAGCAGGTCGGCGGTGAGCAGCTTCGCGTCCTCGATCTTGTCGAACTCGGCCGTGAGCAGGTTGAACTCGGTCTTGTTGATGCGGAAGGCCTTCTCGTAGGCCTCGCGCTCCTTGGCCGAGAGCTTGTCGTAGATCTTGCCGTCGCGGGTGGCCATGGCCTCGACGAGGCGGGTCACGAGGCCGTCCCGCGTCTTGAGCATGTTGCCTTCGATGGCCGAGCGGTAGTCGACCGTGTAGCGCAGCTCAAGCCCGCCCTGCAGGTCGAGGCCGTAGCCGAGCTTCTTGTCGAAGAACGACTTGTACCAGCTCGGCAGCGCTCCCGGGATCATCGTGGGCAGGATGTAGAGGACGCAGTACAGCGTGCCGATAGCCAGCAGCGCGTTGCGCCAGAACGCCGATTTCTTCATCGCGTCGGTCTCCGGAGGGCGCTTGTGCGCCTGTCTTCAGCTTCCCCAGCCAAACCAGGGAGCTCTCAGCTGCCCTGCTTGCGGCCGGCTCGAGGCTCCGCTGTGGGCTTGGAATCCGGCTGGTGGGCCTGCACGTGGTCGCGGAGCACCTTGATTCGGGTGCCCTTGTCGACCTCGAGGGTGGCGACCTTGTCGTCGAGCTGGGCTATGCGGCCCAGGATGCCGGAGCTCGTGACGACCTTGTCGCCGGGACGGAGCCCTGCGACGAGCTCCTTGTGCTTCTTCGCCTGCTTCTGCTGCGGCCGAATGCCTATGAAGTAGAAGAGGACGAAGATGGCCCCCAGCATGAGGAAAGAGGGGAGGGCGCTGGGCTGCGAGGGGTTGGCTTCGGGTGCGCCGCCGGGGGGCGCCTGGCCCTCGTGAGCGGTCGTAGATCCCTGCTGTTGTGCGGGGCCAACACCCTGGTGTTGCCCCGTTGCCGCCGGACCCGAAGGCGGCTGAACCTGCTTGATCTGCAGGAAATTCGCGGCGTTCCATGCGCCAGGGAGTGGAGAAGCCAAGTGCAGCTCCCAACATTAAAGGCACCCTCGGCGCGCCGAGGGGCGCGGATGTCTACCAGAGGGGTACCCACCCGTCAAAGCAAACCCCCCGGATGGAAGATCATCCGCAAGAAACAAGGAGGATCTCCCCCCAAAAGCGCTTGACACCCTGCGATCCCGTCTCTATACCTTGGCCGCGCACCGTCAAGGGTCGCAAGGGAGACCCAACGAGAACGGGCTGGAACCGAGCTTCCAATTTCTTGCCGACGTGGCGTAGGTCAAAACACCAAGGAGGGAGTCCTAACATGACCAAGAACGAGCTCATTGAGGCTGTGCAGCAGGCCGACGGCGTTCCCGAGCTCACCAAGAAGAGCACCGCCGCAGTCGTGGACGCGGTTTTCGAGGCCATCAAAGAGGCCATCGACAACGGCGGCCGCTTCTCCTACCCCGGCTTCGGGACCTTCAAGATGAAGGAGCGCCAGGCTCGCAAGGGCCGCAACCCGAAGACCAACAAGGAGATCATGATCCCCGCGCGGAAGACCGTCACCTTCAAGCCGGCGCCGTCCTTCCGCGACGACCTCTAGGTCGACGCACGCCTGCGCACGGTCGCCCGCGGGCGGTCGTGTCGCATGCCTACGCACGTAGGCGGGGTGTCCTCATCCGGGTGGGGGATGCCTCGCCTTTGTGCGTTAAATGGTCCGGGCAGGGGTAAGGGCAAGGGCACGGGCAAGGGCACGGGAGGAGCGCTGCGCGCTCCTAGTCTTTGATCTAGCTGTTGGCTGTTAGCTGTTAGCGGTTAGCCTGAAACCC
>CAZQPP010000038.1:23249-27585 GCA_964594295.1 uncultured Myxococcales bacterium | reverse complement strand
GCGCGGCGCATGTACTTGACGAACGCCGGCACGGCCACGACGGCCAGGATGCCGAGGATTGCGACGACGATCATCAGCTCGATGAGCGTGAAACCGCCGTTCCGGTTGCGAAGGCGCTGGAGCATGAAGTTCTCCTCCTGAGGGGATCGAGTGGTCACCGGATTTTTCCGACTGTCTGTTGTCGGTGGTCTGATGGTGCCGTTGGTTGAGCATGATTCGTGCCAAGCGGGGCAAGAGCGCGCCCACGTGAGCCCGTGCTCGGCGGGCCGGGTCGGTGGGACCGCTGCAACGAGCGGAAACGAAACACTTTTTGTTCGAGCTATCGCTGCTCTTTTTCGGACACCCGGGAGCGCGCCGGCTCCCTCCGGGCACCGACAGGAAAAGCCGGTGAGACCAAGGGGTGCCGCGATTTGTCAGCCTGAGGACAGGGAAGTGACGAAAATTGTCAGTCCCCGAGGCGACGGCCGTGCCCGCCGGCCGCGTGCGGCCGCCGAGCACATGGTGTACCTTGGGCTTCGTGCTGGAGAGCATGACCGGCTTCGCCTCTATCGAGCACGCACGGAGCGACATCCGTGTGGGGGTAAGGGCTCGCTCGGTGAACAGCCGCTACCTCGACCTGCGAATCAAGCTGCCGCCGGGGGCCGTCCAGCTCGAGGCGCAGGTCCACGAGGCGGTCAGGAAGCTGCTCGCTCGCGGCAAGGTCGAGATCGACGTCGAGCTGCTCGGGGGTGACGTGCACATCACGGCCTGGCAGCTCGACATGGCCACCGCTACCACCGTGAGGGACGCCCTCGACGACCTCCGGGCCGCCCTGGTGCTGCCGGGGAGAGTCGATCTCAACCTCCTGGCAGAGGTCGCGGGGGCCGAGCTCTTCGTGCGGGCGCCGGACCCGGCCAAGGTCGACCGCCTCGAGGCGGTGACCATGGAGGCCGCGCTCAAGGCCCTGTCGGCCCTCCACGAGGCCCGCCTCGCCGAAGGACGCGCGCTGGAGGCGGACATCCGCGGCGGCCTCGGTCGGGTGGCCGAGCTGGTCTCCTCCCTCGAGCAGAGCACGGATGGGCTGATCGAGGAGACCCGCGAGCGCCTCAACGAGCGCCTCGCCATGCTCGGATACAAGGCGCGCTCCGAGGAAGAGCGCCGCCGCCTCGACCAGGAGGTGGTGCTGGCCGCCGAGCGTGCCGACGTGCACGAGGAGATAGTCAGGCTCCACGCTCACCTCGAGGCCATCGACAAGGCCTGCTTGCCGGGCGACGAGCCCTGTGGCAAGAGGCTGGACTTCCTGCTCCAGGAGGTCCTCCGGGAGATCAACACCGTCGGCGCCAAGGTGCCGAGGGCCGATGTGCGCTCGACGGTGGTCTCGCTCAAGGTAGAGGTGGAGAAGCTCCGCCAGCAGGTCGCCAACGTCGCCTAGAGGAAGTCCATGAAGTCCCAGGGGCTCGTGCCCATCGGCCACGGAAACTACCTGAACCCGGCCCGGGTGGTGGTCGTGCTCTCGCCAAACACCATGGCGGTGAGACGGCTGAAGGAGACGGCGCGGGACGACGGCCGCCTCGTGGACGCCACCAAGGGCAAGCGCACCCGCTCGGTCATCGTGACCGACTCGGGCCACGCGGTGCTCTCGAGCAACACGCCCGAGACCCTGTCGCAGAGGCTCGGTCTCTACGTGAGCTTCTTCGGTGAGGACGAGGTCTAGGCCGGAGATGGAGAGGGGCCTCCTCGTCATCATCTCCGCTCCGTCGGGCGCGGGGAAGACCACGCTCGCCAAAGCCCTCGTCCGGGCCCACCCGGAGGTGAGGCTGAGCGTCTCCCACACCACGCGCAAGCCTCGCCCGGGCGATCGCGACGGCGTCGACTACTACTTCGTTGAGGACGAGACCTTCGACCGCATGGTGGAAGACGGCGCCTTCCTCGAGTGGGCCCACGTGCACGCCAACCGCTACGGGACGAGCAACGAGGAGGTGAAGCGCCTCCGGGACCAGGGGGTCGACGTGCTCTTTGACGTCGACTACCAGGGCGGCGTGTCGATCATGAAGGTGCACGACGACGCGGTGTCGATTTTCGTCATGCCGCCCTCATTCGAGGTCTTGGAGCAGCGAATCCGCGACCGCGGCACCGACACCGACGAGATAATCCAGAGGCGCCTCGACAACGCCCGTCACGAGATGAAGCAGTACGGGAGCTACGGCTACGTGGTGGTCAACGACGACCTCGACGAGGCCTGTGACGCCGTCCTGGGCATCTACCGGGCCGCACGCCATCGCCGTGAGCGCATGGCGGCGGCGGCGGAGGCGATCATCGCGGAGGCGGACGCCGCGGGTTAGGAGCCCGGGCGCGGGCAAGGGGCAGGGGCAGGGGCAGGGGCGCGGGCTAGGAGCCCGCGCGCTGCGCGCTGTGGGCTCCTAGAGCCCGAACTGGAAGTGGTGGTAGGGCAGCGGGTGGCCGAAGGGATCGAAGGGGTTGCTGCCGCCGCCGCTCCCGCCGGAGCCGCCGGTGCCGCCGCCGCTGCTCGTGCCCGTCATGCAGGCCTGGATCTGGGACTGGCAGGCCTGGTTGTAGCACTGGGCGCAGGCCTGGGAGGTGTCGCTCATGCCGGCCGGGCAGCTCTGGGCGCAGGTCCCGGTGATGCTCTCCACGGCGCAGAGCTGGAAGTCGTTGAACTGCTTCTGTGCCTCGAGGGTTCCCGTGAACTGGCAGTTGACCTGGCAGCCGATTCGATCCGGGTTGGTCGCGCAGGACTGAAGGCAGGTCTGGATTCCTGCGCAGGTCCCCGTGCCGGTGACGCACGCGTCAGTCTGCGTCGCACAGGCGCCTCCCGGGGCCTGGGCCTGGAGGGCGCACTTCTGTTGCGCGTCTCCCGTCATGCCCTGGCAGGCCTGTACGATGCAGTTGTTCATGGCGATGAAGGCGTTCGCCCCGGTGGGGTTGCTCGACACGCAGCCGTTGCCGCAGGTCTGGTCCCCCTGACACTTGATCGCGCAGACCGCTATCTCCTTGCAGGCTGCCTTGACCGCGTCGTCCGGCTGCGTGGTCGTGCCGCCGCCCCCCGCGGCCTGGCACGCTGCCGTCTGGCTCCCACACGCCTCGGCGATGCAGCCGGTGCACTCCGACGAGCTGGGGTCGGAGCACGTCTCCGCGCACGCGCCCTGACCCGCCTGCATCAAGCAGTTGATCAGGGCGTCGGCGGCCTGCTGCGCCTCGGGCCCGCCCTTCATCTTGCACTGCGCCATGCAGGGCATCATCGTGGTGGGGTCGCTGAGGCACGTGCTCTGGATGCACATCACGATGTCCATGCAGCTCGCGTTGGCGGTCGAGCCGCCCGTGTCGGTGGGCAGCGGCGTTCCGCTGTCCGGAACGACGAGCTGGATGTCCTGGCCGATGGCGCCGCCGGTGTCGGTCGGCAGGGTGCCGGTGCCACGATCGAAGCCGGCCGGGAGATCGGTGCCCGGGATGTTCGTGCGAGAGGCGTCGCCCGGGAGATTGGTGGCATCCCCTGCCATGCCGCTGTCTGCGTTGCCGCCCGGCTGGCCGTGGGGCCAAAAGCCGCCACCGCTGCTGCTCTCGCAAGCGGCCACCGCGAAACACGTAACGGACAGGACCACAACAAACAGCCGGCGGGTCATGGACGTCTCCTGAGGATGCAGGGGGAGGGAGGGCCGGCACCCGTACTTGGGCTACCAAGCGATGTCAAGGGGTTGACCGCTCTCGCCGCGTCATCCCTTGCCCCTGCCCGTGCCCCTCCCTCCTCCTCCAACCAGGTGACATCTCGCCCCGCTTCGGCTACCAGCTTTGGACGTGAGCAAGGATGAGACCGCCAACGAAGGGCGCTGGCAGCGCTACTGGGTGCACGCCCGCTTCCAGGAGTGGGGCGACCTCGCTTACGCGCGCCCGATCGCCACGGGCATCCTGGCGCTGATCGGGCACCTGCCCTGGGTCACCCCCAACGGTCTCACGGTATTCGCCCTCCTGCTGCGCCTGGCGACCCTTGCCTTCTTGCTGGCGTCGCCCGGCTCGGCCCCGGTGGCGGTCGCAGCCGCGCTGTTGATCGCGGTCGCCGTCGACGGGGCCGACGGTCAGCTCGCCCGCGCGCGCGGCGGCGGATCGGCGCTCGGGTCCTACGTCGACAAGGTCTCCGACCTCGTCTGGCAGGCCCTGCTCTTCGGGGCGATCGGTTGGCTCGCCACGCGGAGCTCGGGAGAGCCTATGTACCTCCTCCTGGCCTCCGCCGCCTTTGCCGCCAACGCCTGCGCGTACTACGCCTACTGGGTCTATCGCGACGGGCGGAGCTCGCGAGGGGAGGAGGGCTCCCAGAGCATCGGCGGTCTCGGCGACGACCGGC
>CAZQPP010000038.1:0-23239 GCA_964594295.1 uncultured Myxococcales bacterium | reverse complement strand
GGTTCTGCGCATCCAGGGCTACTTCTTCGCCTTCCAGGAGTCCGACATCCACCTGTGGATCGGGGTGGGGCTCTGCCTCGGCCGGCTCGACTGGATCTGCTGGTTCCTCGCAGCGACCCAGGTGCCGAGTGGGCTCATTCGGATTGCTGCTCGCGGTCGGCAGCTTCACCGCCGCTGAAGTTGTCGTACGCGAGCGCCGCCATGCCCACCGCGTTGAAGAGCATCCACCGCAGGGCCCGCAGGAAGGCCTGGGTGAAGCCGATGGTCAGCGGGAAGCCGAGCAGGCGGTAGAGGAAGGCCTCGCCGCCCTCGGCGACGCCGATCTGGACCGGGGAGAGGGAGACGAAGACGCGCAGGACCTGGCCGGCGCTGTAGAGGAAGAGGGCGGAGACCAGGGTCACGTCCTCACCCAAGAGGATCAGGACCGCGTAGACCTCGGCCGCGCTGCACAGCCGCGCTACGACGAGCAGGCCGCACATGGCAGCCGCGTGGCGCCGGCGGGTGCCCGCGTAGGCGCGGACCTCGGTGTCGATGCCGCGAGCGGCCTCGATGATCCCGTCCGAGCTCTCCTTGAGAGAGGAAGAGAAGCGGGACACGAAGCGCACGACGAACTCGGCGCTGCCCTTTGCGACCGCAACGAACAGGAGGATCGTAGTGGCCGACGACGCCAGGATAGCCACGACGAAGGCTCCGACCTGGGGCCAGGTGAGCATGTCCGGCAGGGCGACGACGACGAGCACCAGGGAGAGGGCGATCACGAGGTGTTTGGTGAACCTGAAGCAGAGGTTCCAGACCAGCACCGAGGAGATCGCGCGCGGCATGGGCAGGACCTTGCCTACGAGGCCCACCTTCACGGCCTCGCCCAGCTCCCCGAGGGGAGTGACGGCGTTGACCGCCGCACCCGCCATCGCCGCTCGGTAGAGCCGCCAAAAGCCGCCCTTGAAGTCGGTGGCGATGAACCAGGCGACGACCTCGAAGGCGAGGCTCGCGGCGTGGCAGGCGCAGAGCCAGAGGAAGCCCCAGCCCACCCTCGAGATGTGCTCTCTGACCTCCTCCCAGCCGAGCTGCCAGGCGATGCCGGCCAGGATGCCGAAGCCCACCAGGATGGCGGCAGCGTTGAGCCATGTCTTGGCGCGCTTCATGTGCCCTCAGCCGGGCTCTGCCGAGGCGGGGGCGGGCTCGCCTGCCGGCGCCGGAGGGGCCCGGCGGCAGAGGACGGCGGAGAGGATCGTGGCCACCAGGAAGAGCGCCAGCATCGCGGTTCCGTAGATGACCTCTTCGGCCCGGGCGTAGGCCGGGATCATCGCGGTGTCCATGGTGAGGAGCTGCACGAACAGGCCGATGATGTCTGCCAGGATGACGGCCAGCACCCACCGGCCGAGGCGCGTGCCGGCGCCGCGCGGCACGGCGACCCAGAGCACGCTCAGCACGAGCAGCGTTGGCTGGGCGATCTTCAAAAAGACGTGCACCGCCCCGAGGGGCTCGTCGATCTCCGGGTTGCCCATGAGGGCCACCGGGATCTCGAGGTTGTCCATGCTGATCTGCCCCGTGAACAGGCTGATCAGGGCGAAGCGCGCCAGGGCGACGATGACGGCGATCGAGGCGAGGTCGCGCGCGCTCCCCCGAGCGACGACGCGGGTCCTGGCGAGGAGCTCGGCGGCGACCCACCAGCCGACCATGCCGAGGACCTGTCCGCGTACGGCGAAGGTCACCCAGACCGAGGCGGCGAGCACGGGCAGCAGGTGCCTCGCGGCGCCGGTGCGTGCGGCGAGGAGCATGATCACCACGGTCCCTCCGGCCAGCTCCAGCGGCAGGTAGGGGAGGCGCGAGCGGCGCACCTCGAAGCTCTGGAGCATGGTGGCGATGGCGACGACGAGGGTCAGCATGGCGGCGCAGGCCAGCGTGAGGCGCAACGCCCGGCTCATCGTGCACTCCTCGTCCTTGAAGGCCCTGCGCGCGCGGATCGCTCCCAGGGCCAGGAGCGCCACCGAGCCGACGATGTCTCCGCCGTAGGTCGCGAGGCCGAGGCCGCCGCGGCCCGTCGGGAGCTGGCCGCGGTAGTCGAAGGAGTCGAGGGCCACCAGCAGCCAGGCGCCTGCGAGCCCGAGGAGGATGCCGCGGCGCTCGGGGCTGGATGCCAGGAGGAGAGCGGCGACCAGCGGCGTGACGGCCAGGCCGGGCATGATCTTGTCCGTGCCGAGCACGACCATGACCGAGGCGCCCGTCATGGCGACGCCGAAAGCGTCGAGGCGGTCGAGGCCCCGGGACGCGGTGAGCTTCAGCGCGAGGGGCGCGACGAGCATGGCCCCGAGGAGGCCGAACAAGCCGTAGAGGTCTGCGCGGAGCTCCGGATCGGGGGCCTCGGGTGCGCTCTGGGTCAGGGCCGCGACGGCGAGGGCGGCGCCGAGGACCACGGCTCCCAGCAGGATCGAGCCCCGGCTGCTCCGATCGCCGGGCTCCGAGATGCCCTCCGGCCTGAACCACGCCCGCACCGCCAGCCAGCAGAGGAACAGGGCCATGCCCAGGGTGACGGCGAGGAAGGGCAGGCGCCAGCCCGCCACCGCGCGCTCCCACTGCTGCCGGAACTCGTTCATCCAGGCCCGCGCGGTGGTCGAGGCCCCGTCCGCGTCTCCCGCGCGGAGCTGCTCTTCCGCCTCGCGCAGGGTCTCGGGGCCGGGGAAGTAGCTGACGAAGCGATCGTGCCCCTCCGCCGCGATGACGTTCTTCAGGCGATCCATGGACCACGCGTTGCGGAGAAGCCGGGCGGCCGCCTGCGAGGCCGGCTCGTCCAGCACCCCCGGCGGCATGATGCCGATGCTGTGGCCGGGGATCGGCGCGCCGAGGATCTCAGGGACGAAGACAGACCAGTCGCGGAGGTCGAGGTCGAGGCCCTCGACGTGCCGGATGCCCGGGCCCACGATGACGACGGGCGTGGTCCGCGCGTCGACCCCGGCGCCCGCGTGGTTGCCGGTCCTCGACGCTCCATGGTCCGCGGTGATGACCACGACGGTGTCGGGGTCCGCCTTGGCCATTAGGCCGCGGATGTTCCGGTCGAGCTGGGCCAGCCTGTTCGTGGCGCGCTCGGAGAAGGGCCCGAAGCGGTGCCCCGCGTGGTCGACGCCCACGAGGTGCATCGTCGAGAGGTCGGGCTGGTGTGCCGTCACGTGGTACCCCGCCCTGTCGAAGTGGAGGTTGTCCACCTCGTGCACGGCCTCCTTGTAGTAGAGCCACCTCGGCAGCCCCGAGCGGGCGGCGATGAGGTCGATGCTGCTGCGGAAGAGCATGGACCAGGTGTCGTCCCCGAAGTGCCCGGTGCTCCGCCCCGCCGAGCGCGCGGTGCGGAACCAGCTCGGGCCCGGGTACTCGTGTGGGCTGAAGTCCAAGAAGATCCAGCGGAAGTCGTTGGTCTGGCCGGTGGCGGTGGCGAGGACGCCCATCACGGTGATGCTGATCTGGCTGCCGATCGCGGTGCCGCAGGCGCCCCGCTTGCAGAGCTCGGAGACGATCGGGACGCGCTCCGCGTCGAAGGCGACATCGGCCCTGAAGCCGTCGACCACGATGAAGAGGACCTTCTTCGCGAAGGGTGCCGGGAGCTTGTCTCCCGGGCGCGCTACCTCGTCTTTGATGTCGGGGAGGGCCGGCGGGGTGAGGAAGCTGACCCCGAAGCCGGGGATCAGGAAGCCCAGGAGCAGGGCGAGGACCGCCACGTCGAGGAGGAGGGAGGGGGCACCGGTGGGTAGGAGCTGTCTGCGGCGCAAGATCAGGCACGTCGGGAAGGGAAGGCGGAGCCTATCAGCCGCGCGAGAATGTGGGCCAGCGAGGTCGGGGCCCTCCTTGATGCCCGCGCGGGGCCTGTGTTAGACGGCCCGCTCCGGCCGAGAAGGCCCCGAAAACGCTGGAGCAGATGAGCGAAGCCGCTGAGCCCACCAGGGTCTCCTTCTGGGAGAGCTACCGGAGGCTCTTCGACAAGAAGGGCAGCGACTGGTGGTCCATCGTCTTCGGCTACCCCATCGGCCGCTTCCTCGTGCTGCTCCTGCCGCGCGGCCGCTGGGTCACGCCGACGCTGATCACGCTCCTGGGCTTCGCGACCAGGCTCGTGGGCTCCGCGGCGCTGCTCTTCGAGGGGCGCCCGGCCCTCGTCGTCGCCGTCGTCTTCTTGCAGGCGACCACCGTGCTCGACTGCATGGACGGCACCCTGGCTCGCTCGAGGAAGCTCTCGTCGTTGACCGGGGCCTTCATGGACAAGGTCTTCGACGGGATCGGCCTCTTCGTGCTCTGCGCCGCCATCGGCGTGCGGGCCTTCGAGGAGACCGGCGAGCTGTGGCTGCTCCCCGTAGCCTGCTCGGCCGGGGCGGCCTACCTGGCCGTCTGCTACGCGTACTGGGTGGCCCGCTCCATGGGGGCCCTCCCGGCGAGCCCGGCGGCCTCCTTCACCGACGAGAGGGAGGCGCCGACCTGGTCTGAGATCGCCGCCGAGTGGGCGAAGGGCTGGGTGGAGATCGTGCGCTTCAACGAGGCCGATCTCTACCTCTGGATCTGCCTGCTGGCGGCCCTCGACGCCTGGCTGCCGCTGGTGCTGCTGCTGGCGCTGACGCAGGGAATCACCCTGCTGAAGAAGGTGTTGCAGCACACCTTGAACCTCCGGCGCATGGACAGAGGGGAGGCGCCCAGATGAAGCTCGTGATGTTCGTCATGGACGGGGTCTCCGACGATCCCGTGACCGAGCTCGGCGGGAGGACGCCTCTCGACCTCGGCTTCGCGCCCCACGTGCACTACATGGCGAGCCGCGGTCGCATAGGCCGCATCGACACGGCCTTCAACGGCTTCCCCGTCGAGAGCATGGTCTGCATCATGGGCCTGATGGGCTACCCGCCCCAGGACTACTACCCCGCCGGCCGAGCGGCATTCGAGGCCCTCGCCAAGGGAATCCCCCTCGGCAGAGATGACCTGATCTTTCGCTGCAACACGGTCACGGTCGACCCGGACTCCGGCGAGCTCAGAGACTTCACCGCCGCCATGATCGGCGACAGCGACGCCCGGAAGATCATCGCGAAGATGCGCATCCCACGCCGCAACTGGGAGCTCTACCCGGGCCAGAGCTACCGGAACATCTTCATCGTGCGCGGCGCCGGCTTCGACCCGCGGCGCATCGAGTGCTTCCCGCCGCACCAGCACATCGGCCGGAGGGTGACCGAGATGCTGCCCACCAGCTCGGACCCGGCGTCGGCCGAGCTGATGGACGAGCTCGGCGTGTTCCTGATGGGCAGCCAGTCGCAGATAGGCGAGATGGACCTGCCTCCGCGCTGCAAGGCCAACATGCTCTGGCTCTGGAGCCCCTCCTGCAAGCCCGAGTGGCCGTCTTTCCGCTCGCGCACCGGCATGCGCGCCGCCTTCGTGGGCGGCCTCGACTTCCTCCACGGTCTCGCCATGGCCGCGAGCATCCACTTCGACGTCATCCCGGGCGCGACCGGCTACCTCGACACCGACTACGAGGCCAAGGCCGACTGCGCGCTCCGCTACATCGACACGTACGACTTCGTGCTCGTCCACGTGAACGCCGCCGACGAGGCCGGTCACCAGCACCTTGGCGAAGAGAAGATGGAGGCGATCGAGAAGGCCGATCGCACGATCCTGGGGCCCATCCTGGCGAAGCTGCACAGGGACTACCCGGGCGAGTTCAGAATCGCCTACTGCGGCGACCACAAGACCCGGACCGAGGACGGCCGGCACGTGGGCGACCCGGTGCCCTTTGCCCTTTATGGCGCGGGCGTGGAGGCGGACGGGTGCACGAGCTTCAACGAGGCCGCGTGCGGTGCGCACGAGCCGGTGCCCTCGCTCGAGTTCCTCGAGATGATGGGGGAGGGGGGCTAGGCCGAAGTTTCGCGGCTGCTGAGCGCCCGCCTGACCACCTCCTCGGCGAGGATGTCGGTGGAGAAGAAGAGCGGCAGGTCGCACATCTCGCGCAGCTCGTCTTCGACCAGGGATAGCTCGGTGCAGCCGAAGATGAGGGAGTCGCCGCCGCCCTCGCGCAGGTGCGAGATCACTGACCTCACCAGGGTCATGGTCTCCGGGCCCGAGTCGAGGGACTTGAGGCGCTCGATGATGGCGGCGACCTCCGCCTGGTGGGCTTCGTCGGGGTGCACGATGGCGACGCCGCGCTCGGAGAGGGCGTCTCGGTAGACCCCCCTGGCCCAGGGTACGAAGCCCGCGAGCAGGCCGGGGTTCCGGCAGCCCCGGTCCCGGACGGCGTCGGCGACGACGTCGACGATGTTCACTACCGGGATGTCCACGTCGACCTCCACCTCGGGCAGGAAGCAGCAGGCCGAGTTGCAGGGGATGACGACGAAGTCGACCGGGTAGGCGGCGAGGCGGCGGATGGAGTCGGCCATGCCCGGCGCGGGGGAAGGCTCGTTGAAGAGGTGGGCGCGGGTGCGGCTCGGGATCTTGACGTTGGAGTCGACCACGGTCCGGATGTGGTCCCACTCCTTGCGCGCCGGGGTGAGCTTGAGGATGCGGGACATCAGGTCGACGGTGGCCCAGGGGCCCATACCGCCCAGGATGCCCACGACCTTCTGGTGCAGGGTGGACTCGTGCAGGGAGCAGGGGCCGACGTGGCGCGGCGCGCCGGCCGCGGGTGAGCTCTCAGGGCGTGTCTTTGCCATGGTCCGGGTCGCCGAAGATGGCCTCGGCCTTCTGGAGGTCTCCGGCGTCGTCGACCTCCATCCAGGGAAGCGGGTGGATGCGGAGGGCGTGGATGGGCAGGGAGCCTATGTGGGCTCCGATGATGTCGTCGTAGTAGACCTGCACCTTGCCCGCGTCGGCTTCGCTGCGGAGCAGGCCGGCCAGGGTCGCTCCCACGTCGGGGCCGAGGCGGAGGAGGCCCACCGACTTGTAGTCCCGGTCCGCCTCGAAGGGCTGCGAGACGTCGCGCACGATGCGCTGGCTGACGATGCGGGTGTCGGAGGCGGCGGTGCGCAGCTGGCAGCCGTCGAGACCGGGCCACCAGTCGTCCACGACCCAGAAGGAGCGCTCGGCGGGCTCGGCCGCGGCGAGGGTCGGGAGGATGTCGGGGCCGAGCACGCAGTCTCCCTCGATGACGTAGCTGCCTTCCGACAGTCGCTCGGCGGCCAGGAGGAGGGAGTACATGGTGTTGGTGCTCCGGAACTCGGGGTTGAGGACGTACTCGAGGCGCATGGAGCCGAAGCTCTCGCCGAGGGCCTCGCGGACCGCGCCGGCGCAGTGGCCGAGCACCATGGTCGCGCTCTCGACGCCCAGCGTCTCCAAAGACTCCAGGGCGCGCGCGACGATGGGTCTCCCCGCGACGGGGACCAGGCACTTGGGCTTGTCCGCGGTTAGGGGCATGAGCCGGGAGCCGGTCCCGGCGGCTAGGATGACAGCGTTCTTCGTCACAAGATCACCCGGTGTTGGCGGGGCGGCCGTTTCGCAGGCGAAACGACCCTACGCGGGGCGTTCCGTCTCGGAACGCCTTGTTTGCTCGCTCGTCCTCTTCGCCGGCGGGCCGGCGGCAGACGAACCAGGCGTTCTCCAGCTTCCAGGGGCGCGATGAGAGCAGCCTCTTCGCGAAGTAGAGCGGGTAGAGGGTCAGCCAGCGCCACGCGTGGATGCGCTCCGCCCAGCGCTCGGCCCGGGCCCGGTCCTTCCCGAGGGCACCGCCGAGCAGCCGGTCGACGAGCAGGAGCTGGGTCTCGGTCATGTCCGAGAGCTTGTAGGCCACGTTGTCTCTGGTCGCGAGCAGCTCGAGGCCGCCCCGGGAGAGGTGCTCTCCGATCAGCCTGCGCGGGCGGTAGATGGCCCGGTAGGGGCCCCGGGGCGCGTCCGGGTCGGCGAAGAGGCCCGGTGACAGCGGGGCGTCCCGGTACCAGGTCTCGCGGCGGTGCACGGTCTCTCGGAGGATCAGCAGGCCGCCGGGGGCGAGCCAGCCGCGGAGCTTCTCCACGGCGGCCTCGAGGTCCTCGTCCTCGATGTACATGAGCACGCCGCCCACGAAGATCAGGTCGAAGCGCGCGGGAGGGTCGAAGTCGAGGAGGCCGGCGTGGTGAGCCGTGAGGGAGCCTCCGTGCTCGGGCACCAACGTCTCGCTGACGTAGGCGACGGCGTGCTCCGCGACGTCGATGCCGCAGGAGCGCTCGTAGCGCGGCGCCAGGGAGCGGAGCCACGTGCCGTCCGCGCAGCCGACGTCGAGGCACGCGCCCGAGCCGTGAGGGTAGGCCCGGAGCCAGCGCTGCACCAGCCGCCACTCCGCGTCGAAGCGGTGCCGGGCAAGGGCGCTCGGGTACTCATGGGTCAGGTAGCCGCCGCCGCCTCTCGACCCGGCCGCGTCCTCGTGGGTCTGCTCCCAGAAGGAGGCGCTCTCGGGCTCGGCCTCCTCGCTCTTCGGGCTGCCGGCCACTTACTTGGTCTTGGACACGTGGGTCACGATGTAGCGCCCGATGCCGCGGATCTTCAGCTTGGTCCCGTCGGGCTTGACTATGATGCCGATGGCCTTGGAGTCGAAGCCGTAGCCGACGGGCTGAGCGAACTTCTGGACCACCGACTTGGTCACGCGGCCGAGGCCTTTGAGGTAGTCCTCCCGCCAGACCCTGCGGACCGTGCTGGTGACGACGCGGATGAGGCCGTGCTCCGACTGGGCCTCGAATTTGGCCTTTCGCGGCACGAAGTAGCGGTTGGGGTGCTTCTTGTCTGTGAAGGAGTCGGTGTACATGCCGTGGGCCTCGAGGGCCTCGAAGAGGATGCCGTCTTTCTTGTTCGCCACGAGCAGGAAGCCGACCGAGCGGCTGCTGACGTGGGCGGGCGGGAAGAGCTCGACGAAGTGGATGGTCTGCTTGCCGGCGAAGGCGCGGAACCTGGCCCAGCGGGTTGCGATCTTGTGGGAGGCGACGTTGGTGCGCGAGTGATCCACGTAGGCGCGCCCCTTCAGCTCGAAGGGCGTGCCGTCGGGCCTGGTGCCGGTCACCTGCACGCGGGCCATGGGGGCGACGAGCTGGAACTCGTAGTAGCCGCCGCCGGGGAGCTTGAGGCGCCCGCTGCCGGGCTTCCAGGGGCGGACGAGGTTCTTGATGCGGTACCGGGCCTTGTAGCCGTCCTTGGACTCGACGTCGACGGTCAGGTCGCCCGGCTTGCCGTGCCAGCGGATGTTGCCGGTGTTGCCGATGCGCACGTCGAAGCGGCTGTTGTCGCTCTTCCACTGGTCGCGCGGGAACTCGCGCTTGGACTTGAGCTTCGGCTCGTCGCCGATGCGCAGCTCCCAGACCACCCCGAGCTTGCCGTCCCCGACTCCGAGGTTGGAGATGATGAGCTGGAGGTAGGAGGAGTTGTTGCCCTCCAGCTTCATGCTGATGGAGTACTGCTCGTTGTACCACTCACCCTTGTTCGCCTTGGCGTCAGCCCGCGGGACTATGTCCGCCACGGAGACGGTCCCCGGGCCTGCGGGATAGCGGTGCATGTCCCCGGCCTGCGCGGCCGCCGGCAGCCAGAGGAGGGCTAGGAGCAGTGGCGTGACGCGGAGCAGGCTGCTGCCTGGCGGGGAGATCTTCATGGTCAGGCGATCTCCGGGTGCCTCTCGGCGGGCACCGTGGGGTTCTTGCGGGCGCGGGCCAGAGCCTCCCGGGTCACCGAGATGGCGAAGCCGGCGGCGCCGAGCAGGCCGGCCCCAAGGATCACCTCGGGCAGCCCCACCAGCGCGCAGACGAGGAAGAAGAAGACGTAGACGTCGCGCTTGACCAGGTAGGCCAGCACGGCCTGGACGGGCCGCTGCTCGCTTTCCTTGCCCGCCTCGAAGCTCCACTCGAAGTCGCAGAGGTCGCCCTTCCCGGCGCGGAGCAGCTCGCGGTACATGAAGGCGACGCCGGGCACGATCATGAGGACCGCCGCGAGGGCGAGGGCCAGCGGCCACAGGCTCTCGTGGTATCGGGCGAGGCCCACGCCGGTGGCGAGGATGAAGCTGTTGTTGACGATGTCGTCGGCGACGGTGTCGAACCACGCTCCCCAGAGGCTGCCCTGGTCCTTCAGGCGGGCGAGCTCGCCGTCGACGCAGTCGGTTATGGCCCCGAGCTGGAGCAGGAGGACGCCGACGACGAAGCCGGTGGCGGTGCCGCTCGCCATGGCCCCCGCGCCGGCCAGCCCCAGCACCAGGGAGAGGGCCGTGGCGTGGTTCGGAGTCATGGGCGTTCGGGCCAGCCAGCGCGTCATGCGCAGCGAGATCGAGCGGTAGAGCAGGGCGCCGAGGAAGCCGTCGGTCTCCATGGGCTTGCGAAGCTCGTTCAGGAGGCCCCACTCGATCTGCTTGCGGGCCGACCGGTCGCCGGCGCTCGCCAGCACGCCGGTGACCTCGAGCTCGTCGCTGTGGACGGCCTTGGGCACGAGACCGCGCACATCGGCCGCCGAGCGGCACGCGCTCAGCGATCCGAGCTCCACGAGCGTCGCCGGCGCCATCGCGAGGGCGCCGTCGCAGGGGCCCGACTCGGCGTGGACCGGGAGGGCGACGCCGCCGCTCTCGCGCACCGTGTCGGCGAGGGCGCCGGGGGTGCCGGCCGCCGCGAACAGGTCGGCGTCCCAGAAGAGGACGGCGTCGGCACCGCAGCGGGGCTGCAGGCGCTCGGGGAGCTGGGCGCAGACCGAGACGGCCGCGTGCCGCGGCTGCCCGGCGAGGGCCCGGCGCAGCAGCGCCCCGTCGACCCTCCCGACCAGGGTGATCCAGCGGGCGCCGGCCGCGTCGAGGCGGCGGACAACGCGCGCGAGCGCGGGCATGCCCAGGATCGGGCGTGCGATCTCATCTGCGAAGGTGTTTGTCAGAAAGACGACGGCATGCACCACGGGAACCCTCCGGCGGGCGTCGGGCCGGAGTTCCGAAGCAAGGACCGGGCCACGCCGGCGCGTCGACTGAAAAGCCGCGTCAACTCGCGGCGTTGTGACTGCGCTGGCGCAACCGGACACCAGCTCTTCCGGCGTAGCTCTCATCCACGCCCGCGAGGGTGTGGACGAACGCTGCTCCATGCTGCGCTGGGTTTCTGGTCGTGCCCCACTGATTTTGGCACCTCTTCGTCGCCGTCTAGCTGGCGGACGACCAGGAGGTGCGAAGCATTCACGCCTTCGGCACGAGCGCGTCGAGCTCCGGGACCGAGAGCCCCCGCCGCCACGCGGCCGCGGCGCAGGTGTTGACGAGGAGCATGGCGATGGTCATGGGCCCGACGCCTCCCGGCACCGGGGTGTAGGCCGCCGCTCTCTCCGGGAGGCCCTCGGGGTCGACGTCGCCGGTCAGCTTGCCGTCTTCCATCCGGTGGATGCCGACGTCTATGACGACGGCGCCTTCACGCACCCACGAGGCCTCGATGGAGCGCATGCGGCCCATGGCCACGACGAGGATCTCCGCACCCGCGACGAGCTCGTCGAGGCGACGCGTGCGCGAGTGGGCCACAGTCACGGTGGCGTTCCGGTGCGTCAGCAGGGCAGCCATGGGCCGCCCCACGATGTCCGAGCGCCCGATGACGAGCGCCTCCTTGCCCGAGACCTCGATCTCGTGGGCGTCGAGGAGCGACATCACCCCGAGCGGCGTGCAGGGCACGAAGCGGGGCCGCTTCTGCGAGAGCAGGCCGGCGTTGGTCGGGTGGAAGCCGTCGACGTCCTTGTCCGCCGCCACCGCGTCGATGATGGGCCGCGCCTCGACGCCGGGGATCGGCAGCTGGACGAGGATGCCGTCGGTCTCATCGTCCTCGTTGAGCATGTGCACCCGCTCGAGCAGCTCCCCGGCGCTGGTCCCTTCGGGGAGCCGCGTCACCTCCGATCGCATCCCGAGCTTCAGCGCCCTCTTCGCCTTGCTGCGCACGTAGACCTGGCTGGCGGCGTCCTCGCCGACGAGGATCACGTGCAACGAGGGCACCACCCCGTGCTCGCCCAAGGCGGCAACCGCCGGCCGCAGCCCTTCGATCACGCGCTTCGAGTGAGCCTTTCCGTCCAGCACCGTCCCCATGACCGCTCCTTGTTGGGTCGCCTGGTGAGGGGTGTGCCAGGGGGTGGAGGGGAGGTCAAGGCTGGTTCTCGGCCGCGCTTGCCCCCTGCTCGGCGCGGCAATAGGATCAACGCTTCCACGGCGGAAGAGCGCCGGCCGAAGGTTGATGTTGAAACCGCGAGTCCTGGTCGTCTGCAAGCTCTCGGTGCTGGAGGCCATGGCGGCCCGGGTAGGGGCCGACGGGGTCGAGCGCTTTTTGGAGCGCATACCGGAGGTGCGGGCGCGATACGAGACCGCCGACAACGAGAACCGCGCCGCCTCGGAGACCGTGGTCGGCGTGCTGCGCCGGGCCAAGATCCCCTTCGAGGTCACGCCTCGTCCGCTCGTCGAGAAGGTTACGGGCTTCGACCTCGTGTTGACCCTGGGCGGCGACGGCACCTTCCTCGACGCCAGCCACGCGGTGGAAGACGCTCCGATGCTCGGGGTGAACAGCGCGCCCACGACGAGCGTGGGGCACTTCTGCCGGGCCGACGGGGCCAGCTTCGAGGAGGTCTTCGACGAGGTGCTCGCAGAAGCTGTCAGGCCGGTGCGGGTGTTTCGCGTCGAGGTCGAGCTGGACGGGGAGGTGCTGGCGCCGCCGGTCCTCAACGACGCGCTCTTCTCCCACAGCATCCCCGCCGGCACGAGCCGCTACGTCGTGGAGGTCGGGGAGCGGGCCGAGCGCCAGAAGTCCTCGGGCATCTGGGTGAGCACGGCCGCCGGCTCGACGGGCGCCATCCACTCGGCCGGGGGAGAGGCCATGGACGTGGCCGGCAACGCCCTGCTGCAGTACCGCGTGCGTGAGCCCTACGACGAGCCGGGGGCGGCCCCGACCCTGCTGAGCGGGATCGAGTCGGGGCCGGTGCGCCTGAGGAACCTGACCACGAGGGCCTCCCTCTTCATCGACGGGCCCGTGCACGCCCGCCGGGTGCCTATCGGCTCCGAGGTGGTCTTCCACCCGGGGCGGCGGCCGCTGATGGCTTACCTGCCGGAGTGACGCCGGCGACGGGCCGAGCGCTGGCCGAGGGCGAAAGCCAGGAGCGCGAGGAAGCACAGCGCGGAGAGCAGCGAGACCAGGAGGCCCTCCGACCACATAGGCTGGGAGAAGCTCAGCTCGAGCGATACCTTGCCCGGGGGCAAAACGACCCCCATGTGGATCAGGTTGACGCGCTCGACGGGCAGCTCGCGACCCGCCAGCCGGGCCCGCCAGCCGGGGTGCCAGTTTTCGCTGATCACCAGCAGGCGCTCCCGGTCGTTTTGGAGCTTGATCTCGAGCCGACCCGGCGAGGGCCTCGAGACTGCCGGCCTGCCCGGATAGGGCCCCGGCTGCGCCGACTCGGTGAAGCGGCGGCTCTCGATCACCGCGGTCTTCGTCGCATCGACCTTCCCCAAGGCGTCGGCCGCGCCGGCCTCGTCCACCACCGGGAGCAGCCTCTCCGGGAACCACGCGGGCCCCGTCGTGGAGGACAGGGCGTAGACGAAGACCTCGGTCTGCTCCAGCCCCTTGTAGAAGCGGAAGGCCGGCTGATCTTCGAAGTGAGCGACCTGCCTGAGCCAGGGCACGCCTTCGAGGGGCGACGCGGACACGACGTAGCCCACGTTCAACGCCCGCAGCAGGTCGGGCCGTGCCACGCGCCGCAGGTCGATCCAGGGGCCGGGCATCGCAGGGAAGACACGCCCGTGCTGCAGGAGCTGCACGTAGCTCCGGTAGCGGGCCTGGTGGAAGGAGTCGAAGCCCGTCACCAGGCGCAGGCCCTGGTGGGCCGCCCAGCCGTAGGCGATGGCTCTGCGACCCACCGGTGCGATCCGGTAGTCGCCTCCGTGGGCGGCGAAGAAGCTCTGGTAGTCGGTCTGCGGCAAGACCCGGTCCGCCGGCGCGACCTTCAGGTAGCGGCGCCCGTAGTAGATGCCCTCGGCCGACACGGCGAGCAACACCACCGCCAGCACGACGCGGGCCGGAGCTCTCCGATCGGCCGCTCCCAGCCTGGTGAGGATGATCTCGAGGCCGAGCCCGGCAAGAGCGACGACGAAGCAGCTGCTCAGGAAGAGGAAGCGGGCCGGGTGCCGGAAGAGGTCCATGCCGGGCACCAGCTCCGCGACGAGTCCCCACAGCGGTGACTCGAGCGACAGGACAAAGGACAGGGCCAGCCCCGCGGCGAGCACGAGCACGCGACGGTCCCGGCGGATGCGGGCGAGCGCGAGGAGCGCCAGGACCAACGGCACCAGGCCCACGTAGGCCACGTGCTCCCAGAGCTCCTTGCCTCCGGCGCTGCCGTCGAGGGGGCTGCCGTTGATCTCCGGGTGCAAGAGGGTGAGCAGGCGGCTGCCGCCGAGCTGGTGACCCCCGGCGAGGAACTCCGCGTCGGCCGTGGCGCGGGTGACCAGTGGAGCGTCCGACAGCATGGGCAACAGCAGGTACGCGGCGAGGCCGGCGCCGAGCAGCCCCGCCAAGGCGAGCATGCCCGCCGCCCCGAGCGCCTGTCTCGGGCCCTGCGCGCGTGCGTAGCCAGGCAGCCACGCGCACACGTAGAGCAGCGCGAAGAGCGCGCCGTAGTAGGCAAGCTGAAGCTGGCCGCCGTGGAGGCACAGAGCCCCCACCAGGGCCAGGGCCAGGGCCCGCCCGAGTGAGGGCTTCCTCGTGAAGGTGGCCACCGCGGCGAAGAGGAGGGGGAAGAAGACCGCGCTCGGCAGGACCGTGTACCAGCCGGCGTAGGCGGCTGCGATGAGCTTGAATTGCATGAGCCCCGCGGTCGCCATGAAGAGCCTGCCCGCCGTGCCGAGGCCGAGGGCCGCTCCGAGCACGTAGTACACGACCCCGGCGAGGAGGAGCTGAAGCCACAAGACCGGACCCGCGGCCGCCGCCGGCTCCGCCACCAGGAAGGGCAGGTGCACCGGGTAGGTGAACATCGACTGCGGGTTGGACAGGGTCGCCGCGCCCGAGAAGATGTCCTCACGCCAGACCGGCAGCCCGCGGCCGGCTTCCATGGACTCGAAGAGCGCCTGCTTGGTGGCGAGGTGCTCGATCAGCAGGTCCGAGTGGGGGCTGTAGGGGCAGCTGCCCGGCGTGAGGAGCTGGGAGTAGGCTGCGAGGGCCAGCGCCAGGACCAGGAGCGCGGGCGCTGCGCGGGACACGCTCCTAGTACCCCACCCGCCGCTGCATGTCCTTGAGCCGCCGTGCTTCGGTCAGGCACCCCGCCTGGGAGAGGATCTTCTGGGCCTTCTCGAAGACCTCGCGTGGGCTGGACTTGAGCTTGGGGAGCTTGCCCTGTGCGGCCTGCATGGCGGTGAAGCCGTAGGTGCGGCCGAGGCCTATCTGGTCGTCGACCTCCTTGTGGCGGCGGACGAGGCCGAGCAGGCCGCGGCTCATGTCGGGGCCGTGATCGTCGCGGGCGGCGCGGCACTGGTAGATGAGGAGCTGCGCGCGCGCCATGGTCTGGGTGTCCCCCGCCCTCGCCGCGAGCTCGACGGCCTTGGCGGCGTAGATCTGGGCCCGCTCGGGCTCGCCTGTGGCCAGGAGGGCGCGGCCCAGCGCGTCGAGACGCCGCGCCGCGAGGGAGGGGCGCGTCTCGCCGTCGACGGGCAGGGTCTCCAGGGCTCGCCGCGCGCCCCAGAAGTCAGGCCGGGCGAGGGCTATCTCCGCCTCGACGAGGGCCGCCTCTATCAGGCCGTCGGTGTCGTGCTGCTTCTCGTAGACCGAGCGGGCCTCACGGAGGTGAGGCATGGCCTCGTCCATTCGCCCGAGGCGCCCGAGCAGGAGGGCCCGCCGCAGGAGTGACTTCGCCTGCAGGCGGGGGTAGCCGGCGTCGTCGGCCTCCGAGCTGACCTTCTCTAAGAGCTCCTGCGCTGTGTCGTGCTCTCCCTGGTAGACGGCGAGGTCTGCCCGCCTGAAGAGCGCCAGCAGCGCCACGGATGGGGCCTTGGCCCGCCGCGCGCACTGCTCGCTGCGCTCGAGGGCGCGCTCGGCCGCAGACGTCTCTCCGGCGGAGCGCGCCGCTGCGGCCATGGCCAGGTGAAGCTCCGCCGCCGTCTGCAGCCTCGCGCTGTCCTCGTCGTCGAGGGAGCCGAGGGCCTCCACGGCGCTCCCGAGGAGGTCGCGGGACTCCTCCGCGTCCACCGCCAGCTCCGCCAGCCCAGCGAGGAGCCGGGCGTGCCCGCGGCGGAAGGGGAGGTCCTTGTAGCGGCGGGCGAGGCGCTCGATGGGCTGGAGTATGTCGCGGGCGGCGATTCGGTCGAGGGTCTTGTGCCTCACCCGGGCCACGAGGAGGGCGGCACGCTCGAGCATGCCGAACTCCTCCTCGGTCAGGGTCGTGCGCTTAGCCCTCTTCTGGAGCACCGAGAGCACGCGGCCCGCGGCCTGGCCTGCCTCGAAGAGGGCGCCGACCCTCAGGGCGTGGTCGGCGAGGCGCTCGGCCTCGAGGAGCGACCCAACGAGGTCCGCCTTGCCGATGCGGTGGGAGAGCAGGCGCGGGGCCACGAGAAGGGTGTCGCCGGGGGCCCGCTCCTCGAGCCAGCCGATCGCGCGGTCGTGGACCTCGATCCTCGTGCGCCCCTGCAGAGCCTCGCGGCACGCCCGGTGATAGGAGGGCGACACGAAGGAGTAGGCGGGCGAGCCCTCGATCTCGTGAGCTTCGGCGCGCGCGAGCACGCCCTGGCGGACCCACAGGTCCAACACCGGCTTGCAGGAGATGCTGGTCAGGTGGTCGACGAGCTCGACGGGGATGAGGCTGCCGCAGGCGGCCGCGATGCGGAGCACCTCGGCCTCGAGGGCGGAGGAGTTGCGCACGAATTCGCCGAGCGGGCTGCCGAGCAGGCGCTCGATGGCGGCGGAGTGGATGACGCCGGGCTTGCCTTCGGCCAGCGCCGTGACCTCGCCGAGGGCACGCGAGTCCAGCTCGAGCTCTCGCTCGTATTCGCGAGACAGCTCCTGCATCGCGTCGTCGCCGAGGGGATCGAGGTGAAGGCTGCGGACCTTGACCTTGGAGCCGGTAGTGGCGTCGCCGATCTGGGGGACCTCGTCCCCGTGCACGCCGAGGAGTACCAGCCAACGCGCGGGCTTCATCCTGGTCAGCCAACCCCCGAGCAGGCTGCGCGTGGTCGCGCGCATGTGCTCGGCGTTGTCGACGAGGAGGATGGTCGGCGTGTCGCCGAAGACCCCGAGCAGGTACTTCGCCCCGAACTCGAGGATGTCGAAGATGACGTTCTCTCCTTCGACGGCCTCTGGGTCCGAGGCCGGGGCCCCGACCAGCAGCCCGAGGATCTCGCCGGCCCTGCGCGCCGCCTGGTCGAGGTCGCCCTTCGCGCCGCCTATGCCGAGCTTGCGGAAGGCCTCCCTGAAGCGCGCCCGGATGGTCGACGCGTTGTCCGCGAGGGAGACGCCAGCAGAGCGGACGAAGAGGTCGGTGACGGGCCTCCCGGGCGCGTCGACGATGCCGTCCCACGGGAAGAGGCGCAGGATCCGTGTTGACGAGTCCGCCTTGTGCGCCCGCGGGAGGAACTGCATCAACAGGCGTGACACCCCGACCCCCGGGGCGCCGGTGACGGCTATCACGCGGGGCTCGGCGCGCTTGATCGCGAGCTTGTGCTGCTCGAGCAGCATGTCGAGCTCGGCGTCGCGCCCGACGAGGGTCTTGGCCACGAGCCGGGGCTTGGCCAGGATCGACTCGCTGCTCTCCATAGCCCGGGTCGAGAGGGTGAGCTGAA
Organism: uncultured Myxococcales bacterium; assembly: GCA_964594295.1. Taxonomy (GTDB): domain Bacteria; phylum Myxococcota_A; class UBA9042; order UBA3505; family UBA3505; genus CAZQPP01. The sequence continues at coordinate 5,535 of CAZQPP010000038.1, read as the reverse complement.
CCGACTCGAGGGCGGCGGGGTCGCTCTCCGGCGGCATCGCGCCGGCGTCCGGCGGTGCCGGGGTGTCGCTCGGTCCGGCTACGACCGTCGGCGTCGCGACACCACCGGCGGCCTGCTCATAGCCTCCCCGGTCGAGCTGCGCGGAGACCGAGGCCAGCTCGCCGGTGAGGGCGGCCGCGCTCGAGGGACGGGCCTCCGGCCTCTTCTCCAGCAGCCCCATGACCACGTGGTTGAGGGACTGGGGCAGGAGCTCGCACCCGGGCACCTGCAGCAGGGGCTCCGGCCGCTGGATCTGGTGCTGGACCAGGAACTCCTGGGCCGTGGCGGCCTTCACCGGCAGCGCGCCCGTCAGCATCTGGTAGAGCATCACGCCCAGGGAGTAGAGGTCGCTCCTGGGGTCCATGTCCTTGCCGAGGGCCTGCTCGGGGGACATGTATGCCGGAGTGCCGAGGATCACGGCGACCGTCGTGAGCTGCCTCAGGTCGTCGCTGTCGTCGCCCTCCTCGAAGGAGCGGGCGAGGCCGAAGTCGACCACCTTCACGTACCAGGGGTCCTGGGCGAGGGTGGACAGGAGCACGTTCTCGGGCTTCAGGTCCCGGTGGATCACGCCGGCCGCGTGCGCCTCCTCGAGGGCAAGCGCGATCTGCCGCGCCACGTGCAAGGCCGTCTTGGGCTCGATGCGGCCGTCCCGGCTCAAGCGGTCGAAGAGGGTCTCCCCCGTGACGAGCTCCATGACGAGGTAGGGGGTGCCCTCGTCGGGGAAGCCGAACTCGTAGACCGTAACCACGTGCGGGTTGCGCAGCCGCGCCATGACGCGGGCCTCGCGCACGAAGCGCTGGGAGGCCTTCTCCCGGTCTCCGAACTCGGCGGTGAAGAACTTGATCGCCACCTTCCGGCCGAGGCGCAGGTCCTCCGCCACCCAGACCTCGCCCATGCCGCCCTTCCCGAGCAGGCGCAGGAGACGATAGTTCTCGCCTATGGTCTCGCCGGATTTGAGGTTTGTCTCCGTCTGCTTCATTCGGCAGGATAACGCTCGGAGGCGCGACGGTCCTGGTGGGTCGCCCGGTCTTCAAAACCGGTGCAGGGTGCGGTCGCGTGCCCTGGGGGGGTTCGATTCCCCTGCGCCTCCGCCAACAAATCGTTGCCGGGGGCGGGCGCACACCGAGATGACGCGCCGTGAGATCTCATTCGGGACGAACCTACGTGGGAACCATCTGGATGGACGTCAAGGTGGCACCTCAGGCGCCGAATATAGGCCATAGGGACAACGACGCCAATCCGGACCGCGCCCACCGCTTCATGCTGCCTCGCGCGCTCACGCAATAACGGAATCACGCGCGCTCGTCGCGCGTCGGAACAACAGACACCCGATCCTCCACCCACCCACCCCTTGCCTCTCGCATGCAGCGCCCATACGCTGGAGAAATGGAACGGAAGGCACCGCCACCCACCCGGCTGCGAGTCTGGGTTGCGGCGTTGGTCCTGGCGCTGCTCGGCCAGGCCCCGCTGACCTGGTTCCTGATAGAGGCCGGACGCCAGCGGGGCTCGCTGCCCGCTCCCTCCGCGATCCCGAGGCGCGCTCGCCTGGCGCTCGTCCCCGCCCCGAAGCCCAAGAAGCCCAAGGCGAAGCCCAAGGGCCAGGTGGTCACGCTCCCCAAGCCCAAGGAGCAGGAGCCGCCGCCGAAGGACGCCTCCTACCTCGCTCGCCACGACCGCAAGGTGGAGCGTGAGACCAAGGCCCGCCGCCGCACCGCCGGCCCGGCCCGCGCGAAGAAGCTGCGCCTGAAGAAGCGCTCGCGCGTCCAGTCTCCGGACAGCAACGACCCCCGTGAGACCCGGCTTGTGAGCCCGACCGAGGCCGAGCGCATGGCCAGCTCGACGCCCCTGGTCGAGGACCTCAAAGGAACGCGGCCCAGGCACAAGGACCGGCCGAGCAGCGCCCGCGACGTGCCCTTCCCGAAGGTCCCGAGGGCCATGGACCTCGGCCGGGTGCAGGCCCTCTCCGCGTCAGGCGGCGCCGACGACGCGCTGCCGAAGGTCAAAGACGAGGCCGACGACACGCTGCTCAACGCGAAGAGGTACCGCTTCGTCGTCTTCTTCGAGCGCGTGAAGGCCCAGGTCCGGCCCTACTGGGAGCCCAACGAGGCCCTGCGCAGGCGAGACCCGACGGGGCGGGCCTACTGCTGCCGGGACCGCCTCACCGTGCTCCGCGTCGTGCTCGACTCGAGGGGCAGCGTCGAGGAGATAGAGGTCGAGCGCAAGAGCGGGCTCGCCTTCCTCGACCGCGAGGCCCTCAGGGCCTTCCGCAAGGCCTCTCCATATCCGAACCCCCCCGCCGATCTGATGGAGGAGGGCAAGCTGGAGTTTCAGTTCGGCTTCCTCCTTGAATTCCGCGACGGACGCCCCTTCGTGAAGTGGGTACCGCCAAGACCTCTCTGATGCGAACCAAGATCCCAGCCCTCCTGCTGCTCGCCGCCGTGCTCCTCGGCGGCGCGTCAGAGGCACGGGCGGAGGGGCGAGGCGGAGGGCTTGACAGCGGCCCCCTCGCGCCTCACCTCGCCGGAGGCGGCTCGGACATCCAAGCGGTCCGCAGCGACTGCTGCATCTTCGAGCCGGTCGGCCTCGCGCCGGGGCAGATCAGCTTCCTCGCGAGCACGACCGACGGCCCCGCCCGCCGCCTCCGCGACGCCCTCGACCTGCCGCTCCCCGGCGAGCGGGTGCGAGTCATCGTGGCATCGGGCATGAGCACCCTGAACCGCTCCCGCCCGGCGAACATGGAGATGCTGCCATGGGCCGCGGGGGTGGCATACCCCGCCAGCCGGACGGTGGCCATCCACCTCTCCCACTTCTCGGCCGAGGACGTGCGCACGACCCTCGAGCACGAGCTGGCGCACATCTATACGGCGGAGAAGACCGGCTTCCGGCGCCTGCCGCGGTGGTTCAACGAGGGTGTGGCGATGCTCCTCGCCGACGAGCGGGTGATCGAGCACCTCGACACGGTCTTCCGCGCGGCCCCGGCCGGCGGCGTGCCCGAGCTCAAGGAGATAACCGACGGCTTCCCCGACGAGGGCCTCCGCGTCTCACGCGCGTACGCCACCTCCCACGCCTTCTTGCGCTGGGCCACGGCCCCCCACGGGGGGAACGACGCGGTGGCCAGGATCCTGGAGCTCGTCGGCAGCGGCGCCCCCTTCGAGCGCGCCTTCGAGACCGTCTTGGGGGAGCCGCCCGGGGTGCTCGAGTCGCGCTGGCGCGACACCCTCTACACGGGCATCTGGCTGCCCTTCGCGCTGCACTTCTCGGATCTGCTCTGGTTCCTGAGCGCCCTCCTCCTCGTGATCGGGATCTGGCGCTTCTACCGAATCCGCAAGCGGGCCCTGGAGCGCATGCAGCGGGAGGAGGCCGCCTTCCGAGAGGCATACCTGCAGCGGCGGGCCAAGCGCCCGCGCCGCCTGGAGGTCATCGCGGGTGGGCGCTCCTTCGGCGAGGACGAGGACGACGAGGAGGACGGCGGAGCGGAGGGCCCCGGGCGCGGTCCCGGGAGCCCGAGGTTCACCGTCCACTGAGCCTGGCGGCGAGCTCCACGGGATCGAGCTCCGTCGCCATCCAGAGGTTGAAGCCCCTGACGGCCTGGCAGATCAGCATCGCCATGCCGTCGTCGAGGGGGGCGAGGCCCACCTCCCGCGCGCACGTGAGGAAGGGCGTCGGGCTCCGGTCGCGGCCGTAGACGAGGTCGAAGGCCGGGATCTCCCCGCTCCCGGCGGCCGTGGCTCTGAGCAGGGGGGCGAAGGCCCGCTCGATCAGCGGCGCGTCGCCGGGCTCGATGCCGAGCGAGGTGGCGTTCACGACGAGGTCCACGCCGGGGGGCGCTCCCTCCCCCGGCGACACGACCTTGATGTGCTCCGGCGCGGTGCGGGCGAGGTCCCGCGCCCTTGGGAGGCTCCGGTTGGCGACGAGGACGGCCTCTCCGCCCTCGGCGAGCCAGGCGTGGGCGACCGCGCGAGCTGCGCCTCCCGCTCCGAGCAAGAGGGCGGTGCGGCCTCGGGCTTCGAAGCCGGCAGCGCGCAGGGCGTCGGCGAATCCCGCGGAGTCGGTGTTGTGCGCGTGGAGGCACGCTCCGGCGCGGCCGAGGAGGTTGGCGGCGCCGACGGCAGCGGCCTCCTCGCTGACGGTGTCGGCGAGCGCGAGGGCCGCGGTCTTGTGGGGGAGGGTGACGTTGGCGCCCACGAAGCGGTCATCTCGGCGCAGGGCGCTTACGGCGCCGGCCAGGTCCGCCGGGCTCACGTCGAGGGTCGAGTAGCGAAGCGGGCGCCCGCTCACCCGTGAGAGCTCCGCCATCAGCGACGGAGAGCGCGAGTGGCTCACGGGGTGGCCGAGGAGGAGCGCGCGCGGGACGCCGGCGCGGGTGGGGCTCACGTGGAGAGCTTCTGCCGTGCGGCCTCGATGTCCGCGTGGATCTGGGAGACGAGGGCCTCGGGAGAGTCGAAGCGCTGCTCACCCCGGAGCAGCTCTACGAAGGCGACCTCGACCTCGAGGCCGTAGAGATCCCTGTTGGCGGGGGCGGGCGTTCTGAAGCAGAACGCCCCTACCGCGGGAGTTTCGTGCCGAAACTCCTTGGCCGGTGGGTTCAGCAGGTGGACCTCGAGGACCGGGCGCTCGTCTTCCGTGTCGAAGGTCGGCCGCACGCCGAGGTTTGCGACGCCGGGGACGAAGCTCTCCTCGCCGGCCGCCCGGAAGCGCACGGCGTAGACACCGAGGGCCGGGAGCAGGTCGTTGTCCGTGCCCACGTTGGCCGTCGGGACGCCGATGCTGCGTCCGCGGCCGTCTCCGTGGACCACCTTGCCGCGGACGGTGAAGGGGCGCCCCATCCAGGTCTCCACGGTCCTCATGTCGCCGGCCGCCACGAGGCGGCGGAGCCCGGAGGAGCCGATGCGTTGCCCGCCGACCAGGACCTTGGGGACCTGGACGACCTCGAAGCCCCGGTCGCGGCCGACCGCTCGCAGCAGGTCGGCGTCGCCGGCGCGGTCGCGGCCGAAGCGCGTGTCGGGTCCCGCGACGAAGATCCGCGGGCGAAGCGGCACGAGCACGTGGTGCTCCAGGAACTCCCGAGCGCCGAGGGCCGCCAGGGCGTGGTCGAAGCGGAGCACCGTCACCCGGTCGACGCCGAGGCCCTTCAGTCGCTCCACCCGCTCTTCGAGGGGCATGATGAGCTTGAAGGCCTTGTCCGGGCGCAGGACGCGGATGGGGTGCGGGTGCAGCGTGAGCACGACGGCCGGCACGCCGAGCTCCCGAGCGCGACCCGTGACCGCGCCCACGATGGCGCGATGGCCGAGGTGCACGCCGTCGAAGTTGCCGAGCGTCACGACGGAGCCGGCGAGTGGCTCTTCGCGGGTCGCGGGTGGGGCTGGTGTGGACGCGGTGGGCATGGGGGGCGCGGAGATAGCAGAGTGTGGGGGAAGATGAAAGAGGTCGGCCGCCGCCGGCAGGGGTGGCGGGAAGTCTGCGCCGGCCCGGCGGGCCGCGCCGCGTGAGCGGCGC
>CAZQPP010000037.1:3826-27771 GCA_964594295.1 uncultured Myxococcales bacterium | reverse complement strand
AATGCCTGAGCTAATGGCTAACGGCTAATGGCTAATCGCTTGTTTTGGGACTAGAAGAAGGCCCCGAGTCCGAGCTTGATGGCCGCGGTCGTCGCGATGACGGCGAGCAGGCGCTGGAGTGTGCGGGGGCTGAGCACGCGTGCGCCGAGGTGGGAGCCTATGAAGCCTCCCACGGCGCACGCGCCGCCGAAGACGGCTACCGCCATCCACTCGACCCCGCCGCCGGTGGCGACGTGGGAGGCCAGGGCGCTCGCCGAGCTGAGGAGGATGTAGGCTGACGTGATGGCGGCGGTGCGTTTCGGGTCCACCCACCGGAGGGCCAGGATGACGGGGCCGAGCACGATGCCTCCGCCCATGCCGACCAGGCCCGAGATGACGCCGATGACGGTGCCGAGCAGGAGGGAAGGGAGCCAGGGGCGTGTGCTCGTCTCCGCCTGCTCCGCGGTGGACGACGCGGGCCGCACCGTGGCCGCGCGGAACGCGATGCCGCCGAGCACCACCGCCAGGATCACGCGGAAGGTGGTGGCGCTGATGGGCACGGCCGCGCCCGCGGCCGCGCCGGCGATTCCGCCCGCGAGGAAGGGCCACGCCAGCCGCAGATCCAGGTGCCCCGCGCGCGCGTAGTTGGCGAGCCCGATGACCGTGACGATGCAGTTCAGGCTCCACGCCACCGGCCTGAGCCCTTCGGGGGTGGTGTCCCAGAACGACAGCAGCGCCAGGTAGGCCGTGCCGCCGCCCAGCCCGACGGCCGAGTAGGCGAGGGCGATCAGCCCGAGCAGGGGTGCGAAGAGAAACGGCGACATCGCCGCGTCCTACGCTGTGGCGCATATTCGGGCAAGCGCCCCTTGCTGGGCGCGTGTTCGTGCGTGGCGCGGCGGCTTATCGAGCCCGATCTCGGATTCCTCATGAACGTCGCGCTACATTTCGGGTACTAATAGGGTGTTTCGCTCGCGAAACACCCCGCGTAGAGGCGTTTCGGCTACGAAACGCCTGCCCCGCCATGGCGGATCAACCGGAGGTCGGACATGAGAGCTGCTGCTTCTTTGCTGACATCGCTGCTGGTGGTGGTCTTCATGGCGGTTGGCTGTGCCGAGCAGAGCGACGCTCCTTCAGGGGAGCCTGCTACCGCCGCCACCGAGGACGCCGGGGGTAGCCCCAGCGCAGCAGATGAGGGGGCGAGCCAAGCCGGAGCCGCGGACCCTGGCGCCACCCAACCCGGGCCCGGTGACGAGGGCTCCTCTCTTCCGCCTGTCCAAAGCGATCCCGGACCGCTCTCACAGCAGCCCGTGACCACCTCTCCCGAGAAGCGCCGCGCGACCGGCTTCTACGAGCCGGTCGGATACGAGGTGGCGCCGGCCATCAAGGGCTATGACCTGCCGCTCGTGCGCGGCGACGTGATGGACTTCGAGTCCGTGTCGGCGAGGCTGGCCCTCGGAGACTCGGCCGAGTCGCTCCTGAGCAAGGGCTTCCTGGTCCGGCCATACGGCACCGTGGAGGACGTCTCGGAGGTATACCGAGACCTCAAAGAGCGCGACGTGCCCATCTTCGTCACGGCCGACACCTGGCTGCACCTCTACCACGTGCAGTTCGACGAGATCCTGAAGGACCTCGAGGAGACGATCTTCTACGGGGACATCGTCGCGGTGACCGACCGCCTCCTCGAGAACGCCGAGCAGCTGCACGGGAGCTCGGAGGGGCTGATCCGCGACGCCGCGAGGCGCAACATGGCCTTCTTGAGGGTCGCGCGGGAGCTCCTCGTCGTATCAGACGACCCCTCGACCCAGCCGGCCGCGCCCGTCCCGGAGGTCGTCGCCGAGGACGTCGCCGCTGAGCTCGCCTTGATCGAGGCCCACTCGGGCTTCTCCCCGAGCCCGCTCTTCAAGTACAAGGACGACTACTCCCAGTACGTGCCTCGCGGCCACTACACGCGCAGCGAGAAGCTAAAGAGCTACTTCAAGGCCCTCATGTGGTACGGCCGCATGACGATGCTGCTCAAGGGCGGCGATCCGGCCTGCGAGCTCGACTCCTGCCCCGCCCTGGTCACACCGGCGGAGGCCGACATCCAGACCGTGCAGGCCCTGCTCCTGTCGGTGGACCTCGGCTCCCTGTCCGCGGGTGAGGCGAGCGTGCAGGAGCTGTGGGAGAGGGTCTACCAGGTCACCACCTTCTTTGTGGGGCTGGCCGACGACCTCACCTTCTACGAGTACAGCGAAGCCATATCCAAGGTGCTGGGAGAGGTTTACGAGCTCAAGGATCTGAGCGCCGGCGAGACCCTCTTCGAGCTGCGCGCCGAGCTGGCCCAGAAGCGCTCTCCGCAGATCTACGGCGGCACGGGCGGTCAGGTGATCGTGGTCGAGCCGGGGGAGGCCATCACCCCCGAGATGCTCGACAAGCTCTTGGACAAGAGCAAGGGCATGCGTTTCATGGGGCAGCGCTTCATCCCCGACTCATACGCGATGGGGCGCCTGGTCTCCCCGGGGGCGGGCGTGCTGCTCGGCAGCTCGGAGGCCTTCACGGCGGTGTACACGGACGCCGGCTGGATAAGGGGCTTCCCGCGAGGCCTCGACGTCATGGCCCTGCTCGGCTCGAAGAGGGCGAAGGAGCTCCTCACCGAGCTCGGTGACGACGCGTACTCCAAGTACGAAGACACCTTCTCGGATCTCGAGACCTTCTTCGGCGACCTGCCGCCCGAGCAGTGGCACCTGAACCTCTACTGGGGCTGGCTCCACGCCCTGAAGCCCCTGCTCGCGGAGGCGCCCGAGGGCTCGCAGACCTTCATGCAGACCGAGGCCTGGGCGGATCGCTCGCTGAACACGGCCCTGGCCTCGTGGGCGGAGCTCCGCCACGACACCATCCTCTACGCGAAGCAGAGCTACACCCCCGGCTTCGAGACCACCTCGGAGCCGCCCATGCCTCCGCCACCTCCACCCGGATACGTGGAGCCCAACCCGGAGTTTTTCGCCCGCCTGCTCGCCCTCAACAAGATGACGATCAAGGGGCTCGAGGAGCTCGAGGTGCTCGAGGGCGACGCGCGCCGCCGCCTCGAGTCCCTCGGCAACCTGCTCCAGCGCATGCTGGACATCGCCGTGACCGAGCTCAACGGCGAGGACATCAGCGCGGCGGACTCGAACCTGCTCATCAACCTCGCCGACAACCTCGACCTGGTCCTCGGTGGCGTGGAGCCGGCAGGCGTCAAGACCACCATGGTCGCGGACGTGCACACCGACCAGAACTCGAAGAAGGTGCTCGAGGAAGGCGTCGGCTACGTCGAGCTGCTGGTCTGCGTCGTGCGCCTGCCGAGCGGCGCGAACATGGTGGCCGCGGGTCCGGCCCTCTCCTACTACGAGCTCAAGCACCCGATGAACGACCGCCTGACCGACGAAGCCTGGCGGGAGCTGCTCGGGAGCGACGAGGCCCCCGAGCAGCCGCCCTGGACTGAGTCCTACCGGGTGCCCTGAGCGGGGATCGCGCCTAGCGCGTCACCTCGTCCAGGATCCCCTGGAAGCGCCGCAAGGTCTCGATGTAGCGGGTGAAGTACGCCCCGGCCACGACGCTCATCGCGCGCAGGCCGACCGACGCGTTGTCATCCAGCAGCTTTCGGAAGGGCTTCGCGTCGACGGCGAGCACGGTGGCCGGGCCGGCGCACTGCGCGGTCGTCGTGTAGCGCTCCGAGCCGAGCAGGGCCGAGAAGCCGAAGATGTCGCCCTTGCTCATGCGTCCGACGACGAGGCTGGACTCCTCGTCCGACGAGGGCAGCTTCAGGTTCACCTGTCCCTCGAGGACGACGAAGAAGTGAGAGCACGGCGTGCCTCGACGGAAGACGAAGTCTCCCTTCTCGAGGCTCTTCGAGCCCGAGAAAGAGCTCAGGCGCTCGACCTCCTCGAAGCTCAGGGATCGAAAGAGCTCATGCCCTTTGATCATCTTCGTGACACCGCTCATGTCTACCCTCCAAGCGTTGTCTTCCTGTACCCACAATGGAACCGCAAAAGCGTGCTTAACACAAGGGTAAATCGCCCCGCGGGTGCTCGCGAGAGGGGTGGGGTCAGGTCGCGGAGGGGTGGGGTCAGGTGACCGGCATTGGTGTTCGGGGTACATTGGCGCCGGCACCCGACGTTCCGTCGGAGAGAAGCAAGGTTGAGCAAGATGGGCGTCGCGTTCGACAACGAGCGGTATCTGGCCGAGCAGACCGAGGCCATCCTCGAGAGGATGGGGCGCTTCGAGAACAAGCTCTACCTGGAGTTCGGCGGGAAGCTGGTCTTCGACTACCACGCCTCGCGAGTGCTGCCGGGCTTCGATCCGAACGTGAAGATCCGGCTGCTCCAGAGGCTGAAGGAGCACGCCGAGATAGTCATGTGCATCTACGCCGGCGACATCGAGCGGCGAAAGATGCGGGCGGACTTCGGCATCTCCTACGACGCCGACGCCTTCAAGCTCATTGACGATCTGCGCCGGTGGGGGCTTGAGACCCGAGCGGTCGTCATCACGCGCTTCACCGGACAACCGGCCGCCGAGCTCTTTCGGTCCAAGCTGGAGCGGCGCGGAGTCAAGACCTACGTCCACGGGCCCATCAACAACTACCCCGTCGACGTCGAGCGGGTCGTCAGCGAGGAGGGTTACGGGCGCAACGACTACGTGGAGACCAGCAGCCCGCTCGTGATCGTCACCGCGCCAGGTCCCAACAGCGGCAAGCTCGGCACCTGTCTGTCCCAGGTCTACCACGAGCACCAGCGGGGCGTGCGGGCGGGCTACGCCAAGTTCGAGACCTTCCCGATCTGGAACCTCCCCCTGCGCCACCCCGTCAACGCCGCCTACGAGTCCGCGACCGCGGACCTCGGCGACGTGAACATGATCGACCCCCATCACCTCGAGGCCTACGGGGAGCGAGCCGTCAACTACAACCGCGACGTGGAGGCCTTCGTGCTCTTGCGCCGCATCCTGGAGCGCATTGGTGGGGCGGAGACCTTCTACGCTTCACCGACCGACATGGGCGTCAACCGCGCGGGCTTCGCCATAGTAGACGACGAGGCGGCCGCCGAGGCCGGACGCCAGGAGATCCTCCGCCGCTACTTCCGCTGCGCGTGCGAGGCGCTCACCGGCACGGGCGATGACGCGGCCGTGAGGCGAATCGAGGTCCTCATGGAGGAGTTCGAGCTGCGCAAGAGCCATCGCCTCGTGGTCCCGGCGGCCGAGGAGGCGGAGTCGCGCGCGGAGACCAAGGCCGAGAAGGGGCGCCACGGGGTCTACGTCGGCGCGGCCCTCGAGCTCCCCGACGGCACGATCGTCACCGGCCGCAACTCGCCCCTGATGCACGCCGCCGCGTGCCTGGTGCTGAACGCCGCCAAGCACCTCGCGGGGATCCCGCAACACCTCGACATCATCAGCGCGAACGTCATCGAGGCCATCGGCGAGCTGCGAAAGGACATCCTCAGGCACGACAGCATCAGCCTGAACGTGGCCGAGGCCATGATCGCGCTCAGCATCAGCTCGACCTCCAACCCGACCGCCCGGCTCGCCATGGACCAGCTCGAGCACCTGCGCGGCTGCGAGGTGCACATGACGCGCCTGCCGACCCCCGGCGACGAGAAGGGCCTGCGGCGCCTTGGCGTCAACCTGACCTGCTCGCCGCGCTTCGCGACCGACAAGCTCTTCGTGTCATAGGGGCGCGCCGCGGGTTGCAGATGGCAATCCGCGAGAGTGACGCTCAGCGCCTGCCGGCTTCCGCCGCGTCTAGGAGCTCCTCGAGGGCCTCGGCGGTCCACAGAGCCTCTTCGTCGGCAAGCGGAATGTCGGGGAAGCGGCGCCGCAGCGCCGCGGCGAACATGCCGGGACCGGAGGAGATCGGGGCGAGACCTCCGGCCGCGTCGAAGACGGCCGCGTCGTGGTGAGCGCAGCTGGGCGATCTAGCCTTCAGCACGAAGCCGCATATCCCCTCGTCCGCCAGCGCGTCGAGGCGTGCCTCCGCCCAGCTCGACATGGCCTCCGTGTGGTCCCTTCGGCTCTCGACTCCCACCAGGCGCAGCCCCGAAGGGCCGCGCTCCATTCGGATGGGCTCCCGCGGCACGGGCATGCCCAGCTCCACCTCGGGGCACACCTTCACCCAGCGAACACGGTCGGAGCGCAGCAAGGGCTCGTGGGGCTTGGAGCCGCCGTCATAGCGGAGCGCCTCGCCGAGCAGGCAGGCGCTCACGCCCAGGACTACCTGCCTACTCCTCTTCGGGCTCCCCATCGACCTCCTCTTCCTCCGCCTCCGAGTCCTCGTCGACGGCCTCGCCCTCCTCCACCGGGGCGTCCTCCTCGCCGTCTTCGCTCTCTTCGTCCTCTTCGTCCTCTTCGTACTCCTCCTCTTCGCCCTCTTCGTACTCCTCCTCCTCGCCCTCTTCGTACTCCTCCTCGGGCTCCTCTTCCGCCTCTGCGGGCGCGGCGCCCACGGGCAGCGCGACGGACGGGCCCACGGCTCTGCCGGGCCCTGGCTGCGTCGGGCGCGCTGGCGGCGCGGCGCGTGAGGGCGCCGGCTTCTGCCTCGTCTCGATCCTCTTGGTCTCCTTCTTCTTGTCCGCCTCGGGTTTGGTCCGAGGGGCGAAGGGGCCTACCCGAGCGACCTTGGCGCTCGGCAGGGAGGGCAGGCAGCCGGGCTTCTGGATGGTGCCCGTGCAGCGGAACCCCAGCCAGCCGTTGCGCGTGGCGGCTCGCAGCCGCGGGTCGTTCTTCAAGACCATGCGCAGGCCGGCGTTGGGCTTCTCCTTGCGGCCGCCCTTGACCACCTCCTTGTCGAGGTAGGTGTCAGCGAGCCGCACGGCGAAGCTCGCGGCCACTCGGCCCGTCACCAGGGGGTCCGTCGGCCGGATCCAGACGATGGTCGCCTCGTCCTCCAGGGTCGCCATCACGTCCGCGCCGCGGAGGTCGAGCTCCCTGAGCATCAGCACCAGCGCCCGGTCCGGGTAACGCCGCTCCAGCCCCTTCAAGCCCTTGGCCGGCCCGAGCTCGGCCTCCACCTCGAGCGTGCCGAGGTCGGCGTCGGTGAACTTGAAGTCCCCGTAGGTCCGCGAGGGCACCACCGGCGTCCGCACCTTCGCCTCGGTCACGGTCAGGCTCAGCTTGGCCGTCGTCAGGCGCAGGACCGTCTTGCCCTTCCCCTTCTTCTTCGAGCCTGCCGCGGCCTTGTCGCGCTCGAGGGTCAGCTTCGCCCGCGCCTCCACCTTGCCGCGCACGTCCCACGGGATGAGCACCCGGAGCAGCGGGCTGGCCCTCAGGTCGAGGCCTTCGAGCCCGACACCGGTCACGTCGATGCGGTCGGGCGTCACGTGCGCCTCGCGCACCTCGAAGGTTCCACCGTATGCCGCCACGCGGGCCGACACGCGCCCCTCCTCACCGCGCGCGAGGGCCAGCAGGTCTCCGCCCACCTCCACCTCGTCGAGGGCGATGGGGATGGGCGGGGGCTGGGGAGCCGTCGGGTCGGGCTGTATCGAGCTCGCGGCGGGCCGAGGCATGAGGGAGAGCTGCACGCCGCTGAGCTCAACCCCGGAGAGCCCGCGCAGATCGAGCTCCTCTATCTGCACGGGGCGCCCGAGGCGGTCCGAGAGGGTGCGCGCGAGCACGTCGCGCACCGCGTCGGTGGGGAAGGTCAGGTAGACGAAGAGGACGAAGAGCAGCAGGAAGCCGAGGATGTGCGCGAAGGCGAGCATCAGCCGGCGCCTCGCGAAGAGGCGAGAGAAGAAGGCCCTCATTTCTCCTCTCCTTCCGGCCACGCGTAGGTCGTCACCACCATCGAGATGCGGCCCTTCTCGTAGTCGTTGTAGGTCCGTGACATCTCGAGGCGGGTAGCGAAGAGCAGCGCGGTCGACTTCTCGAGCTCCTCTATGAGGCCGTAGATGGCCGTCAGAGGAGCCTCCCGGATGTTGATCTCCTGGTCCTTCTGCAAGATGAACTGGCCCGGCTTCAGCTCGCCGCGGGCCTTCTTGCGTTTCCTCGCCGCGCCGATGAGGACGGGCGTCTCGACGACCTTGCCCTCGAAGCGGATCAGGTCGGCCAGGGTCTGCTCTCCGCTCTCCTCGTCCTGCTCGGGGAGGCTCACCTTCTTGGCGACGTCGTTGATGGGAATCCTCAGCGAGCGGATCTTCGAGCCCTTGATCCGCTCCTCCAAGGCCTTCTCGTGGCCGACCGCAGCGAGATACGCGGGGGCCTTGGCCCGTACGACGAGCAGCGAGCTCTGGAGCTCGCTTATCTCGGTCCTCAGGGTGCCGAGGTTGTGGACGGCCACCGCCGTGCCGATCCCGATGCTCAAGGTCAGGAACACGGCGAGCATGGCGGCGAGCAGGGTCTTCTCGCGGCGGGTCATGCGCTCGAGCGCGCCTCGCAGAGCAGGTTTCATGGTGCCACCTCGCCCTTGCCCTCTCCTTCGACGGCGGGAGCCGCGGGCCCTCGGGCGGGCTGCGGCGCGGCCTGCGGGGCCGCCGGTGCTGGGGCCGCACCTTCCCCGGCGGCCGGGGCGCCCTCCTTCCCGGTCGCCTTCTCCTTGTCCTTCTCCTTGTCCTTCTCCTTGCTCTTCTTCTTCTTCGCGCTGCAGCTCAGCATGAAGCCTATCTCGTAGGAGAGCCACCCGCGGTGCCGCTCGAAGGCGACCTTGTCGGTGTTCTCGATGGACACGCGCGTCAGGCACGGGGTCTCGCGCAGCTCCTGGGCGAACATCTCGAGGGACTCGAGGTTCTTCGCCTGGCCGCGCACCTCGCCTTGGGCGCCGGCGATCTCGAAGCGCTCGATCTCGACGTCGTGATATCGCTTGTCGGGGTCGATCCGCAGGTCAGGGTCTGCCCCTTGCGCCACAAGTGGCGGGGGCCCTCCCGGTTTCACCTCCGACTCGAGCGGGGAGGGCATGGTCCGCACGGCCTCCACGGCCACGCTGACGCGGTCGAGCACCCAGGTGGCGGTGCGCTGCGGGAGCGCCTCCACGTAGCCCTTGTTGGGGGGCGCGGCGATGGTCGCCTTTGCCAGGTCTGGGTCGCTGATAGCCCGGCCGACGACAGCCTTGGTGAAGGCGGAGAGGTTCTCGGCGAGTGCGTCGCGCTCCCGAGCCAGGTTGTCCCGCTGCACCCAGTACCAACCCACGGCCGCGAGGAGCAGCATGACGGCGAGGGCGACGATGGCCGGGGCCCTCTCGGCGAGGTACTGGAAGTCACCCTTGTAGGCGAAGGGCCCGCGCCGGAAGTTCAGGCTCTGCCTGCTCCCGCCGCGCACGAGCTCCAAGGCGAGGCCCACCGGCTTGCCCGCCGAGGCGTTGTCGGTCCCGGGGAAGTCCTCGGTCTCCACGTCGCTCGGCAGGCTCTCGAGGGCCGCGGTCGGCACCTCGAGGGCCGAGTGCATGGTCTCGGCGAGGCCGGGCAGCCTGGCGAGCCCTCCGGCGAGCACGATCTGCTCGACCGGCTCACCGTTGACTCGCTCGTGGCTGCGCAGGGTCTGGTTCACGTCGCGCAGGATGGGCTGGAGCCCCGCGGCGACGGCGGCGGCGAGCCCCTGCATCTCCGGGTCGCCTCCTCCGGCGGGCAGGGCGCAGGGCAGTCGGCCGTGTGAGATCAGGGCGCGCTCGGCGGTCCTGGCGTCCGTGCTCAAGGCCCTCGCGATCGACTGCGTGAGGTGCCGGCCGCCCCTCCTCACGGTCCTCGAGAAGGCCAGCCGCCCGCGCTGCATGACGGTCACGTCGGTGCGGTGGTGGCCGATGTCCACGACCGCGACGCACCGGCGTGCCTCCTCCCCGCTCTCCTCCCTCGATGCCTGGAGCAGCTTCAGGTAGGCGAAGGTCGACAGGGACACGATCCGCGGGTCGACGTCGAGCTCGGCTAGGAGGTCGAGAAGATCCTCCACCTCGCCGCTGGGCACGGCCGCCGCGAGGACCTCAGCGCCCTCGTCACCGGACTCGAGCACGAGGTGGTCGATGACCACGTCCTCGATCTCGTGGGGGATGTGCTCCTCGAGCTCGAAGCCGACCACCTGCTCGATGCGGCGCGGGTCGGCGAAGGGGAACTGCAGCACACGGGTGAAGACGCGGTCGCCCGGCAGGGCCACCACCACGTGGTCGGCCTCCAGCGAGCCCCTCGCCTTGAGCTTCTCGAGGGCGTCGCGAGCGGCGCTCCTCCTCGCGTGGGCCCACTCGGCGGCGATCTCGTCGGGGTCCGGCGCTTCGACCTCACCGTCCTCGTTGGGCTCGGGCACCGGCCGTGGGGGCGGCGGCACCACCGTGAGCTTCTCGGTGTCCAGCCCGACGAGACGCACGCTCCTCAGGCTCGACTCCAGCACCGCGATCCGCACGTTCTTCGAGCCGATGTCCAAACCCAGGATGCGCTGTGCCATGGCTCAGTTCTCCTTCCAGTACACATAACGACCGGTGGTCGTGTCGATCACACCCTCGAGGCGCTTCTTCACCCGGCCGTACTCGCCGAGGGCCCGAACGCGGATGATCTTGGCGTCGGTGGCCACGTGCTTCCTCAGGTTGCCGGTGTTGACGCGCAGCTCGGTGTTGAGCGGCGCCGGCAGGCGGTTGAAGAAGCCCGAGAAGTGCGCCGCGCTCGAAAACGGCGGCGTGAACAGGGCCCAGCGGATCTTCCGGCAGAGCTCGAGCCAGCCGAGGGCCAGGTCCACGGGGTGGGCGAGGGGCCCGAGCACGACGCTGTGCTGGCAGGCCTGCTGCTGGACCGGGTCGCTCAGGTTCTCGCAGATGAGCGCCCTGAGCACGTAGAGGTCGGCGGTGTTCACGTTGATCTTCTCGGTCAGGTAGACCGTGGCCCGGTCTCGCAGCAGGCAGTAGGTGCTGTCGTCGATCTCGGGCACGAGGCGGAGCTCGCTGATGGTGTCGAAGGGCGCGTTCTTGGGCTCGTGGTCGACCCTGATGTAGGCCTTCTCCTCGCCTCCGCCGGTCTCGATGAGCATGCCGTTGGGGCCCACGTCGCTGCGCATGTCGTCGCTGTCGGCGTAGTCGATGATGTTCAGGATCGCCTCGATGGCCTCGCGGTCGTCCTCCTCCTGCCCGCCGCGCAGGCTCTTGAGCACCGGGTAGAGCCGGTAGAAGAGGTTCTGCTTCTCGGAGAGGTTGCGCACGAGGTTCACGTTGACGCGGCCGTCCTCCGCGTCCGTCTCGCAGGAGAAGCTGCCCTTCTTCACGCCGATGCCCTTCTGTCCCGACAGGTCGAAGAGGTCGAGCCCGAAGGCCTCGACCTTCCCGGCATGGAAGATCTCCGCGAACTTGCAGGCATAGGCCCATATCTGCGGGGTCTGGGTCGAGGCGCCGCTGCTCTTGGCCATGGCGAGGAGCGGCCCGAACTGCCCCGCGAGCAGCTTGGGCGCGAGCACGACGAGGCGCGCGATCTCCATCGCGCTGCGTGCGTGGAAGAAGGCGTGCACCTCCGCCTCGGCGTTCGTGGCCGCGAGGATCGCGCCGCGGGACTCGTAGGCGAACTCTCCCGTGAGCGCCCCGAGCACCGCCACCGAGACCATCACGATGAGGAGCGCCACGCCGCGCCTGCGCGCCCGCAAGGGACGAGCCTCGCGCCGCAAGCGCTCCGGCCCCTTCGCCCGCATCAGAAGACGCCAGGTCTCCGCGGCGCGGCGCAGCTCGCTGATCATGGTCGCACCTTCGGCGGGATCTGCGGCCCCTTGCCCTTAGTCGCGATGGCGTTGAAGCGCAGCACGCGCCGCATGTACAGCGGCGTCTGGGTCTGCAGCACGAGGTCCTCGCCGTCCGAGTCCTCGACGGTCAGCGTGACGCGCACCCGGTAGGGCAGCATGGCCTCTCTCTCTCCTCCTTCTTCGGCCAGGCCCGCCCCCGCTTCGGGGTCGTTGTAGACGACGTCGTCGAAGTCCACCTGCCAGTCGTTGTTCCAGTCCTCCTTCCTCGCGTCCCAGTACTCCAGCTCCAGGCGCTTGACGCCCACGGCCACTACGTCCTCGTCGCCGCCGTCGCCCGGGCGGTCGTCGATCGGCACCTTGAGGCGCCGGATGAGCACCGCCTCACCCGGGTAGCGGCGGTCCTTGCCGATCTTGTAGCCGACCTCCGCCTGGTCGCTCTCGGGCCTCTCGGCCACGAGCCGCCGGTGGGCGAGGGTGGTCAGGTCGATCTGGTCGCCCTGCCCGTCGAAGAAGGTCTGGCGGCGCTGCTCCTCGTCCACGTGGCTGCTCAGGTAGGCCATGGAGATGTCGCGGGCCATGAAGTTGAGCGCCACGCGCGCCGCGTGAAGGCGGTCCCGGGTGTCTCGCACGCGCTCCTGCCCGTTGATGATCAGCCCGAACATCGCCAGCAGCATCAGCCCGAGGGAGGCGAGCAGCGCTGTCGCGATCATCACCTCCAGCAGGGTGAAGCCGCTCCGCCGTGGCGCGCAGCGCCCGGCTTGCCTCCTCTCTGCGCCTCTGCGCCTCTGCGCCTCTGCGTTTCTCTTCTCTGTGCCTCTGCGCCTCTGTGCTTCTGTGTTGAAACCGGCGATGTGAGACCGAGATCTCGCGGAGGAGGACGGGGAGGAGGCAGAGTCGGTGCACGTGGACGTGGACGTGGACGTGGACGGTCGAGCGCCGGCTAGCCGTGGATGGCAGGGCTTCATCATTGCGGCGGCATCAGCTGGTCCACGGCGTTCATGAGCTCCTCGGTGCGCTCGGCGCGCTCGAGCTCGTCACGCGGGATGGCGATGATGAAGGTCTCGACCGTGAAGGTCCTGATGCGGCTGTGGCCCTCCTGGTAGGCGAGGCGGATGGTGAGCTTGCGGGTCTTGTCGGCGGCCTGCTTGACTATCTCGGGGAAGAACATCCCGGCCATGGAGATGTTCTGCAGGACCTTGGAGAGGTTGACGTTGCAGGTGCTCATGATCTGCGGGCCCTCCTCGCCGAAGAGGGGGAGCAGGCCCATCATGCGCGTCACGTCCACGCCGCTCTGCTGGAGCATGTCCATGTTGAGGCCGGAGCTCGCTCCGCCGAGGGCTCCCATGCCCCCGCCCCCGGGACCGGCGCCCCCCGCGAGGCCGGCGATGGCCGCCATGGTCTCGGTGTTGGTGAGCTCGGCGAGCACGTCGGCGTCCGTGTCGAGGCCTTCGATGTCGTACTCGCACTCGTAGACGTCGTCCCAGGGCTCGGGGACCTCGCAGTCGACGCCCTCGCGGTCGTTCTCGGGGAAGCCCTCGACGTGATACTCCTCCTCGATGTCGAGCACGACGCCCCGCATGAGCATCGACGCCACGAGCACGCGGTGGGAGCGGATGGTACCGAGCCCGCTCGCGTTGTGGGCGCCCGCGATGGCGGCGATGGAGAGGGCGAGGATGGCAAAGGCCACCATGACCTCGAGCAGCGTGAACCCGCGCTCATGGGAGCCGGGGCTCACCGGAAGACCTCCTTCCGGTCGATCTCCTCCGGATAGACGTACGCGGTGCCGCCGTAGGGCTCGGTGACCACCGAGTAGACCTCGTCTCCGCCGTCGGCCTCTAGCACGACGAGCGCCCTCTCGATCACGCCGTGGGGGAAAACGTGGATCGCGAGCTTCCCGGCCTCCCGCGGCTCCTTGTGGGAGAGCGTGCCCATGTCGACGATCTGGACCATCTTCGGCAGCTTGTGCTTCTTGATGGCGATGTCGGAGTAGTCCGCGTAGCTGACCTCCGGCTGCAGGGGCGCGAGGCCCTCCTCTCGCCGCTCCTCGGCTTCCTTCTTCTTCTTCTCCAAGGCCTTGCGCGCCAGCTCCTTGAAGCGGGTCTCGCTGCCCTCCTGGAGGGTGAGGCTCACCCCGCACGCCCTCTCGTCCTCGACGCGCTCGGCCCAGGTGACGCCCTCCTCCATGTCCACCATCAGGCGATAGGGCAGGCCGTCGCTGATGGACTTGTCATAGAGGTAACGGATGGACGTCGCGAGGCGATAGGCCTCGGCCCGGGCGTTGGCCGCGCCGATGTCGCGAAGGCTGTACACCGCCGCACCGAGCACCAGCACTCCAAGAGCGGAGACGAGGAGAAGCTCGAGAAGCGTGAAGCCACGCTGCCCCGCGTGCGCACGCGCAGCCTTCGCGACGCGCGCATTACTCCAGGCAGATGTCGTCGTCGGTCCCGTCACTCTTGTCCTGTCCCTTGCTGCACAGGTCGAAGTCACCCTGTCCGCGCTGGGCCGGGACGTTGTAGGTCCAGTCCTGGTTCCAGGGGTCTTTCAGCTGGCTCTTCTTCAGCGTCGGGTTCTCGCCGCTGGCCAGATCGTCGAGGCTGCTCGGGAACTCCTGGTGGTGCAGGTAGTAGTTCATCAGGGCCGAGCCGATGCGCTGGACCTGGGTCTTGGCCACGTCGGTCTGGCTCTGCTTGAACCAGCTCATGTAGCCGAAGGCCAGGCCTCCCATGATCATGCCGATGATGGCCAGGACGACCATGATCTCGATGAGCGTCATGCCTCGCTGGTCACTGGCGGTGCGTCGCCAGAGCGGGCTGATCTCGCCGTGTAGCCGAGCTTCGTCTTCAGAGATGATCTTCCGGTTCATAGAACGTCCTCCGGTGTCTCTCATTGCATAGATTGAAAGGCCTGGTTCATGCGCAGCATCGGCATAAGGATGCTGACTACGAGCGCCGCCACGAAGCCGCCCATGACCAGGATCATGATGGGCTCCAGGACGCTGGTGAGCATCTGGACCTTGCTGTCGACCTGCACCTCGTAGGCGTCGGCCGAGTTCAGCAGCATCTCCTCGAGCTGGCCGCTCTTCTCGCCCATGGAGATCATCTGGGTCACCATGGGCGGGAACTCGCCGCTCTGCTTCAAGGGCGCAGCGAGGGACTGGCCCTCCGCGACCTCCTCCCTGGCCTGGTCGACGACGGTCTCGAGCACCGCGTTGTCCAGGATCGCCTTGACTATCTCCATGGCCGTCAGCAGCGGCACGCCCGAGGTCAGCAGCGTGCCCAGGGTGCGGCAGAAGCGGGCGAGCGAGATCTCCCGCAGCAGCTTGCCGAAGACGGGGGCGTCGAGGGTGAAGCGGTCCCAGCGCGGCCTGCCCCCCGGTGAGGCCTTCCAGCGCCTGAACCACCACACCATCACGCCGAGCATGGCCACGACCACCCACCACCACGACTGCATGAAGGTGGACACGCCGATGAGCAGGCGGGTCGGCAGCGGCAGGTCGACCCCCATCTGGGCGAACATGTCCTCGAACTTCGGGATCACGGCCACCATCAACAACATGATGATGGCGATGCCGACCACGGCCATGACGGCCGGGTAGGTCATGGCGGCCGCCACCTTCCCGCGCAGCCGGACCTGGCCCTCGATGAAGTCGGCGAGGCGCGTGAAGACCACGTCGAGGGTGCCGGAGCTCTCACCGGCCCTCACCATGTTGACGTAGAGGCGGCTGAAGACCTTGGGGTGCTGGTTGAGGGCGTCGGCCATGGAGGCGCCCTCGGTCACCGACTGGCGCACGTCGGAGAGGATGGACTTGAAGCGGTCGTTCTCGATCTGCTCGATGATCGCCGCGAGCCCGTCGACGATGGGAACACCGGCGCGGGCCAGGGTCGCGAGGTGCCGGGTGATCTCGGCCACCTCGGTGAGCTTCACCCTCGCGAAGGTCGCCTTGATGTCCACCTCTTTGGAGAGCAGGCCGCCCTCCTCGCCGCCGGCCTTCTTGTCCGCCCCGGCCTTGCGAACGCGGCCCGCGCCGCGCCCGCGCTCGTCGCTCTCACGGTACTCGACCACGAAGATGCCCTGGCGCTTCAGCGCGGAGCGGAGCTCCTTCTGGCTCTCGGCGTCGAGCTTCCCCTTGACCTCCTTGCCCCGCTTGTCGAGACCTTTGTAGGCGAAGACCGGCATGTCCTCACTCCACGTCCTGCTGGCTCACCCGCAGCACCTCGTCGATGGACGTGATGCCCTTCATGACCTTCACCGCGCCGTCGTCGCGCAGGGTCCTCATGCCGCCCGCCATGGCCGCCTGCTTGATGCGCCCGGCGTCGGTCTTTTGCAGGACAAGGCCCCGGATCTCGTCGCTGACGTCCATGACCTCGTAGATGCCGAGCCGCCCCGAGTAACCCGACATGGCGCATTCGGGGCAACCTGCGGCCTTGAAGAAGGTCGCGTCCGAGGTCACCTTCTCCTCGGGCAGCCCGAGCAGCTCGAGGTCTACGGTGCTCGGCTCGAAGGGCTCCCGGCAGTGGGGGCAGAGGCGGCGGACAAGCCGCTGGGCCTGGGCGCAGATGACCGTCGAGGCGATGAGGAAGGGCTCGATGCCCATGTCGATGAGGCGCGTGAACGAGCTCGCCGCGTCGTTGGTGTGGAGCGTCGTGAAGACGAGGTGGCCGGTGAGCGAGGCCTGCACGGCTATCTCGGCGGTCTCGAGGTCGCGGGTCTCACCGATGAGCACGACGTCGGGGTCCTGGCGCAAGATGGCGCGCAGGCCGCGGGCGAAGGTGAAGTCTATCTTCGGGTTGACCTGCATCTGGCCGATCCCGTCGAGCTGGTACTCGACCGGGTCCTCGACTGTGAGGATGTTGATGTCGGGGGTGTTGATGCGGACCAGCGCGCCGTAGAGGGTCGTGGTCTTGCCCGAGCCGGTGGGGCCGGTCACCAGGATGATGCCGTGGGGGCGCGCGATCATCTTGGTGAAGATCGAGAGGTGGTCCTTGAGCATGCCGAGCTGCTCGAGGTCCAAGACCGTGTTGGCGCGGTCGAGCAACCTCATCACCAGGCGCTCGCCGTGGGCCGTGGGCACGGTGCTCAGGCGGATGTCCACGTCCTTGCCGGCAACCTTGATGCGGATGCGCCCGTCCTGGGGGACGCGCTTCTCCGCGATGTTCAGGTTGCCCATGATCTTGATCCGGCTCGAGATGGACGCGTGGAAGCGCTTGGGCGGCCGGATGATCTCCTTCAAGACGCCGTCCTTGCGGAAGCGCACGACGATGTCCTTCTCGAAGGGCTCGATGTGGATGTCGCTGGCCCGCTCCTTGACGGCCTGGTTCAAGACGCTGTTGACCAGCCGGATGATGGGCGCCTCGCCTTCCTCCTCCAGGATGTCCTTGGTGGTCTCGCCGAGGTCCTGGGCGAGGATTCCGAGGTCGTCCTTCTGGATCTCGTCGACGACCTGGTCGGCGGCGACGCGTCGGTCGAAGAGGCGGTGGATGGCGTCGAGCAGCACCTTGTTGGGCACGAGGAGGGGGTCCACCTCGCAGCCGAAGAGCACCTGCATGTCGTCGAGGACATAGGTGTCGAAGGGGTCGTTGACCGCGACCCTGACCACGCCGTCCTCGAGGTCCACCGGCAGGAGCATCTTGTCCCTGCAGTGGGCGATGGACAGGTCGCGCACTATCGCGGGGTCTATGGTGTCCGCGTCGAGCTCGGTGCAGAGCGGCACACCCGACTGGCGCGAGAGCGCGAGCAGGAGCTGCTCCTCCGTGATGGCCTCCTGCTCGAGCAGGATCTCGCCGATGCGGCCGCCGCGGTCTTCCTGGTGGCGAAGGGCGCGGTCGATCTCGTGCGGGCGGCAGGCCCCCATCTCGACGAGGAGCTCGCCGACGCGCGCGGTGCTCAGCTCGAGCGCCGGCTCCATGGCCGCCGCGTTCACGGGGTGGGCTCCCCGGTGCCCGCGTCCGGCGCTGCGCCTCCCGGCTCCCCTTCGGGATCGAAGTCGAGGCGGTGCGACTCCGGGTCGCCGAGGATGTCGACGTCCTGGCGCCGCTCGAGCTCCATGAGGATGCGCGCCTGCTCCTGGCGCTCGCCCACCACCCGGCGGATCTCCTCCAAGGCGCCGTGCTTCTTCCGGTAGTCGTGCTTGCCCTCGATCTCGGCCTTGCGCCGGTCGAGGAACTCGTTGAACTTGCGGATCTCGGCTACTCGCTCGGTGTGCACGCGCTGGAGGTCCGAGGGGTCCCTGATGATGTGGGGCACGATGATCATCAGGAGGTTCTTCTTCTCCTTCAAGGTCGCGGACTTGCGGAAGAGGATGCCGAGGACCGGGATGTCGCCGAAGAAGGGGATCTTGTCGACGCCTTCGCTCTCGCTGTTGCGGATGAGGCCGCCGATGACGACGGGCTGCTCGTCACGGACCACGACCGCGTTGCTGACCTTTCGCTTGCTCGTGGTTGGCCCGAGGGTGCGGTCGATTGACTCCACGTCCTCGATGGACTGCTCGATCTCCAGGCGCACGAAGTTGCTCTCGTTGACCTGGGGCTTGATCTTCAGGGTGAGGTCGGCGTCGACGAACTGCACGGTGCCCATGCCGCCGCCGAAGCCCCCGTAGCCACCCATGCCCATGCCGCCCAGCGCCGAGAGGGCGGCCGACGAGGAGGAGCCGCCCATCTGGCTGGCGAGCGCGCCGAGGTTGCCCATGCCCGGGAAGCCCCCGAAGGTGGTGGACTGGTAGGGGATGCGCTTGCCGACCTGGATCTCGGCCTCCTCGTTCTCGAGCGTCAGGATGTGCGGGGTCGAGATGATGTTGACGTCGCTGTTGGAGGCGATGGCCTGGAGCAGGAAGCCGAAGGTCGGGATGGACAGGGTGCCGGCCACGCCGCTCGTTCCCGTGCTCCCCGTCGACAAGTCGACCAGCGGGCCTTGCATCCCGACGGCGAGGCCGCCCTTGTTGAGCTGGTTCATGTCGAAGCCGCCGACCCCGAGGCCCCCGAGGCCGAAGAGCATGGGCACGACCTCGCCGTCCATCTCGAAGCTCGTTCCCGCGCTTCCGCTCGGGCCGAACTTGCGATCCTTCGAGGTCGTCACCTCCATGATCAGCGCCTCGACGTAGACCTGCTTCCTCCGCACGTCGAGCTTCTCGATGACCTTCTTCAAGGTGAGGTAGTCGGAGAGCGAGGCCTCGATGAGCAGGCCGTTGGTCTCCTCGTGGGCGGTTATCTTCACGTCGCCGCTGAAGAGCGCGGCGGTCCCGCCGCCGCTGGTCGTGCTCTTGGCCTTGCCTCGCGCGGGTCGCTTCGTGCGCGACGATGACTTGCCCTGGGTCAGAGACTGCAGGGTTGACGCCATCTCCTTCGCGTCGGCGTTTTGCAGCTGGTAGATGTGCAGCTCGCCTTCGCCCGGGATCGGCACGTCCATCTTCCTCAAGAAGCGGTCGACGAGGAGGTAGCCGGTGCGGGTGGCGACGATGATCAGGCTGTTGGTGCGGTCGTCGGCCATCACCTTGTTCACCATGGGCGGGGCGTTGCCCGAGCTGCCCACGCCGCCGCCCCTTGCCTTCTTCTGCCCCGGGCGGGTGGGCTTACGGCGTGTCTTCGGAGCCCTGGCGCTGGACTTCTTGCCGGAGCCGGCCTGCTGGCCGAAGAGCTGGTTGATCTTGTCGACGAGCTGGCTGGCCTCGGCGTAGAGCACCGGCCGCACGAAGATGTGCTCGCGCCCGGTCGGCAGGTCGAGCTCCTTGATGAGCTTGAGCAGGCGCCGGACGTTCGAGGCTATGTCCGTGATGATCAGGGTATTCGTCGGCTCGTAGACGTAGAGGTCGCCGTTGGGGCTCTTGAACTTGGCGAGCACGTCGAGGAGATCGGTGCCCTGCACGTTGTCGAGGGCCGCGAGGTAGGTCACCACCCGGTCCTCGTTCCTCACTCGCCGGCCCGGCATGATGATGGGGCCGTGGTCGCCGGGGGCCTGCTTGCTCTGGGTGATCTTCATGAACTTGCCCACCGGCACGATGGTCAGGCCGTTCATGTCCAGCGTGCTCAAGAAGGCCTTGTAGGCCTCGTAGACCGTCACCGGCTTGGGGGACATGATGGTGATGGTCTTGCCCTTCAGGGTCTTGAGGTCGGTGATGAAGTTCTGGGCGGTGACGCAGCCGATGAACTTCAAGACGTCCTCGAGGGGGGCGTCCTCGAAGTCGATGCTGATCTTCTGGTTGAGCGGGAGCTTCCTGCAGCGGACGTCCTTCTCGTAGTTGCTCTTGAAGGTGATGACGTCCTCGATCCTCTTCTCCTCGGCGCCGCTGGTGGGCACTGGGCCGTCGGACTTGGTCGGCGTCGTCTTGGATTTGCTGGGCGGGGGCGGCAGGCGGCCGACGCGACCGCGGACAACCGGGCGAGGCTCCGACGAGGAGCTGGCGGCGGTGGCCCGGGGGGCCTCCGAGGGGCTCCGGCCGATGCCGGGGCGGACGAGGGGGTCCCTGCTCGAGGGCACGTTTCGCATCGCCGGCGGGGTGCCCGGCACCCGGACCGGGAGGCGGCCGGGGGCCTGGCCGAGTGCGGTGAGCGGCACCAGCAGGAAGGCGAAGATGAGGGGCCCCGAGCGAGGCCAGATTCTGTGGGCGCTGTGCATAGACCGCGTCCTCATTGGATCTTGTAGTAGAGCGTCCGGTTGACGCCGTTTCGGGTGATGTCTAAGGAGATGCGCCTCGAGGTGCGCAGCTTCTCGAAGAGCTGCAGCGCCTTGTTCGGGCTGTCTATCTCCATGCCGTTGACGCGCTTGATCACGTCACCCGATCGCACTCCGATGGCCCGGTACAGGCTGTTGGGGCGAACCCCGACGAGCTTGAAGCCCTGGTACTTGCCACCGATGTAGTTGGGCACGACCCGCGCCTGCATGCCGAGGCGCGTCAGGTCGCTGAGCTCGTTCTCGAGCATGCCCCGGTCGATCTTGTACTCCCACTCGCCGACCTTGGCGACGCCCTTCTCGTAGTTCGTGCTCGAGGCCGGGGGCCTGCCGGAGGAGGAGGAGCGGCGTCCAACCGAGGGCGGGCGGTAGCTCGATCTCGCGCCGCGCGCCGCGCTCCCTGCCTTGCCGTACTTGCCCCCTCGTGCGCCCCCGCGGCCGCCGACGGGGCGGTCGGCCCAGAGCCTTATCAGCTCCTTGCTCTCCCGGCGCTGCAGCGTGATGTAGGTGCGGTGGATGGAGGTGATGGTCACCGACTCCTCGAGCTCCATGCCGATCCTGACGAGCTTGCTCCCTTCGGAGGTCTTCACGGAGGCGAGGGACCAGTCGGGGTCGGGGTTGACCATGGTGCCGAGCAGCGAGATGTCGAGGTCGCTGAGGGGGATGCCGTCTTCGTCCTCCTCGTCGTCCCCGGTTATCTCGTCCTCCTCGTCCTCGAAGCTGTCTGGCATGTCGAGCACGGGAGGGGGCTCGGAGTTGAAGATGCGCCGCTCGGCGAGCATGTTGGCGAGCCCCTCGGCCTCGGCCTTGACCTTGGCGGTCGGGTCGTCAGCCGCCTCCACCTTGGGGATCGGGACGGTGGAGGGCACCAGCCCGCGGATGCGCCCCTCCACCCAGCCGTTCAGGATGAGGGCGGTGAGCAGGGCGATCACCGCGGTCGCGCCCGCGGTGGGGATCCAGAAGTACTTCTTGAATAGGAGCTCAATCAATGGCGGCAGAGACTTGCGGGCCCGCTTCGCCGACGTCCCGGCGGCGAAGAGCGCACGTGGCCGAGAGACGCCCTTGTGCAAAGGGCGGGCCAGGATGGCCGGGTGTGCACGACTTCGAAGGGTAAGTGCGGGGCCGGCGGCGTCAAAACATTGCTATGTTTGGGCGTGGCGGGATCCAGGCCCCCGGCGGCGTGATCGGCGCCGCGATCCGCGCCGGTGACAGCGTGACGCCCCGCGTCACGCGGTTTTGCCAAAGTGGCACGCTCGACTACGGGACTTCGTCCACCATCCCCTCGAGGTGCGCTCTGGCCTTGCGCCGCGTCTCCTCGAGCTCGCGCTCGGGGTCGGAGCCCCACACGATCCCTCCCCCGACGTCGAGCCAGCCCTCCGAGCCAGACAGGATCATCGTGCGGATGAGCAGGGACGCGACCGCATTCCCCGCGCCGTCGACCGCGAGGAGGGAGCCCGTGTAGGGCCCCCGGGGCCGGCCCTCGAGATCTGCGATGAGCCTCGTCGCGGCGATCTTGGGCGCGCCGGTGATGGAGCCTCCGGGCAGGAGCCCGCAGAGGGCGTCGAGCACGTCCTCCCCCTCGCGCAGGTCCGCGCGAACGGCGGACTCGAGGTGCCTCAAGGTCCGCATGTCGCGGTACCCGAGCAGGGGCTCGACCCACACACCACCGGGGCGGGCGACGCGACCGAGGTCGTTGCGCACGAGGTCGACGATCATGACGTGCTCGGCGCGCTCCTTCGGGTCCGCGTCGAGCCCCGCGGCTCCCGGAGGAGCGGTGCCCTTGATGGGGTAGCTCGCCACCCGGCGCTCCCCGAGGCGACCGCGCAGCAGGCACTCGGGGGTCAAGGAGACAAGCTCGTGCTCTTCGCCTGCCTGAAGCCACGCCGCGTAGCTGTGTCTCTCTCTCGCTTGGAGAGATCGGCAGAGCTGCAGGCCGTTCGGGGGCTCCTCGAATCGAAGGTGCAGCCGCCGCGACAGGTTCGCCTGGTAGAGCTCCCCGACGCCTATCTGGCGGCGGCACTCTTCAACGCGCCGGAGGTGCTCTGCGTCATCGGGGTTCGCGTTGGCGCGTGCCCTGGGCAAGGGCCCGCCGGCTCCCGAGGGGAGCGACGCGGCCGGCGCGTCGTAGCGCCAGAACACGGCCGGCGTAAACGGGCCGGGATCGCCGGCGCAGCCGACGGCCGGCTCCACGAGGAGCCCCGCCTCGTAGCAGAAAAGGGCGATCCAACGCGGCTCGGCGGCTCTGCCGGGCCGGCGGCGGAGGTCGTCGCGGACCATGTCCAGAGCGGCCTCGAGCTCCTGAGCCGTCGAGACCTCGAGCTGCTCGGCCGGCTTGTCGAGCAGACCTTGCCACGGCCAGCCGTGCTCGCCGCGCGAGGTGGCCGGGCCGGAGTCGAGCCAGACGCTGCCGGTGGCCGCCGGCGCCCTACTCGTCCTTATCGGATGCCTCGAGGAGCGGGGCCTGCTCGTTGCCTGTGATCATGCCCATCTTGCCCTTGAGCTCGAGCAGGGCCAGGTCGGCCTCGGTGTCCTGGCTCTGGGACTCGAGCTGCTTGAACTCCTGGTCGAGGCCCTTGTCCACCTCTCCGAGGAGCTCGCTCGCGTCGGCCTCGGCCTCGAGGCGCTCGACCTTGGTCTCCATGCGCTCGAAGTGGCTGAAGGCGCTCGAGGTGCCGATGCTCCCCATGGCCGTCTGGATCTGCTTCTGGGCCTCAGCGCGCTTCGCCCTCGCGATGAGGATGTTCTTCTTGCGGTTCGCCTCGTCGATGCGCTCGTTGAGCTTGACGAGGGCCTGGCGCAACTCGTCGGCGGCGCTCTTCTGCTGAGTCCAGAGGGGGTTGAGCTCCGTGACCGAGCTCTCGGCGGCGAGCTTCTTCTGCATGGCCGCCTTGGCGAGGTCTTCGCGCCCTGCGTGCAGGGCCTGCACGGCCTTCTGCTCCCAGCTCCGGGCCTCGTCTTTGGCCTTCTCAATCTGGCGGTAGAGCTTGCGCTCCTCGGCGATGGCCACCGCCGCGGACTTCTTGGCCTCGGCGAACTCCTTCTTCATGTCCTCGATGAGCTGGTTGAGGACCTTCTCCGGGTCCTCGGCCTTCGAGACCATGGCGTTGACGTTGCTGCGGAACAGGAGGGAGATGCGATCCAACATGCTCATGGCGGCCCCCTACTGCTGGAGGTTCTTCAAGGTGGGGAAGTGCGCGGAGAGCGCCATGACGATGCCGTCCACGGCTCCCTGGAACTCGTTGTAGTCCAGGTTCTCCGCCTGGAGGGCGTCGGTGACCACGATCCAACCCTCGTCGAGCCCGTAGGCCCCGGCGGTCATGTCGGTGGCGTTGAGCTCCAGGAGCTTCCGGAAGTAGCCAACGCCGGCGTCGTCGGGCGCCTGCATCACGCGGCACTCGAAGACCACGAGTGGCTCCCGGTATGCCACCACGATCGGCGGCAGCTCGTCCCCTTCGTCGTCGAGGACCCAGGTCCCCTCGCCCGCTTCCCGGTAGGGAAGGCTCATCCGGGCCAGGTAGGCCTCGACCTTCTGTGTGTCGATCATCGCTCCGGCCTCCGCTCTAGAGTGAGCGTGTTCTAGCAATGATTGCTCGGGGTGCCAACGGCGCCCCGGTGCAAGGCGGGGTCAGGTTTTGGGCATTTAAACAAATAGCCCCCCGGCGCAATGTTAA
>CAZQPP010000037.1:0-3816 GCA_964594295.1 uncultured Myxococcales bacterium | reverse complement strand
GGGGGGGTTCTCTTCTTACCACGCCGCGGGTTTCTTCTATTACCTACCCCCCCAACCCCCTGACCCCGCTCAAAGGTCGTGCCGCAGCTCCAGCACCCCCGCGAGCACGTCCCCCGAGAAGGCGACGTCCCCCGTCGGGTTCGAAGGATCGGTCTTCACCGCCACCCTGCGCGTCGGGTGGTGCCACTGCAGGCCCAGGTCCACGGTCAGCGGCGAGGTGCCGACCTCGAAGGGGTCTCCGAAGGTCCAGGCCACGCCCAGCCCCACGACGTGGGTGTCGCTGTCGAGGTAGGTGGCCGCCGCGGTGGCGCGGGGCAGCGGCGTCGGGTGGAAGGAGTAGCCCGCGCGAAGGAGCCAACCGCCGGCCGGGGCCCACTCGACGCCGAGCTTCGGGATGAAGATGTCGCTGGCCCCGAGCTCGACGGTCGCTGTCCGGAGGTCCAGAACAGGCTGCGGATCCTCGGCGCTCGCGCCCTCGGCCCCGAGGTTTCGGTCGTCGAGGGTGATGTCGACCAGGCTGTTCGGTGCCGGTGCGTCGGACCAGAAGGCCAGGCTCAGGGTCGCCGACAGCGTCAGCCGCTGCTCCTTCAAGCGCCAGGTCGCGCCCAGGTCCATGATGTGCGGGTCCCAGAGCGAGACGCCCCGGTTGTCCATGTGCAAGACCCCGATCTCCTGGATCTCGAGGTGGACCGGGAGCTGGTAGTGGAAGTCGATGGCGGCGCGGTAGGCCGCGGCCAGGGTCAGGAAGGGGAAGAGGTCTACGGCGATCCCGGCCGTGGGCGAGGCGACGGCGAAGAAGTCCACGCGCAGCGACCGGTGGAGCAAGCGCTGCTGCTCCACCGAGAGGGCGACGTCGGCCTGCCCTGTCAGGCTCGCGAGCACCTGGATGCCGGCGCCGATGCGCACCGGCGGCGCGAGCTCGTAGGCGACCGCGGCAGCGATGACGAGCTTGTCCGGTAGGCTCTGGTACATGTAGGCCTGCGGCACGCGCGGGTCGAGAGACTCCATGCGGGTTGCGTGGATGAGCGGCATGTACGCGGCGAGGCCGAGTCCGACCTTGTTGGCGAAAGGGCCCCCCAGAGGCGTGCTCAGCCCGACGTGCACGCCGAGGTTGTTCGTGGGCAGGACGCTTTCGTAGGGGCTGTCCGGGCGCCCCCGCGTCATCTGGAGGCGCGGCAGGATGATGGTGCTGCCGAGGCCGAAGTGTGTCTGCTTGCGGCCGAGCACCTGTGCGGGGTTGTAGAAGGCGGCGTGGTAGTCGGTGGCCGAGGCCGTGCGGGCTCCGGCGGTGGCCATGCCCGCGGCGCCGAAGCCGTAGACCTCGAAGGGAGAGGCGTCGGTCGGGGCCGGAGCACAGAGCGCCAGACCGGCGGCAAGCAGGAGGTAGTTGACAGAAGCACGCACCGGCCCGATACATCGCATGGATGATCAGAGCTGTCAGCCTCCCCGTCGCAGGAACCGTCCTGGCCGCCGCGCTGCTCATCGCAGCGCCGGTGGCGCCGGCCTCCGCCGACCCGTTTGACCCCTTCCTCGGCGTGGCCGTGGACCCGGTCAGCCTGGGGCTCGGCGGCGCCGTCACCGCGCTGGGCGTCGGCCACGCCGCGCTGGAGGGGAACCCCGCGGCGATGGCGCAGATCCGCCAGTACGCCCTGCAGGCGGGCTACACCAACCACGGCGACCCCACCCAGCACGGCCTCCACGTCTCGGCGGTCGACAGCTTGATCAACCCGAACTTCGCCATGGGCATCGGCTACGCCTACCGGGCTCTCCGGCGTGACTTCGCAGACGGCACGACGACGGGAGGCGGCCACCGCGTCCGTGGGGGCCTCGCCCTCGCCGAGCGCTGGCCCACCTTCCAGCTCCTCGTCGGCGTGGCTGGCAACTGGCACGCCGAGGAGATCGGGCCGGTCGATTGGAGCCTCTTCAACCTCGACATAGGCATCCTGACCATGGTCGGCGAATTCGTGAAGCTCGGCTTCACCGCGGCCAACCTGATCGACCACACCGACGAGGGGCAGCCGCGCGAGCTCACCGGCGGAGCGGCGCTCACCTTCGAGCGCGTCCAGCTCGGCTACGACGCCCGCACCGACCTGGACACTCACCCCGAAGGCAGCAAGGTATCGCACTCGGTGGGAGTCCAGATCGTGCCCATCGCCCTCCTGCCCATTCGCCTCGGCTATCGCCGCGACGGCCTGAACGACACCAACGCCATCACCGGCGGCTTCTCGCTAATCACGCCCCGCTTCGCCCTCGACGCCGCCTACGGCCAGGAGATCGACGGAATAAAGAGGCGCTGGGTCGCGCTGGCGCTGAGGTACTTTTTGCGGTACTGAGCCCCGCCGCGGCTACCCGCGGCGTTCTTTTTCGGTGTGTCCCACTTGACCTGCGCAAACACAGCCCGTGACTGGTGCGGAGCTTCGCACTGACAGCCTCGTGCCTGCGGTTCCGCCGAGTGATCTTGGACACACCCATCAACAATCAGGCAACAGGCAGCGCGCGATGGCACACGACGACTTCATCTTTACCTCCGAGTCGGTGACCGAGGGGCACCCGGACAAGATCGCAGACCGCGTCTCCGACGCCGTCCTCGACGCGCTCTTCGAGCAGGATCCGGGCTCACGCGTGGCCGTCGAGACCTTCGTGACCACCGGCCTCGCGGTCGTGGGCGGAGAGGTCACGACCGGTGCCACCGTCAGCTACCCCGACATCGTGCGCGCGGCCATCCGGGACATCGGCTACACCTCCGGAGACCTCGGCATCGACGCCGACAGCTGCGGCGTGATGATAACGCTCGACCGCCAGGCGGCCGACATCGCCCAGGGGGTCGACGAAGGAGCCGGTCTCCACAAGGAGCAGGGCGCCGGCGACCAGGGCATGATGTTCGGCTACGCCATCGACCACACGCCGGAGCTGATGCCCCTGCCCATCACCCTGGCCCACCGCCTGTCGGAGCGCCTGTCCGCCGTCCGCCGCCGTGGCATCCTCCCCTTCGTGCACCCCGACGGCAAGACCCAGGTCTCGGTGCGCTTCGAGGACGGCCGCCCGGTGGGCCTCGACGCCGTCGTGGTCTCGACCCAGCACTCACCCGACGTCACCCACGAGGACGTGCGCTCCGGAGTGATCGAAGAGGTCATCCACCACGTCGTCCCCGGCGAGCTCCTCCACGCGGACACCAAGATACACGTGAACCCGACCGGTCGTTTCGTCACCGGCGGGCCCCAGGGCGACGCCGGCCTCACCGGCCGCAAGATCATCGTCGACACCTACGGCGGGTGGGCCCGCCACGGCGGCGGCGCCTTCAGCGGCAAGGACCCCTCCAAGGTCGACCGCTCGGCCGCCTACTTCGCCCGCTACGTGGCCAAGAACATCGTGGCCGCCGGCCTCGCCGGTCGCTGCGAGATCCAGGTCGCCTACGCCATCGGCGTGGCCGAGCCGGTCTCGGTCCTCGTCGACACCTTCGGCACCGGCAAGGTCGCAGATTCCAAGATTGCCGCGTGCGCGCGTGAGGTCTTCGACTTCCGCCCGCGGGCCATCATCGAGTCCCTCGACCTGCTTCGCCCCATCTTCCAGAAGACCACGGCCTACGGCCACTTCGGCCGCGCCCTGCCCGAGTTCACCTGGGAGCGCACCGACAAGGCCGACCAGCTCAAGGACCTCGCCGGGCGCTGAGGCCGGCTCGGGACTCGGACCGGGTCAGGGCGGGGCAGGCGTTTCGGCCTTGCCCAACACCCACGTCCAGGACAGCTCCGCCCGTCGGCATCGCCCCCGCGGAGCGCGCGAGCTGGGGTGCCTGCTCTTCGCCGAACAGCGCCGCGG
>CAZQPP010000036.1:0-28000 GCA_964594295.1 uncultured Myxococcales bacterium | reverse complement strand
CTGCGACCCTCGTCGTCGGAGAGGTCGGCAGAGCCCTGACCATCTTCGGCGCGGTCCTGCGCTCCCTGAGCCACACGGACACGGCGCTCGACCGCGAGGCCCAACGCTACCTGGCCGAGCCGGGCTTTCTCGCGCGCCTCGTGACCCACGTGGAGCAAAAGCGCGACACCGACGATTTCCTGCGGACCATGGTACGGGACGTCACCAGCACCGAGTACGACGGCGGCTTCCTCAACGGGAACTGCTTCGAGTCCGCGGTTCAAGCCCCGGAGCCGATCGGCCGGCGCGCTGAAGCGCCGAGACGGGGAGCGCCGGCGACACGCCCGTCCACGGATAGACACCCATGAGCGACCGGACACGGGTCCACGTCCACTGCGCGAACCGCCTCTGCGTGCAGAACGCGCTGCTGAGCTCCCGCCTGGGCCGCTACATCTCCAAGAACCGCTGGCTCCTGGTCGAGGAGGTCGAAGAAGCCGACGTAGTGTGCGTGAGCACCTGTCTCGTGGACGCGAAGCACATCGACGACAGCCAGGCCGCCGTGCGGGCGGTGGCGGGCCGGGCGCGGCCGGACGCCAGGATCCTGGCGGTCGGGTGCTCGGAGGGCCTGGAGAACGAGGCGGCCGATCCCCGGGTCCGGAACATCTCCTACCGCGAGCTCGGCGAGCTCGACGGCGAGCTCGCGGCCGTGGAGCCCATCGAGGGAGTAGAGGAGAACCTCATCTACACCCACGTCAGGGGCGACGAGCCGGCCTGGCCCTCGACCTACTGGAACGTCGACCTGCGCAACAGCTGCGTCTTCGAGTGTGCCTACTGCTTCATCCGGGCGGCCAAGGGGAAGAAGGAGCTGCGAACGCCGAGCAAGCCCCTCGACGTGATCCTGGAGGAGGTGGAGCGCGGACGCCGCCTCGGCCACCGCCACGTCTACCTCGTCGGTGACGACGCCGGATCATGGGGCCTCGACGCCGACCTGAGCTTCCCCGAGCTGCTCTCGGCCCTCGCCGAGCAGGCTCCCGACATCAAGCTGCGCCTCGACTACCTCCACCCGCGGCACTTCCTCAAGTACAAAGACGCCGTCACGGAGTCCGCCGCGGCCGGCCAGCTCGCCTACGCCTGCGTCCCCATCCAGCACTGGAGCCGGCGCATCGTCAAGCTGATGAACCGGCCCTACGACCCCCCGGAGGTCCTCGAGGAGCTGCGCCGCGTCAAGGAGAAGGCTCCAGGCTTCTTCGCCATGAACCACATGCTCTTCGCCTTCCCCACCGAGACACGCGAGGAGTTCCTGGAGAGCCTCGAGCGGGGCACTCGGGTGCACGACATCACGTACTACTTCTTGTGCCGCCTGCACTCGGCCACGCCCGCCTATCGCATCTGCGGAGACGGGGCCTTCGAGCCGGACGAGATCGCGTGGCGGCGAGAGCGGATCGAGACCTTCGCGCCGGGCCGGGTCGTGCTTGGCGAAGGCGGGGAGGCCAGGTCGGTTCAGGGTATCGGGATGGCGAAAGAGGAGGCGGCGAGGGGCGGACCCGGCAGACCCGGGCGACCCGGAGACGCGGTCGGCGGCAGGTCCACGCTGAGCTTCCCGGAGACCTCGTGGGCCCGCAACCTCATGCGGCAGGCACCGCCGCGGGTCGGCCTCGTCAAGCTGCGGCCCGGCGCCCGCCATGCGCTCCCGGCCTACGGTGTGGCGTCCCTTGCGGCCTACCTCGCCAGGCACGCCGACTGCGAGACCCTGGTCACCGACCTGAGCGACGGTGGCCCGGAGGACTGGGAGAAGACCCCCGACTTCCTGCTCAACGTCGGCTTCGCGTGGGATCTCCTGGTGGTCGACGTCGACCTCGAGGCCCGAGACGCTCTCCGCACGCTCTACGACTGGTGCGCGAGGCTGGCGGCCGCGAGGCGCGTCAACCCGGGCATCACGCTGGTGGTGACCGGTCACCTCCCGAGCACCCGCCCCGAGGACGCGGCGGCCCACCCTGGGGCGCTGTTCGTCAAGGGGGAGGCCGAGCAGACCCTGCTGGACATACTCAGGGCACGCCGGGGTGAGATGGACCTCCGCCAAGTGCGCGGCCTCGCTTTCGCAGAGGGCGGAGAGATCGTCCGCACCCCGGCGCGGGAGATCCTGGCGGCGACCGAGATCCCGAGCCCCACCTTCAACACCTGGGCCGCCCTCGGCGGCGACTACCGCCCGCTGGGCAGCCTCGCCGAGCGCACCGCGACCGCCCGCATGGGGGTGATTCGAGTCACGAGGGGAGGCGGTCGGCGTGGCTCCCGCCGGTGGGAGATCTTCGGCCCCGAGGAGCGCCGCAAGCCGATCGACCGAGTGCTCCTGGAGATCGACAACTACAACGCCCTCGGCGCCACGGAGCTCGTCTTCGATGACGACCGGCTCCTGGCCGACAGGGGGCACGCCGAGGAGACCTTGTCCGCGCTGGGCGAGCAGGGCGGGCGGCCGCCCTGCAGCTTCCCTTGCGGCTTCACCTTCGAAGGCACACCGCCGGATCTGCTCGACCGGCTCGCCACCCTGACGCCCTGTCACGTCCTCATCGGGCCGGCCGAGGGTCTCGGCGGGTGGCGCGCGCTCCTCGCAGACGAGGTTCGGCGTCGGGAGGCCCGCGAGCTCCTGAGCCGGGCGGCCGGCCTGGGGCTCCTCGTGCACACCACGGTGCCGGCCGGCTGGCCTGACGCCGGTGAAGGCGAGCTCGACCGGCTGGTGGACCTGCTCTCGGTCGGAGAGATCCACGGCGTCGAGGTCATGCCCTGGCCGGAGAGCTTCGCCGCCGACGGGCTGGGCCAGCCATACGACCTGGCCGCCCTCGATCGCCTGCTCGCGCTCAGCCTCGACCGCCTCACCACCTCGGCCAGCGTCGAGAGGATGTCCGCCTTCGGGGTCCGTCCGGCGGAGGCCTTCGTGCTGAACCCGGCACAACACTGGAAGAGTCTCAGGGCCGAGGTCTCGCGAGATGGGTGACGAGCCCGCCGTTGACAAGGCCTCCCTGCTCGCGCCGGCATACACGGACAACCTCATCGTCGAGCTCTGCAGCAGGTGCGATCTCCGCTGCACCTACTGCCCCAAGAGCCAACGCGGAAACAACGCCAAGCCCGGTCACGACCAGACCATGGGCGAGGAGGTGTTCTCCAAGGTCCTGGAGTACCTCGACTCCCTCGTCCGGGACGGGGAGCAGTGCCTGGTGATGCACTCGGGAGTAGGGGAGACGACGGCGGCCGCCGGGTGGACCCACCTCAGCGAGAGGCTCCTCGCCTACCCGGGCAGGCACTTCATCGTC
Organism: uncultured Myxococcales bacterium; assembly: GCA_964594295.1. Lineage (GTDB taxonomy): Bacteria > Myxococcota_A > UBA9042 > UBA3505 > UBA3505 > CAZQPP01. The sequence continues at coordinate 24,716 of CAZQPP010000036.1, read as the reverse complement.
ACGAACCTCGCCCACGAGCTCGACGACGCAGAGCTGGATCTGCTCTGCCGCTTCGACGAGGTCATCCTGAGCGTGGACACGCTCGACCCGGCTCTCTCGCGGAAGCTCCGCCGCGGCTTCAGCTTCGAGACCTTCGACAGCAACCTGCGGCGCCTGTCCGAGCGGGTAGCTTCGTCGTCCCCGAGGAAGACCAACGTGAGCGTGAACTGCACGCTCACCGATCTCGTCGCGCCCGGGCTCTCGGAGCTGGCGACCTATGCCCGCTCCCACGGCCTCAGCCTCCAGGTCTCGGGGCTGATGGAGCTCGAGCCCCTGCCGGACCAGCCCCCCACGGCGAACGTCTCGGCTCTCGACGACGAGGCATTTGCGGAGCTCTGCGCACAGATCGAGGAGGCGACGAAGCTCTACGACGGCAGCGACCTCGTCTTCCACGTCCAACCGAACCTCGCAGACATCGTCGCAAGGCGGCGGGCCTCGCGGGACACCGGCGCCGTGCCTCCCTTCCACGAGCCCGGGCCGGGAGGCGCCCCGCCCCTGACACGCTTCTGCCTGCAACCCTGGGAGAGGATCAACGTAGGCGCGGACGGCTCGATCTACCTGTGCTGCCAGACCATCGAGGAGCCGGTTGGCAACATCCTGCGGGAGGGCATCCACGAAGCCACGACCGGCGAGGCGGCGAGGAGCTTCCGCGAGGCCCTGCTCGAAGGGCGCCTGCCCGATGCTTGCGTGACGTGCTCCAACGCGCCCCCCTCCGGCGTCGACGAGCTGGAGCGCGTGGTGACCGGCCTGCACCTGAGCCGCCTGCGCGGCGATCCCAGGCCCTCCTTGCACAAGGGCTGACCGTGGACTGCCTCCTCCTCCATGTTCCCGTAACCCGAGGCTGGGGGCTGCGGCGCATCTACGTGATGCCATCGGGCCTCTTCTCCCTCGCCGACGCCCTCGACCGCAACGACGTCGGCGCCCGCATCGTCCACCTGGGGATGATGACACTCCACGATCCGCGCTTCGACCTGACGAGGCTCATAGAAGCCGAGAGACCGCGGGTCGTCGGCCTGTCGCTACACTGGCACTTCCAGCTCCACGACGTGCTCGACGCCGTCAGGGTCGTCAAGACCGTCGCCCCGGACTGCGCCGTCGTGCTCGGCGGCTTCACGGCCTCCGGTTTCCACGAGGAGCTGATGGCCGAGCACCCGCTCGTGGACTACGTCATCCGCGGCGACGGCGAGGAGCCGCTCCTCGCCCTCTGCCGCCTCCTCGTGCACGAGGAGGGCTCCAAAGAGCAGATCCCCAACCTGGTCTGGCGCGACGCCTCAGGCACGGTCCGCTGCAACCCGCTCACCTTCTGCTCGAGCGCGAAGCACAGCGCCGCCGGCAGCCACGCCCGCATCGATCTGCTCAAGCGACCCGACCTCTACTTGTCGAGACCCCTCTACTTCGACGACGCCCTCGGCCTCGAGCGCTGCTTCTTCTACCCCTTCGGCGCCGGCTGCTCGGTGGCCTGCTCTTTCTGCGGCGGCGGCGCGAGGGCCCACAGCGAGATTTTCGGTCGGCGCGGCTACTACTTCTTCGACCACGAGAAGGTCCTGCGCGACCTCGAGGATCTGGCTGCCCACGACGTACGCACCCTCAGGGCCAGCTTCGACCCCGAGCCAAGAGGCGACTACTACCCCCGGCTCTTCGCGGAGATTCGCAGACGCGGCCTGAGCTTCAGGATGGTCTTCGAGTGCTGGGACCTCCCGACGCCGGCCTTCGTAGAGGCCTTCGCCGAGACCTTCACCGAGGACTCCCTGATCCTGCTCTCCCCGGACTGCGGCTCCGAAGAAGTCCGCAGGCGAAACAAGGGCTTCTACTTCAGCAACGCAGAGCTGCTCGAGAGCCTCGAGCTCGCCGCGAGGCGCTCCGTGCAGGTGGTCGCCTACTTCTCCTACGGCCTGCCCTTCGAGACCGGCGCCGACCTGGAGACGACCGCAGGCCTGATCGCCGAGGTGCAGGCCCGCGGCGCCCGGTGCGCCACGGACCCGATGTTCCTGGACCCCTTCTCTCCGCTCTTCAGGGAGCCCAAGCGCTTCGGCGTCACGCTCGCGATGGAGACCCTGGAGGACTTCGTCACGACGCACCGCGACGCCGTGCGCCCCCGGATCGGATACCGGACGGAGGCCCTCGGCGAGGACGAGATCCTCGAAGGCTGCCGCTACCTCTCGGCCCTCGCCGGCGAGATGCCCGGCGATCCGGAGGCGCCGCCCGGTGATGGAGCGCCACGCGGCGCCGGGTCACCGTCGTGTGCGGCGAGGGCCTGGCGGCCGGAACGCTAGAGGCCTGGCCTCTCCAGGTAGGCGGCACCCTCTGCGAGGAAGCCGGGGTTAGGCCGCAAGCCGAACAGGCCGAGCTTGTCTGTGAGCCCGTCCGCACCGATCCGAGCGCGGCTGAGCTCCACCAGCTCGTCGCGCAGGGCGGCGAAACGTTCCGCGGGGCACGAGGTGGAGGCGGCGGCGGCGTCATCCGGGTAGGGGAGCAACACGATGCCCTCGACCTCGGACGAAGACAGGGCCTCTACGACTCCGGCGAGATCGCTCTCGGATGCGCCGGGGCGCGCGAAGCGGAGCTCCGTCTCGACAAGGAAGCCGAGCTCGCGGGCCTCGCGCCAGAGCTCGATCGCCGCGTCCGCGGACGCCCTCTCCTCCGGGAAGGGGATGCACACGTGCCGGCCGCCCGCCGCGTACGCCGCCTCGAGGTCCGCCGGGGTCGTCGAGCCGGCCGTCATGCCCCGGACGAAGGAGAGCGGCACCTGGAGGTCCATGCGGGCGATCTCCTCCATCAGCGCGCGGAAGTAGTCCCTGTCCGAGAGGAGCGAGGGGTCGCTGAAGATGACCTCGGAAGCGCCGATGTCCACCAGGCCCGCCAGCTCTCGCGCGACGACCTCCATGGGCTTGCGCCTGATGCTCTCGCCGAAGACCGCCCGCTCGCCGTCGCTGGCCAGCGCTCCGCCCCGTGAGGTCCTCACCTGACCGACACGCGCGAGCCCGACGCGCTCGCTGAGGCAACGCAGCGGCTGGTACTCGCCGTCGAGCACTATGCCGTTGTTCACCAGGGGGGTTGGGATGGAGGCCGCTTCGAGGTAGGGGCGGGCCGCGTTCGTGCGCAGCTCTCCATCCCCGGCGTATGCGATTCCCGCGATCCTGCCGGCATCGACCCCCGCCCCGTAGGCGCGCACCAGCTCGGCGAGAGTCTCCTCGCCCTCGCCAAGCACGAAGACCGTGCCGGGCCACCTCAGGGCGTCGGTGGGGTTCTGCGTCGGGTAGGCGCCCATGAGCGCCACGAGCAGGTCCCTGCACAGATCGCCCTTCTTGAGGAGGTGGGTCAGCCACCAGTACACCGCGGGCCAGAGGTCCGCCGCGTCGCTGTCCACGGTGAAGCAGATGATCTCCAGCTGCCTCACGTCCAGCAGGAAGTCCGGGATGCGGTAGCGGTCCTCTCCCTTGGAGATCGCCAGCTCGGCAAGGGACACGGTGGCGTCGGTGTGGTCGCCGAGGTACCGCGCCATGGTGGCGATGCCGTAGGTCGGCGTGGCGAATGCGCCTCCCCGCCGCAGCCTGACCAGGCCGAGACGCGGCTTGGGCCTCCGCTCGCCCTGGTCTCGCTCGACGACGGCGGGGAAGGGCGGCGCGCTCTGCTCGACCTCCGCCGCCGGGACCGTCCAGGCCTCGGGGGAGCCCGCCTCCGCAGGCCAGCCGCCGCGCAGCTCGCCGTGCATGACCTTGAAGGTCTCACCCGGGTTCACGCCGCACAGGGTGACCCTCGGCGAGCGCAGGCCGACGACCCGCTCGCTCCGCCAGGCGATCTCCTCGGGGCTGATGCCGTGCTCCCTGTGCTGCTCCCAGGCCGGCGTGTTGGGGTGCGGGTGGAAGGTGAAGTAGAGGTTCCGGTCGTAGGCCGACTCCCCTACCTTCAAGCCTTCGAAGAACTCCTCGCGGGTCTCGGTCGGGTAGGCGAGCATCATGTGGTTGAGCACCATGACACCCGGCGCCGCCTCCTTCAGGGCCGCGAGCTTGTCCAAGACCTCCGAGGCGTCGTAGCGCCGGTTCATCAGCTTCAGGAGGCGGGGGACCGTGTGCTGGATCGGGATGACGGCGAACTCGAAGTTCCCAGCGACCGCGGAGTCGCGGAGCGCCTCGAAGTGCTTGAGCATCATTCGAGGGTGGATGTAGTCGAAGCGCAGCCTGACCTCGGGGGCCACCTCGGTGATGCCGTAGAGCAGGTCCGAGAGGCTCTTGCCCTGGCCCACACCCCAGGAGCCAGCGTCGTCGCCGAGCAGGAAGAGGGTCTTGTGGCCGAGGTCCACGCCCCGCTTCACGTCCTCCAAGACCTGCTCCAGCGACTGCCCCGGGTCCTTGCCCTTCGCGCGCTTGATGTTGCAGTAGGCGCAGTTGTTCACGCAGGTGTTGCCGAGGTCGATGTTCCAGGCGAAGCTGTCGAGCACCTCGGGCGTGGACCTGTAGGTCACGTTGAGCAGGTTGGTGCGGACCTCCTTGATCGCGACTTCGGCCTCGAGCACCTCGTCGAGCTTCGAGAGCTCCTTGTGGGGGACGACCTCCACGCGCTCTTCGACGGCCACCTCGTCAAGCTCGCTCCAGCAGCCGACCGCGATGACCGGGACGTCATCGGCCGTAGAGCGCAGGGCACCGCCGATCTTGTCTCTGACGACGTCGAGGCGCAGGCCGTCGAAGACGCAGGGCAGCACGATGTAGGCGTCCGCCTCCTCCTTCTTGTCCACGACAAGCCACCCGTTGCGGGCCGCGTACTCGTAGACACGCGAGGTCAGCAGGGAGCTCTGCATGCAGTGCCGGTTGACCGGATCGAGGTATACTTTGAGCGCTCGACTTGCCATTTTTCTCGTGAGTGCCGTGCCCGCTAAGGACTTTTGGATTGTGTGGCTGGGCCCGGGCCGTGTCAACCGTGTCCCGCGCCGCAGACAGCCCGGGTGCCGTGAATAAGCCTTGCGCCCTGGAGCTTCCCTACAAATGCCGACGGCCGCAGATTCCGCACCGCCCCCGACGAGGCCCGGTTCGCCCCCGTGGCTGATGCTCGAGCTCCACCGTCGCTGCAACCTCGTGGAGCGCTGCCTCATGTGCAAGGCGGCCCACGACGGCGCCTCGTTTCCAGTCGATGCCCTCGACCGGCTCGCCGCGGCCCTCGCCGCGGCCCGCATCGTGGAGCTGAAGGCCCAGGGCGAGCCCATGCTCCACCCGGACGTGGAGCCCTTCCTCGAGCGCCTGCACCGCGCCGCGCCGAGCGCCATCCGGGCGATGACGAGCAACGGCCTGCTGCTCCGCGGCGCGCGCGCAGAGGCGGCGGCCCGGCACCTGAGCGTCGTCTACCTCAGCATGGGAGGTGGCAACGAGGCCGCGCACGCGACCCTGCGCCCCGGCTACAGCCTGGAGGAGAGCGCCGAGGGGGCTCGTGAGATCATGCGAGCCGGCGATCGCCGGGCCGATCTCTGGGTGCGCTCCGTCCTCGTCCGCTCCCTCCTCCCCCACCTCGCCGAGCTCGTACGCTACGCGGCGGACCTGGGCTTCCGGGGCATCCACTTCCTGCCCCTGACCGCACCCGACGAGGTGGGCTCCCTGCGCTCCGAGCAGATCGCCCCGCCCGTCGACGCGGGCACCCTCGACACCGCGCGCGCCCAGCTCGGGGACGTGCAAGACCTCCTCGACGCCGGCTTCGTCGTGGACATCCAGACCCTGCCCGAGATCTCGAGCGGCCTCTCGCCGGAGCGTGCCCTCATCAAGGAGCTCACGCCCCGACACGCTCCAAGGGCCGCCTACTGTCCCGACCCCTTCCTCTCGCTCACCGTCGGCGCGGACCTGAAGGTCCACGCCTGCTGCATGCAGTGCCACCCGGTCGGCGACCTGCACGGGCAGTCCCTGGAGGAGATCTGGACCGGATCGGCCCTGGCCCGGCTCCAGGGCCGCCTCGCAAGCGGAAAGCGCTCGACCCTGCCGGAAATCTGCGTGGACACCTGCATGTTGCCGATCACCGTGTCCACCCCCAGCAAAGAGCCGGCAACAGAGGCTCGGGTGCTCCTCTTGGAGATCGTCTCGGACGACCCGTGCCGCAAGTACGGAGGCGACATCTACCCGCACATCGCGGGCTTCCTCCGAGGCCACGGCCTCGCGACCGAGTGGATCGTCGTGCAACGGACCCCTGAGTTCGAAGGCGACAACTACTTCATCGTCGAGCCACCCGAACGAATCACCGAGGCGCTCGTCGAGGCCGCGCGCGCCTTTGAGCCGACGACGATCTTCTTCAACATCAAGATCGGCCCTCAGCTCAGCGAAGCTCTCGCCGAGGCTGTGCAAGGCTGCGCCACGTTCACCATCGGGGTGGACTCGCCGCGTTTCTACCACCCCACGATCGCCCAGGTCCGCGACTGGATCTCCCCGCGCCCCCCTGCCGCGCCCGGCGAGGACGAGGGGCGCCCGCTCGTCGGCCTCGCCGTGCCCGACTACGGCGCGCGAGTGATCGACACGGGCAGCTCCGGCGGAGTCCCCAACGTCTCCATCCGCAGCGGCTCCACCTGCCTCTACAGGCGCTCCCTCGCCTCCAACCCCTACTTCGAGGCACTCGACCCCGAGGAGCGGGGCGGCACGGTGGGGTGCTCCTTCTGCGCCAACCACAACCTGGTCCCCAAGATGGAGTCCTCTGAGGCTCCCGAGGAGGTCGTCGATCGCGCGCTCAGGCAGATCCGGCGCTACTACGAGACCGCACCGGCCGAGCGCCGCACCCACCGCTTCGAGATCGACGACGCCCTCGTATTCCAAAGGATCTCGCGTTTTGCGAGGGAGATCGCCGAGGCCGGCGTGCCCCCGTCGGTCTTCCACTTCGCGAGGCGGGCTGACGAGATCCTGCAGAAGTCCGAAGACCTCGAGCGCGCCCTCGAGATCCTGGCGGGCGGCGGGCACCGCGCCGTCTTGTGGTGCATGGGCGTGGACAACTTCTCGCCAGTGGAGAACGAACGCTTCAACAAGGGGGTGAGCGCGGAGCAGGCAGAGCGGGCCCTGCTGCGCTTGCACGAGCTCGAGACGAGCTGGCCGGGCACCCTGACCTTCTTCGGCAGGGGCGCGGGCTTCATGACCATCATGTTCACCCCCTGGACGACCCTCGACGACCTGGACGTCAACGTCCACACCCTCCGCCGCCTCGGCGAGATGATCCCGCCCCTCGCGAAGGTCTCGGCCCAGCTCGGGACGCGGCTCTGGCTCTACCCCGGGACAGCCCTCGAGCGCCTCGCCCGCCGCGACGGCCTCACCAGGGAGCGCTTCTCTGAGACCTTCCCGCTGCCCGAGAACGGCCTCTCCTCCTGGGACGCCTACGAGGTCCCCTGGAGCTTCAGGCACCCGGCTGTAGCCACGGTCTTCCGTTTCGTCATCCGGCTGGTGGAGAAGAGGCTCTACGAGGAGCCGAGCCCCGGACCCGCGGAGCTCCGGCTCGAGGCCTCCCTGACCGACCTGCGCTCGCGCATCCGCAACGCTGGCATCTCGATGCTGGACGCGTTCGCGGCGCTCCTCGACGTCGTGGGCGAGCAGCCCGAGGTACCCGAGGACGAAGCCGTGCTGACCGGGCTCGTCGACCGGCTGCGGCTTGGGGACCCATGTCCTGAGGGCTCCGAGGCGCCCGATGGGCAGCCTGTGGAGGGCGAGGATGACGTCGCGTACCCCGGGGCCGCCGACAAAGCGGAGACGAGCACAGATCCCTTCCTCCATGAGATCGCCGCCCGCGTCGCGCACGTGGTGAACGCCGCCATCGCAAGACGCCCGAGTGCCTTCGGCGGCTACCACCTGGCCTCGGTAAAGGTGCTCTCCGGCCAGGACCGGCAAGGCAGAGACGAGGTCGTACTCGCCTGGACCTGCGAGGCCTCGAGCTTCGAGGTCCACATCGCGAGGGACGACCCGCACGCCCCCGCATTCGCGAGAGTCGGAGCCCTCCTCGTGTCGCACCCGACCTCATCGACCAGGCTCTCCCCAGAAGAGACAAAGCTCCTGAAGGCGCTGGTCAAGGTGGCCACCTTCGTGCAGCCCGAGCTTCGCGAGCAGGATAGCGCCTGACACAGGCGGCCCGCTCGCACCCCGAACCACCTGGCCTGGCCCCTTTGGCGCTCGCCCGCGCCGGGCCCTTGCGCTATAATTCTGGGGTCTCCGAGAGACGTGCACTGTCGCCGCATAGCGGCTGGACCCTCCACGATGTCCGTAGTCACACTTTTCAGCGCCTCGCACTGCCACGGGGATGAGGTAGCGAGGGAGGTGGCCGCCAGGCTCGGCTACGAGCTGCTCAGCCACGAGGGGCTGCTCGCGAAGGCCTCCGAGCGTTTCGGCGTGACCACGGACAAGCTCGATCGCGCGACCCACGGCGTCGTGTCGCTCTTCGACAAGGTCACCCACGAGAGAGAGAAGAACGTGGCCGCGATCCGCTTGTGCCTCGCGGAGCTGTTGCAGGGCGACGACCTCGTCTGCGTCGGCCCGGCCGGGCTCGTCGTTCCCAAGGAGCTGACCAACGTGCTGCGGGTCTGCCTCGTGGCGCACAAGGAGCACAGGGTCGCCAACGCTACGCGCGACGGCCGCCTCACCGCGAAGGCGGCGGAGAAGGCGATCGACCACGACGACGAAGAGGCCGGCAAGTGGACCCAGTACCTCTTCGGTCTCGGCCCATGGAGGAAGAGGCTCTACGACATCTTCCTGCCCATGGACTCGAGCTCGGTGGAGGACGCGGTCAAAATGATCGTAGGGCACGCGACGAGGCCGCCCGTGGCGAGCACTCCCGAGTCACGAGCGGAGTTGGGGGACTTCCTGCTCGCCGCCGAGGTGCAGCGGGCCCTCGCGGAGGAGCCCGGTGAGCCCAGGCTCGAGGTGTCGAGCGCTGGCGGCGCGGTCACCGTGACCGTCAATCACCACGTGGTGCGCCTCTCGAAGCTCGACGGCGAGATCAAGGCCGTCGCCTCGAGGGTCGCGGGCGTGAAGGACGTCCAGACCAGGGTCGGCCCGCACTTCCGGCCGCCGAGCATCTACCCGAAGATGGACCTGGACATGCCGCCGAAATTCCTGCTGGTCGACGACGAGGAGGAGTTCGTCCTGACCCTCTCCGAGCGCCTCGAGACCAGGGACCTGAAGTCCTCCGTGGTCCACAGCGGGGAGGAGGCCCTCGCGGTGGTCGAGAAGGGCGCGCCCGAGGTCATGGTCCTGGACCTGAAGATGCCGGGCATCGACGGCCTCGAGGTGCTGCGCAGGGTCAAGCAGGACAGCCCCGACACCCAGGTGATCATCCTGACCGGGCACGGCTCGGACAAGGAAGAAGAGCGAGCGGCGGAGCTCGGCGCCTTCGCCTACCTCAACAAGCCAGTCAACATCGACGTGCTGGCCGAGACCATGAGGAAGGCCCAGGCCAAGTTGGAGGCGAGCAAGAATGCCGGAGAGCTGGAAGGAGTCGACGGGTCCTAGCGAGTCGACCCGGAAGACGGCGATGTTCCGGGTCGACTCCGAGGCCGCCCCGGCGCCGGCGGCCCTGCGACACGCCGACGTGCTCATCTCCAAGCGCCGCTACAGGCGACAGCTCATAACCTCGGTCCTGTCGGTCCTCGTGGTCTCGGTGGTCCCCCTGGTCATCCTGACCGTGATCAACGACCACCAGTACCGGACGGCCCTGCACGAGGAGTCCATCGGCCCCATCGCGCGCCTGACCGAGAACGCCGAGCTCTCCTTGGAGACCTACCTCTCCCAGCGGGTGTCCGCCCTCTCCCTCGTGGTGCTCTCCGAGCCCCTGGAGGACCTGCGGGAGCCCAAGAGGCTCCACGCACTGCTCGTCAACATGAGGCGGACCGTCGGGGGCTTCGTGGACCTCGGAGTGGTCGACAGCAACGGGGTGCAGGTCTCCTACGCCGGCCCCTACGAGCTGCTGGGCAAGAGCTACGAGGAGCAGGCGTGGTGGCACCAAGTGCGCTCGCGGGGCGTGCACGTCAGCCAGGTCTTCCTGGGCCACCGGCACCTCCCGCACTTCGTGATAGCCGTGAGCCACGACGCCGCCGACGCGCACTCGAGCTTCGTGTTGCGCGCGACCATCGACACCGACGCCATCGCCCGCCAGATCCGGGCGATCGCGGCGCAGCACGCCACCGACGCGTTCATCATCAACCACGCCGGCGTCCTGCAGACACCCTCGCGGCTCTACGGCAAGACCCTCGAGCGATACCCGCGGCCCGTGCCATCCGAGCGCCCCGGCACCGAGGTCCTCGAGCTCACCGATGAATCAGGCCGGTTGCTCCTCATAGGCTATGCCTACGTCAAGGAGTCGCCCTTCGTCGTGATGATCGCGCACCGCCCCTCCGCCGCCAAGCTGGGCGGCGCCGGCCTGCGGGGCACGCTGCTCGTCTTCTTGAGCATCAGCATCCTGCTGATCTCGGGCGTGGCCTTCTGGGGCTCCTACGTGATGGTGAACAGGGCCCGCCAGGCCGACCTGCGGCGCGCCGCCGTCTTCCACAAGATGGAGTACACCAACAAGATGGCCGCCATCGGCAGGCTGGCGGCCGGGGTGGCCCACGAGATCAACAACCCCCTCGCGATCATCAACCAGAAGGCGGGCCTCCTGAAGGACCTCTTCTCCCTGCGCGAGGACATGCCCCCCAAGGACAAGGTCTTGCGCCTCGTGGACTCGGTCCTCGAGTCGGTCGACCGCTGCGGGACCATCACCCACCGCCTGCTCGGCTTCGCCAAGCACATGGACGTGCAGCGGGAGGGCATCGACCTCGAGCTCCTGCTGAAAGGGGTCTTGGGCTTCCTCGAGAAGGAGGCGACCTACCGCAGGCTGACGGTGAACATGCACACCGACGACGACGTGCCGACCATCGTCAGCGACCGGGGCCAGCTCCAGCAGGTCTTCTTGAACATCGTGAACAACGCCTTCGCGGCGGTGGACGAAGGCGGCGAGGTGGGCATCCACATCGGGATGCGAGACCCCACGCACGTGGCCGTCGAGGTCAAGGACAACGGCAAGGGCATCGCCGAGAAGAACCTCGAGCGCATCTTCGAGCCCTTCTACACGACGAAGAAGGGTGAAGGCACCGGCCTCGGGCTCTCGATCACCTACGGCATCGTCCAGAAGCTCGGCGGCCGCATCAAGGTGGCCAGCAAGGTCGGCCACGGCACCCGCTTCACAGTCACCCTCCCCGTGGGTCGGAGCTGAGGAGGCAACTCATGATGAAAGGAACCGAGCCGCTGCGTGTCCTCGTGGTCGACGACGAGGAGGAGCTCGTGAGCACGCTCGTGGAGCGCCTCGACATCCGTGGATTCGACGCCGAGGGCGTGACCAACGGGCACGAGGCCTTGGAGCTCGTCGCCGCGTCGCACTACGACGTGGTGCTCTTGGACGTGAAGATGCCCGGGTTGAGCGGCCTCCAGGTCGTCCGCACGATCAAGCAGAAGTGGCCCGCCGTGCAGGTCGTGCTGCTGACCGGTCACGGCTCCGCCCAGGACGCGGAGGAGGGCATGGAGATCGGCGCCTTCGACTACGTGATGAAGCCCGTGAGGATCGAGAGCCTGCTCAAGACCCTGCTCGCCGCGGTGGGCAGGGAGCCGGAAGCATGAGCATGAGCGACAGCCCGGAGCGAGCCAAGCCGACCGAGCGGGGCCGCCAGTTCTTCGGCGCCATCACGGCCTCCCTCTCCCACGAGATCAACAACGTGCTCGCAACCGTCAACGAGCTCGCCGGGCTCCTCGACGACCTCTGCGCCGCGGCCGAGCAGGGCGGCACGCTCAACGTGGAGCGCGTGCGCAGCGCGGCGCAGCGCATCTCCGCGCAGGTAGACCGGGGCCGGCGCCTCGTCAAGCGCTTGAACCGCTTCGCCCACACGGTAGACAGCGACCAGAACACCGTCGAGACCAGGGAGCGCCTCGAGGAGATGGTCGCTCTCTGCCAGCGTTTCGCTACATTGAGGCGGGTGAGCCTCGAGGCGGAGCTGCCCGACGAGGCGCCCGTCCTCAGCGGCAGCCCCTTCGACGTCCAGCACGTTGTCTGGCGCTGCATCGACACCGCCCTCGGGGTGTCCGAGCAGGGCGACACGGTGACCCTGTGCCTCGCCGAGAGCGACGGCGGCGTGGCCGTCACGGTGCGAGCCAGTCGCCCTGCTAATAGCTCCGTTGAGCTCAGCGAAAAGATCTTTTTCTTGTCCAAGCTGTTGAAAGCGCTTGCAGGCAGGCTGGACGTCTGCCAAGACCCCAGGCTCCCGTTCGAGATAGTAGCGAGCCTCCCACAAAAACTTCGTTCACTTCGCAACTCCATGAGCGAGGAAAACTGATGAGAGACAAAAAGCGCGTGCTGCTTGTGGACGACGAGGTGGAGTTCGTCGAGACCCTCGCCGAGCGCCTGAGGGCTCGCGACCTCTCGGTGCACGTGGCCCACTCTGGGGAGGAGGCCATTCAGAACGCAAACGAGCGCCCCCACGACGCCATCCTGCTCGACCTCGCGATGCCCGGCCTGAACGGCCTGGAGACCCTGCAGATCCTCCTGCAGATCCGGCCGGACGCCCAGGTCATCCTGCTCACCGGTCGGGCCACGGTGAAGGACGGTGTCGAGGCGATGAAGCTGGGCGCTCTCGATCTGTTGGAGAAGCCCGTCGAGATAGACGAGCTCGTCGAGCGCATTCAGAAGGCCGCGACGGTGAAGCTGAAGAAGACCACCGAGCGTCTCGAGCGCGAAATGAAAGACATCACGGGAAAGAAGGGCTGGTAGACGATGGCATCTGAGGAGAACGTCGCCGAACGCTTCGAGAGGCTTCGGGTAGCAGACATCATGATCCCGCTGCGGGACTACCCGCACCTCGCGGTCTGGTCCACGCTGCGAGAGGCGATCGCGAAGATCGAAGAGGGCAAGATCGACATCGACGGTCGCACCTCGCTGCCCCGAACCCTGCTCCTCTTCGACCTCGACGGCTCCCTGTCCGGCATCGTGCGCCGCCGCGACATCATGCGCGGGCTCGAGCCCAAGTTCTTGATGAGCCAGCCCCTCAAGTACCGGAAGAAGCTCTTCGAGGTGGAGAGCGACCCCCACCTGGCAGAGATGTTCTACGACAAGATGGTCGACGGTGTGCGCGAGCAGACCGACCGGCCCGTTACGGACGTCATGCAGCCGATGGAGCAGACAATCGACGTGAACGCCCACATCGTCACGGCGGTCTACGAGATGGTCACCCACGACCTCACGCTGCTGGCGGTCCTGGACCAGGGAAAGGTGGTGGGCGTCGTCCGCTCGGTCGACGTCTTCCACGAGCTGTCCAAGATCGCCCTCTGAGAAGCGGGCTCCCTGCCCGCCTCTGAAACCTCACCCCGCCGGAGCGAGAGCCGACGAGATGAGCAAGGACACTGCTACCCGAGAATCCTCTTCCGGAACGCCCGCGAGCGGTCTCCAGGTCATCGCGGCCGAGAAGGCGGCCCGCGAGGCGAGGAAGAGGCTCATCTACATCCTCTTGGGCCTGGGGATGTTCACCGCGGTCCTCTTCTCGCCGGCATGGCCGGCGGCGGTCGACCCGGCCGGGAAGGTCTTCGAGCTGACGTGGGAAGGCAAGGCCGCCATGGCGCTCTTCCTGCTGGCGGCGACCTGGTGGGTCACCGAGGTCGTGCCCATCGGCGTGACCAGCATCGCCATCGGCGCGATCCAGGCCTTGCTGATGATCCGCCCCGCTCGAGAGGCCTTCACCGACTTCTTCGACCCCTCGGTCTGGTTCATCTTCGGCTCCCTCTCCATCGGAATGGCCTTCACGAAGACCGGCCTCACCAGGAGGCTCGCCTACAAGATGCTCGCGCTGGTCGGCGAGAAGACGAGCATGATCTACCTGGGCTGCTTCGTGATGACCTCGGCCCTGACCTTGATCATGGCGCACACGGCGGTCGCGGCCACGGTCTACCCGCTCTTCCTGGCCATCTACGCTCTCTACTCGGAGGACGGAAAGCCGACCAAGTTCGGGAAAGGGCTCTTCATCGGCATGGCCTTCGTCGCCGGCGCCGGGAGCATCATCACGCTGCTCGGCGCCGCTCGAGGCGCCGTGGCCATCGGCTTCTACGCCGACATCACCGGCCGGACCATCAGCTTCTTCGAGCTGACCTACTACATGCTGCCGATCGGCGTGCTGATGACCTTCCTGCTCTGGATCTTCTTCATGATCTACTACCCGCCGGAGCGCAAGACGATCCCCGGCCTCAGGGATCGCGCGAACAAGCTCTACAAGAGCCTCGGCCCCATCTCGCGCGCGGAGATCATGACCCTGGTCATCGTGGTGGCCGTCATCGGCGTCCTCTGCGTGCGCCAGCTCATCCCGGCCATGGCCTTCCTCGACAAGGCCGCGATCATCCTCGTGGCGACGATCCTCTTCTTCGTCTTCAAGATCGTGGACCTCGACAACCTCGAGGACACCCCCTGGAACATCATCCTGCTCTTCGGCGGGGCCATGAGCATCGGCTTCTGCCTCTGGAAGACCGGCGCCGCCTCCTGGCTCGCCATCCAGTGGCTCCAGGTCTTCGAGTCCTCCCCCGGCTTCGTGTTCATCATGGGGATCACCTTCCTGGTGCTCATCCTGACGAACCTCATAATGAACGTCGCCGCCATCGCGGTCACCCTGCCGGTGGCCCTCGTGGTGGCCCCCTACGTGGGAGTCGCGCCGGAGGTGATCCTCTACTCCGCGCTCGTCGCGGCCGGCATGCCCTTCCTCCTGCTGGTGGGCGCCGCGCCCAACGCCATCGCATACAACTCCAAGATGTTCACGACGCGTGAGTTCTTCGTCTGCGGCGTGCCCGCATCGATATTGCTCATGGTGGTGATAGGCATCTTCGTCGCCACCGTCTGGCCCATGATGGGCATGCCGGTGACGGTGCCGGCGCAGTAGAAGGCTGGACAGGGGGCCCGCCCCCGTTCCCCGGCGGCCCCCGCCGGATAGACATCGGCGCGCGACTACGATCCTGCCCTAGTTATGCCCTCTCCCCCAGGCGACGGGCGCCCGCTGCGCCGGTGTCCGGTCTGTGATCACCAGACCAACGCGCCATACTGCCCCGAGGACGGCATGGCGACCCTGCTCGTGGAGGCGATGCGCTCGGACGCGGCGGCCGTGCGCCAGAGCAGCGTCATCGCCGGGCGATACCGTGTCGAGGAGGTCCTGGGCACCGGGTCATTCGGCTCGGTCTTCGCCGCAACCCACACGGGGACCGGGCAGCAGGTCGCGGTCAAGGTCCTGACCGGGGGCGATCCCGACTCCCAGCGCGCCCTGATGCGTTTCTTCAAGGAGGCCCGGGTCACGGCGGGCCTGAGCCACCCCAACACGGTGCGCGTCCTGGACTTCGGCCAGGAGGACTCGGGGCTGCTCTACATGGTGCTCGAGCGCCTCGTCGGCCGGAACCTCAAAGAGGAGAAGCACCTGCGCCTCAACAGGGGCGAGGTCTTCACCGAGAAGGAGGCCATCTGGGTCGGCATCGCGATCACGAGGAGCCTCGCGGAGGCCCACGCGGCCGGCCTCGTACACCGCGACCTCAAGCCCGAGAACATCTTCTTGCACGACGTGGGGGAGGACCAGCCGGTCGTCAAGGTGCTCGACTTCGGGGTCGCCAAGGACCTCGACACCTCGATCACGCGCAAAGGCCACGTGATCGGCACCCCGGCCTACATGAGCCCGGAGCAGGTGCAGAACCACCCCCTCGACGGGCGCTCGGACCTCTACGCGCTCGGAGTGCTGCTCTACGAGATGGTCTGCGGCGAGCCTCCCTACTCGGCGGACTCGCCTATCCAGCTCGCCCTTCGCCACGCGACCGATCCCGTGCCCGACCCACGTGATCGTGCGCTCACGCCTCTCTCCAACGAGTTCGTCGAGATCGTCCGGCGCGTCATGGCGAAGAAGCCGAAGCAGCGCTTCAAGAACGCCCCGGCGATGCGCATCGCGCTCGAGGAGTGCCTCTCGACTGCCTCGACCGAGGAGCAGCCGAGCCTGAGGGTCCAGCGCCCCCAGAAGACCCGCCCGCTGCCGGTCATGGCCGAGGAGCCGACGCCGGCGGAGGTGCCCGTCCCGGCCCCGGAGCCCGACCAGGGCACCAGCGACAGCCTGGTCTCCATAGAGCTCGAGTCCATCAGGTCGCGTAGCTGGATCTGGGTCGTGCTGGCGGTGCTCGTCCTCGGCGCCGGCGGCGTGTGGGCGGCCATCGGCAGGCACGGCGGAGACGGCGCCGAGACCCGCGACGGCGACGCCCCTGCGGGAGAGGCGAGCTCCGGCGACGCAGGGCCGGGCGCCGCGACGGCGGCGCCGGACGCGGGGGGCAGCCCGAGCGCTTCCGGCGAGAAGGAGGGGGCTGCGTCGAAGGGGCGCACCGGGGAGGGCACCGCGAGCTCCGAAAAAGGCAAGCGAAAGCAGGCACGCCCGGAGAGGCGGGTGAAGAAGGAGAAGCCGAAGGCGAAGCGCCGGCGCGTGAAGAAGAAGCCGCGCAAGCGGCCGCCCCGGCCGACGCCGAGGCCGCCGCCGGCGAGGGAGCCTGCGGACGACTTGGACATCCTCGACAAGGCGATCTGAGGGGGCTCGTAGTGAAAAGACGCGTGCTCCTCGTGGAGACCCTGAACGCGGACAAGCACCGGCACCACCGGGCCGAAGTCTACCCCTACGTGCTCGGCTTCGCCCGCGACCAGGGTGCGGAGGCCGAGTGGTGGGTCATCCGTGTCCCCGCCGAGAGCATGCACTCGGGCGGGCGCTTCGTCGTGGACCTCCCGGCAGAGCGGGTGGCGCTGCTGGCCGAGGAAGCGGCCGCCTGGCGACCCGACGTCATCGCCTTCCATGACCTCCCCTCGGCGGAGATCTCGGCAGCGCTGATGGCCGCGTCTCCCGAGACCCGGATCGCGGACCTCACGCAGACCGACGCGTGGATCACCGACCACGACGTCGACAAGCTCCTCGGCCCGGTCGGAGCCGACCCGGAGCTGCCCGAAGAGCCCTCCTACCTGCTCGACACCACCGCGCCGTGCTTCGAGCGGCGTTTCCTGGAGCCCGAAGAGGCAAAAGGAGAGATGCAGCCTCTGCGCCTGCTCTCCGCGACCTCCTGCTTCTACCGCCGCGCGGTCGCCGACAGCCCACCCTACCGGGAGCTGGACACCGAGATCACCCGGGCATACCGGGGCTGCGCCTACTGCCCCAACGTGATGAAGGACCTCAGGAAGGAGTCCGAGGAGCCGCCCTTCCACACGCCGGCTTTCGAGCGCGCCCTCAAACAGGTCGAGGCGCACCAGCAGGCCGCGCCGGCGCAGACCGGGGGCTTGCGGGGCGGGCGTTTCGCAAGCGAAACGCCCCTACGCGGGGAGTTTCGTACCGAAACTCCTTGCTTCGAGTACCACGTCGAGGACGCCGGCGTGCACGACAAGCTGCCGGCCTTCCTCGACACCCTCATGGAGCGGGGGATCCGTGCTTCGACCTTCTACACCGTCATCCGCGCGGACACCTTCTTGAGGATGCGCGACGACCTCGAGGCTACCCTGGCGCGCATGCAGGAGGAGGGCCACCGCCTGCGGCTGCTGTCGATGGGCGCCGAGAGCTTCTCCGCGGCGGAGAATGAGCGCTACAACAAGGGCCTCACCCCGGAGCAGCTCTGGCAGAGCTTCGAGGCCATCACGGAGCTCTCCGAGCGCTTCGCTGACACCTTCGCCGTCGAGGACTTCGGCTACTTCGCCACGATCCTGTTCTCGCCCTGGACCCTCCCCGAGGACCTGAAGGCGAACATCGACGCCGCGCGCCGCCTTGGCCCCGGGTGGCTGCAGCGCGCCGTCGGGACCAGGCTGCAGCTCTGGGAGGACGCCGCCATCACGGAGCTGGCCAGGCACGACGGGCTCCTCGCCGGCGATCTCGGGAGCACCGGAGACATCGCCGCCGTGTGCATCAGCGATCCCCACGGCAGAGAGATCCCGTGGCGTTTCCGCGATCCCCGCACCGAGCTCATCTTCAAGCTCCTCATCCGCCTCGACCCCATCCCCGAGCAGGCCCTCTTCGCTGACGAGGACGAGCTCGCCGAGGAGCTGAGGCGCCTGCGGGCCCGGCTGCCGGCCGAGATCGCCGGCGACTACGTCCGCCTCGCCGGAGCCCTCGTTGACGCGGTGGAGACCCTCGGCGCCGAGGCGGAGCCCGAAGAGATCTTCGCGCACGTGGCTCCTCTCTCCGACGAGCCCACGGAGGCCTTCTACACAGGACGAGAGGACAGCGGACCGGGGGACGCGGTGCCCGGAGAGCTCCGAGCCTTCCACGCGCGGCTGCTCGGCATGCTGCGCGCCGTCTACGAGAGAGGCCCGGAGCGGATGCGCGGGTACCGCCTCGTGGGCGACGAGCTCGGCATGGACCGGGAGGCTCCCTGGTGTCTCCTTCGCTTCTCCCGTGATGGCAGTGACTTCGGGCTCAGGCTGGAGCTGAAGCGACCCGGGCGTCGGGGCTGGAAGGTCGGGAAACGCTGCGTGCTCACCCACGACCCGGACACCCCCCCTGCCGGAGAGGACGAAGAGCGCCTCGCGCGCCTGGTCCTCGCCGCCGCAGAGCGCTGCGCGCCAGCCTAGGCAAGGCCCGCGGCGCGGCTTCGGGTGCGCACGCCCGCGCCGTGTGCTACCTGAATCCGCCTGATGAGAGCACTTAGGCCCTGTCTGGGACGCCGCCTGAGCCCCCTGCTTCGGTTCGTGGCGGCCTCCTCCCTCGCCGTCGCGCTGCTCGCCGGGTCCGCGCCCGCCGGTGCCCAGGACATGAAGGCGGCCCGCGCCGAGGCGAAGCTCGCCTTCGCCGCGCACAAGGAGAAGCGCTACGGCGACGCGGCGACGCACTTCCTGAAGGCCTTCGAGCTCTCCGGGCGCAAGGCGGCCAAGATGCTGCACAACGCGGCCAAAGCCTCGGAGCTCGCCGACCAGGTCGACCAGGCGTTGCAGCTCTGGGAGGAGTACGTCGCCTTGGACGGAGTGGGCTCCAAGGACCGGAAGAAAGCCCTCGCCCGCCTGCGCAAGCTCCACGAGAAGAAGCGCAACGAGCCTCCCAAGCGCGCGCCGCCGGAGTCACCGGTGGCCTTCGGAGGGCCTCCCATCCCCGGGGCGAAGAAGCCCACCAAGCTCGTCATGGGGCAGCAGCCCGGCGCCAAGCCAGCGGCCACCGGTGCTCCCGCGGGCCCGGCCGTGCCGGCGCCGGCCAAGGTAGGCGAGAGCTACGGGCCGGTGAGCTGGGCCGACCTCTTCGCCCGCGGCAAGAAGGCCTTCATCGCCGGAGACCTCGACCGCTCCAAGGAGCTCCTCGAGGGCGCGGAGAAGCTGCGCCCGGACGCCCACGCGGGCTTCCTGCTCGGCTGGATCGACGCCGTGGGGGGCCGCACCGAGCTCGCCTGCGAGCGCTGGAAGCGCCTGGAGAAGAGCCCTCCACCGGTCTCCATCGGCGGGCTGGCCGTCGAGCCCGTCCTCTGCGAGACCGAGGGCCTCGACGGGCGCACGGCGCGCTTCCTGGGCTCGCTGGTGCAGCTCCCCGCGAGCTGGCGCCGACGCGTACACGACGTCCAGGCCGTCGTGGGGCGGCTACGCTCCCGCAAGTGGCTCGAGATAGACGCCCCGCTCAAACGCCTCTCGCGGCTCAAGGGGAGCGTCGGGGAGAGCGCCGCGGCGCTGCGCGAGGCGGTGACGGTCCACGTGCTCGGCTTCTCTCCGTCTTCGCGCAAGGACGGCACCGAGGCCGCGCGCATGGTGCGCGACGCCATCCGCATGGCCAAGGCCCACCGCATGGACGAGCACGACACCCTGTTGCGCCGCCTCGCCGCCAGGGAGATCGTCCCCGGCCCGGGCTACTTCGAGGTCATAGCGCCCCACACCGTCGACTGGGTTGCCGTGCCCGGCGGCAGCTTCGAGATGGGCGACGACGAAGGCCAGGCCGACCAGCGCCCGCCCCGCGAGGTCAAGGTCGCGCCCTTCCAGCTCAGCCGGACCGAGGTGACGGCCGTGCAGTACTTCCGCTGCGTGATGGCGGGCAAGTGCAGCGAGCCGGCGACGGGCATGTACTGCACCTGGGGAAAGAAGAAACTCCAGCGCCACCCGGTCAACTGCGTCACCTACAGCCAGGCCACAGACTTCGCGCGTTGGGTCGGGGGCCGCCTACCGAGCGAGGCCGAGTGGGAGTACGCGACACGCAACGCGGGGAGGACCGATCGCCACCCCTGGGGTTATCAGGAGAGCACCTGCGAGCGCGCCGTCATGGACCAGATCGGCAGCTCGGGCTGCGGCAGGCGGGGCACCGCGATGGTCTGCTCGGTCTTGTCCGGCCACACCAAGCAGGGCCTCTGCGACATGATCGGGAACGTGGCCGAGTGGGTGGAGGACACCTACCAGCCCTCCTACGAGGGCGCGCCCAACAGCGGCAGGCCATGGGTGCAGCCAGGGCCGAAGCGCCGCGTCGTGCGGGGCTGCTCCTGGCGGAGCCGGAGGGAGAGCTGCCGCGGCACGTCGCGGGACAGCGCGGCCTCCACCCAGGGAGACGCGACGGTGGGGTTCCGGGTTGCCCGAAGCCTAAGGTAGCTCCGCTCTCCTACACACCAGGCTCCCCCGCCGCGAGATCCTGCCCTCGGCCTCGAGCTTCCGCAGGTGGCTCTCGAGGCTCCGGGAGGCCAGCGGGAGCAGGACCTTCGGGACGTCGTCGTAGGCCGCGGCGAGCACTTGGTCGAGGGGCACCGCGTCGGTGATCAGGGCGTCTATGACCTTCTGCTCGCGCTCGAGGCGATGGGCGATGTAGTAACGCAGCACGGGCTCGGCCGGCACCAGCACGGGGCCGTGACCCGGGACGAGGGCCGCGGCGTCGAGGCTCGCGAGCCGGCGGAGGCTCTCGATGTAGACGGCCATGTCGCCGTCTTCGGGGTCCACGACGACGGTCCCCTCGGCGGCGACCATGTCTCCGGCTACCAGACGGCGGGTGCCTTCGTGCCACAGGCAGAGGTGGCCGGGGGCGTGGCCGGGTGTCAGGAGCGTCACCCACCCCGAGGTCCCGCCCTTGTGGTGCGGGATCTCCTCGCCGTCCTCGAAGGTGCGCTGCAGGTCTCCTCTTCCGCTCATCAGCGCGGCGGTGCGCCGGTGGCCCCAGAGCGGCAGATCGAGACGCTCGGCGAGCCACCTCGCCGCGGCCAGGTGGTCGAGGTGGTGATGCGTACAGAAGATCGCCTGGAGGCCGCCCGAGGCTGCGCGCACTGCCCGGAGCAGGGTCAGCGCTCGGGTGCGCTCCTTGTTCGTGGTCGCGCCCGGGTCGACCACCAGCCCGGCGCCCGCGAGCACGACCATGTTCGTGTGCCGCGCCGGCGGCAGGGTCGGGCTGCGCAGGGGCACGACCCAGGTGTCGGCGAAGACCTGGTCTCCGTCGAGGCCCTCGATGGCCCCCCACAGCGCCGGGGACGCCGCCTGCTGCAGGCGCGAGGTGCCGTCCTGGGCGAAACGGCGGAGCACGAAGCGCTCGGCGGGGTGCAGGCAGATCCCCGTGTCCGAGAGGGCTCCCGAGACCTCTACCCAGCGCCCCTCACGCGGAGGCGCCGCGTCCGGAGGGGCGAGGGAGACCTCCAGATCAGTGACGCTCCCCTTGTAGTAGGGGTCCCGCACCACACCGCGCGCCACCGCGACGGTCTCTGCCCCGCGCAGGTCTACCGGCCCCTCGTGGTAGCCCTTGAAGCGGGGCGCCGCCGCTCGAGGCCCGACCGCGAGCAGCGACGAGCCATCTCCTTGCTTCAGACTGAGCCGCAAGCCTCCCAAAGAGCCTCAGGAGATCTCCTTGAGGGTCAAACCGTGCTGGCGCAGGTAGTTCTTCAGGCCGACCTTGGTCACGGTGCGCAGGGCTCTCGTGCTCAGCTTGACGCGGACCGAGCGGCCCTCGTCAGCGAGCCAGATGCGCTTGCTCTGGACGTTGGGCTGCTGGCGCTTCTTGGTCTTGTTGTGGGCGTGCGAGACGTTGTAGCCAACAAGCGGCTTCTTGCCGGTCAATCGACAGCGTGGCATGAGGCAACCTCCAGCGGCACATCGAGAGGGCGCGGCATGCTACGCGCGAGCCCAAGAATGTCAAGGGCTGATGCCAACCCCCGCAGGCGTGTCGGGGAATCGAGAGGAATTGCGCATGAACACCAAGCCGGCGAAGCCTTCCCTGCGCCGAGCCGCCGCGGCGGCTCTCGTCTCTTTCGGGCTGCTCGCCTGCGGTGGGGAGACGGATGAGCCCACCCGAGAGGTCGCCGGGGCGACCAGGGACGCGGCTTCGCCGGCCGAGGCTACCGAGGACACGGCTACGCCGGCCGAGGCTACCGAGGGCGACACGGGCCCGGCGGCCGAGGAGCCGCTCTCGCTCCGCGCCGAAGACGGGCTGGTGCTGGCGGCCGGCGACAGGGAGGTCGCCTGGCTGCTGCCGCGTGCACGAATCGACGGCACCTGGCACGAGGCCTCCCTCTGTGTCGAGGCCGCGGAGGGGCTCGACTGCCCGCTCGGCGAGGTCGCCACCGCCGAGCTTCGCCTCGAGGACGACCGGGCGCGGGTGGACCTGCTCGCCGAGAAGACCGTCTCGGTGGAGCAGCTCGAGCTCAAGGGCAGAGCGCGCCTCCCCGGGGCGACGGCGTGGCTCTCGAACGGCTTCCAGTCCTGGTCGCAGAGCGGCGCCCTCGCGTTGGGCCCGGCGCCCACCCCGGAAGAGGAGCAGAAGGCCCTGTCGGTCCTCGGCGACCTCGAGGTCCTGCGAAAGGGCCGCGAGCTGTCCTGGTGGCACACCTGGGTCGGAGGCGGGGAGACCGCGATCTTCGCCGGCGCGCTCACCTCGGACGTGCAACGCCCCTGGGCGCAGGTGGCCGAGGCCGCCTCCGGCGACGACCTGATCCTGCGCCTCGGCGGAGGCGGTGGGCCGCAAGACGTGGTCCCTCTGAAGTCGGGCGAACGCCTCACCGGAGAGACCTGGTGGCTCGCCGGCGGCGGGGATCTCGCAGAGCTTGGGCGCCGCTACGGTGAAGCGCTCTCCTCACGCCGCGCGTCGCACCCCGTCCCGGCCGACGCGGGCTGGAACTCCTGGTACGAGCTCTTCGACACCGTCGACGACGCGGCGGTGCGCGCCAACGCCGCCATCGCCAAGGAGCTGCTCGCACCTCTGCTGCCCGGAGGTGCCCCACCTCTGCGCGTCGTCGTGGACGACGGCTGGCAGCGCGCCTGGGGCGACTGGCAGCCCAACCAGAAGTTCAAAGAGGGCCTCGACGACCTCTCCGAAGACCTGCGCGAAGACGGCTTCGCGACCGGCGTCTGGCTGGCGCCCCTGCTCGTGGAGGAGGACATCGAGCTGGCCACGCGACACCCGGAGTGGTTGGTCGAGGGCACGACCTGGAACCACAGCAAGCACGGCACCATGCGCATCCTCGACCCGACCCACCCGGAGGCCGCCGCGCACCTCCGCGCGACCATCGAGCGCATCGTCTCGTGGGGCTACGACCTGCTCAAGATAGACTTCCTCTTCACGGGCACCTTCCCCGGCGGCCGTCACGAGCAGGTGACCGGCATGCAGGCCTACCACCGCGCCATGTCGATCATCCGCGAGGCGGCCGGCCCCGACACCATCCTGCTCGCCGTCGGGGCGCCCCAGACCCCCTCCCTCCCCTACGCTGACGCCTGGCGCCTCGGCAACGACATCGTCTTCGAGAACGTCGGCGCCTCCTGGCCCTTCGTCGCCAACCAGGCGCGCAGCGTCGCGGCCCGGTGGCCGGTGTGCCTGGCCATCCTCTGCGACCCCGATCCGCCCATCCTCCGCACCCTGGCGCGCGAGGAGGTAGAGGCCGGCTCCTGGGTCGTCGCCTTCGCCGGCGGCGCCCTCTTCCTCTCCGACGACCTCCGCGCCCTGCCCGAGGAGCGCCGGACCTGGGGCCTCGACGAGCAGCGCACGGCGCTGTCGATCGGCGCCCTCCCCTCGGTCCCCCTCGACCCGGTGCCCGCCGAGCCCCCCGAGACCCTGACCAACGCGCTCTTCGACTTCCTCGCCCGGAAGAACGTCCACGTCGTGCCCACCCGCTGGCGCCTCCCCGACGGTACGGAAGTGCTCTTCAACGCCGCGGACGAGGCGGTGTCGATCGGCGGCCAGGAGGTCTTGGCGCACACGGCGTTGAAGCCGTAGCATCATTGGGGGTGCAGTCGATGCTAGCGGCCCGTCCAAGAGGAGATGCACATGCCACCCCGCAAGGCACACGAAGCGACGGTTCGCGTCGGGCTGCTCCACTCCCTGACCGGGACCATGGCGGTCAGCGAGCGACAGCTCCTCGACGTGGAGACCATGGCCTTCGAGGAGATCAACGCGGCGGGCGGAGTGCTCGGCCGGCAGATAGAGCCCGTGCCCGCCGACGGGGCCTCGGACCCCGACACCTTCGCGCACCACGCGCGCGGCCTGATGAGCACCGGCATAGACACGCTCTTCGGCTGCTGGACCTCGTCATCGAGGAAGGCGGTCAAGCCCGTCGTCGAGTCCGGAGGCGGCCTGCTCTGGTACCCGGTCCAGTACGAGGGCCTCGAGGAGTCCGGGCACATCGTCTACACGGGCAGCAGCCTGAACCAGCAGATCTCACCGGCCCTCGAGTGGGCCTTGAAGAGCCTGGGGCCCAAGGCGCGTTGGCAAAAAGGGGGGCCCGCCGCTGGAGCGGTGTCGGGTAGCCCGGGGTGTTACCAAC
>CAZQPP010000035.1:0-28570 GCA_964594295.1 uncultured Myxococcales bacterium | reverse complement strand
CCCCGGGCTACCCGACACAGCCCCCGTCCTGAAACGGGAGTTTCAGGACGGGAACCAGGCTAGGGTATAGTACCAGGCGCCCAACTGTTGAGAGGCACCCTTGGTTCGCCCCCTGAGCACACGCATCTTGAACGAGCGGCTGCGCCGCATCGAGGAGATCGAAGCGGACATCGGCGAGTCCGACGATCCCGTCGGGGAGCTCCTCATGTGGGCGAGGGAGACCTCGCCCGGGGTGCGGGCAGAGGCCTACCGTGCGCTGGCCGACTACTGGGAAGACCCGCGTATGATCCCCTTCCTGCTCGACGCCCTCCAGAACGAGGCCGACCCACAGGCTCGAGGGCTGGCCTGCATCGGGCTGGGCCGCTTCTTGGACACGGCCAGCGACGAGGGGGCGATGGAGCCGGACTTCGAGCCGGACTGCTACACGGCGGACTCCCTGCGAGACGTGCGCATGGCGCGCACCGTCTTCGACCGCGTCCTGGGCCTGGCCCGCGACACGGCGGCTCCCCTCGAGGTCCGGCGCCGAGCGGTGGAGGCCTTGGGATCTTTCGGCTACCGCCACGAGGTGGCCGAGCTGATAGAGGCGCTCTACCGGGACGAGCGCGAGCAGGCTCAGGTCAGCGCCATCTTCGCCATGGGCCGAAGCGGCCTGAAGCGTTACAGGAAGCGGCTGCTGCGCCACCTCGAGGATGAGCGGCCCCCTGTGCAGTTCGAGGCGATCCAGGCGGTCGAGTGGTGGGAGATGCGCGCCGCCCTCCCGCAGCTCCGGCGCATCGTCTTGTGCGAGGAGAACCCGAACCGAGGTGAGGCTCTCGCGGCATACGCCCACTACGCCCCGAGCGCCAAGCTCAAGACCCTCCTCGCCGAGGTCCGCTCCCTCCCGCCGGACCCCGTCTTGGACGAGGTCATGCCGGAGATCGAAGAAGACCTCTTGGACGACCTCGAGCTGGGCACCAGGGACGAGGACGACGACTTCAGCGGGCTCTTCGACAAGTAGCTACTAGCTTTTAGCCATTAGCCATTAGCCACTAGCCATTGGCTACTCGCTGGCTAACCGCTAGGCGCTAACGGCCAACCGCTCTCACCCGCTTGTCCACCCGGATGCGCAGGGCCCCGATCTCCCGGCGTGACTCCACGCGCACGAGGCGGTCGTCCCAGCCGAGGAGGCGGTCGATCTCCTCGTCCAAGATGTACTCGGTCTCGACGACGCGGAGGTCCCGGGAGACCCGCAGGACCTTCCGCCCCTCCTGGACCAGGATGCTCCGGTCCGACAGCACCACCGGCGAGGCTCGCCCGCAGACCGGCTGGTCGGCGAAGTAGGGGTGCAGGTCGCGCATCGAGGTCCGGCCCTTCTCGAGGTCCATGCAGACTATGTCCCGCAGACCCACGCCGACCAGCATGCCCGGCCCGACGGCGAAGCGGTCGATCTGGCCCGGGTAGCGTACGAGCGTAGCCACCGAGCCGCGCTTGCCGAGGCGGACCACGTGCACCGTGTCGCCCTCCTGGATGGCGAGGACGACTTCCGAGCTCTCGGGGTCGAGGGCGGCGGCCTGCATCCTGACGTGCGCGCCCGTGTGCCGGAGGAATGGGAGGTCCGTGACGCGCGTGCGCCCGGCCGTGTCGAAGCGGATCAGCACCGATCCGTAGATGACCGCGAGGGGAGCGTCGTCGTCGTGCCCTGGAGAGAGCAGCACGCCGCCCGGCCCGGGCCCGCTGTGCA
Source organism: uncultured Myxococcales bacterium (assembly GCA_964594295.1). Taxonomy (GTDB): domain Bacteria; phylum Myxococcota_A; class UBA9042; order UBA3505; family UBA3505; genus CAZQPP01. The sequence continues at coordinate 26,850 of CAZQPP010000035.1, read as the reverse complement.
CGAAGGTCCGCACGTGGTCGACCTCGAAGGAGCCGAGGTCTACCCAGACGAGCCTCCAGCGCGGCTTCGTCGAGCCGGTCTGCTTGTCCGCGTGGGCCTCGGCGAGGAGCACGACCATCGCGCCTCCCGGGACCGTGGCCATGTCCGTGGCCACCGAGCGTCTCTGCTGCGGCAGGGGGATGAGCCTCTCCTCGACCGAGGAGTAGGGCCAGTCCGGGGCTATGCTCCTCTCCGCTCCCTTCAGCTCGTCGACGATGTCGTCGATCTCGGGCTGCTCGGGTTTGTCCGCGAGGCGCTCCAAGACCTCCTGCAAGAAGTCCTCGGCGAGCTGGACGCGACCGAGCTTGACGGCCTCGAGGGCCACGCGCGCCCGGCGGCTGACGGAGTGCACGCGCGGGCGGAGCAGACACTCCGGCCGAAGCCAGTTCAGGACGTCGCCGCGCAGCAGGAGCGGGACATCTGGGTCGCTACGCTCGGGCATGGGATCATTCTAGCGGAGCGGGGTGGCGATGTCGCCTTGGCAGGCGTCTGGCGTTCGATCTAGCTGTTGGCTGTTAGCTGTTAGCGGTTAGCCTGAGACCCTGCGCACTTGCGGCTGCGTCTCCGCTCGCGCCTTCGCGTTTCAGGTGAAGTGCCCACTTCGCCGAAGCAACGAGAATGCCTGAGCTAATGGCTAAGGGCTAATGGCTATTCGCTTGTTTGGGGTCTGGCGACGCGTGCACGGGCAGGGGCATGGGCAGGGGCAAGGGCAAGGGAGCAGCGTGCAGGCGCTGCGCGCGGCACGCTGCTATGGGGTGGGCAGCGCCGCGGAGAGCTCGCAGGTGTCCGAGTCCACGAGGGTGCGGCGGAGCTCGTGGGACACGAGGCCCGCGCGGCCCGGGATGCGGTACCAGATCTGGAGGCGGTAGCGACCGGGTGGCAGAAAAGCCTCGTCGACGAAGCGGCGCACGGTGCCCTTCGGGCCGATGGATACGACCCGGTGGATCACGGCCTCCCGGCCGGACGAGGTGCGCGGGCGGATCGTGAGCCAGCACCCGGTGGGAGCCAGTGATAGCCGCGCGGTGACCGCGTCCGAGACCGCGGCGGCGATCGCGCTCTCGAGCTCGGGGTCGGCGACCGGCCGGGCCTTTCCGGTGATCTGGATGCCTCCCGGCAGGTCCGCGGTGACCTCCACGGCGCGCGGAGCTCTCGTGAGGAGGACCCCGTCGTCACACGGAAACACCGCGGTGACGCGGGGCACGCGGCACTTGGCGTTTCCGCTGACGTCCCGGCCGCGCAGGGTGACGCGGAAACGCCAGTTGCGCGGGACGTCTCCGGAGCTGACCTCGTAGAAGCCGGGGAGCATGTCGGTCACGCCCGGGGTCTGGATCTCGGCCACCTGGTTCCAGGTGCGCTCCTCGCCGGCGCTGAAACGCAGCTCGAGCCGGAGGGGGCGACGTGCGGGCACGTAGACCGGGTCGCCGAGGGGAAGCTCGCAGGGGGTGGTGAAGCTGGTGCCGAGCTGCTCCTTGCCGACCAGGGCAGGCAGGGTCCGGACGACGGTGCCGGAAGGCACCCGCTCGCGATCCGCGAGGCCCACCTCGATGGGCACCGCCGCCGAGACGAAGTGCACGGCCAGCACGCCCGACAGGTCCTGCTCGTAGAGCACGTCGGCGAGGCGCGGCAGCGTGCCCTCGCGGCTCAGGCAGCCAGGCCCGAGCACACGGATCTTGATGTCCTCGGCTCCCTCGTCGTAGAGCAGCAGGGGCGGCGTGTCGAGGGAGCCCTGAACCGGCGTGGAGCTCCCCCCGGACACGTGGACCTCCGGCTGCGGGGGCAGGGGAAGCGAGCGAGGGATGGGCGGGTCCGGGAGGCGAACGTGGACCCACAGGGCGCCGGGCTCCCCGACGCCGAGCTCCCAGGGGCACTCGTAGGGGCCGGCGGGAGCGCAGGCGACGGCGGGATCGAGCAGGACCGCGTGGCTGATGGCGCCCGTGCCGCCGAGCACGATGAGCGGAGGTGTCTGCTCACGCTCCTGCTTGCCGAGGGGGGAAGGGACGTTGCAGCCGGCGAGCAGGCAGAGCAGCGCGGCGGCCGCGGCGGCGAGACCGCGCGTGAGGGAAGGCCCGCGAGCCGGCCCTGGCGGCGCGTCGCGCTTGCTTCGTCTCCCGGTCGGAGCCATAATTGAAGACCCTTCGGCCTCCCCAGGGCGGGGTAGGGAGGCTGCGGCTACCGGGGGCTCTACGCAGGCACAGCCACCAACGATGCCTTTCTCGCCTTCACCACTCGTAACCAGACCGGTCGAGGCCGTGGTCCTGGGGTACTGGATCATCGTCGCCTTCATCGTGCTGGCATTCTATCAGCACCTTCCGGCGAGCGGGATGGTGCTCGCCCTCCAGGTCGCGCTCCTGTGCACCACGGCCGCGGTCGTCGTGTTGATCCGCCGCCTGTCGCCGCGCCGGCAGACCATCGCGCGCTTCCTGATCATGTCGGCCACCATGCCATTCGCCTTCCTCCTGCTCAGCGAGATCATCCCCTTCGTCAACCCGCTGCGCCCCGAAGCCAAGCTGATCCGCATCGACCACCAGATCTTCGGTGTCAACCCCCAGGAGTGGATCGAGCGCTACTACCACCCCGTCCTGACCGAGGTCCTGCAGGTCGTCTACGCCACCTTCTACTACCTGCCCCTGCTCGTCGCGCTTCTCCTGCTCAAGGACGATCGCATCAGGGATCTCGACGAGCTCATGACCGCCGTGGCGACGGGCTTCCTCACCGCCTACCTGATCTACATCATGGTGCCCGTCCGCAGCCCCTACATCTTCGCCGAGACCGCGGAGGGGCAGTACATGCTCAACTACCGGACCGAGCTCGAAGGCATCCTGCTGACCGATCGCATCCGCGAGAGCCTCCACTCGATGGAGCTCGTCAAGCACGACTGCTTCCCCTCGGGCCACACCCAGGTCTCTCTGATCGTATTGATCTACGCCTTCCGGATGGTGCCCAGGGTGGCGTGGGCGCTGCTGCCGGTGATCTCGGCGCTGATCTTCAGCACGGTCTACCTGCGCTACCACTACGTCATCGACCTCATCGCCGGCGTCGTGCTCGCGCTCGTCATCGTCTACGCCACGCCCTGGGTGACGAGGATCTGGGACCGCAGATTCGGGCCCGTCGTCACAGACTCCACGGCCGACGCCCGTGATGCGCAGAGCTCCGATTTAGCTGCACAACCCGTCCCGGATGCCGGCCTTCCCGGTCCGGGAGGCCCGGCGCGATAAGCACGGCGACCTCGTCGACCGCGATCTCGGGCTCGGGCAGGCGGCTCCTCCGCATCACGAGCAGGAAGCCCGGCGGCTCGCCGGCCGCGCTGGCCGGCAGCACCCAGGCGCGGTGCAGGGCCACCACGGGCAGGAGGCGGGCGCCGCGAAAGCGCAGGTCGACCGGTGAGTGCTCGATGCGCGCGACCGGGAGGGGCTCCCCCGAGATCTGGCGCGCGAGGCGCACCTCGGTGGCGGCGTGCCCCACCTCCAGGACGACACGGGCGCGGGCCCCGTCGTCCGAGACCAGCACGCAGGTCCAGGCGTAGCCGGCCTCCTCCTCGGGGGCATCCGGATCGATGACTCGAGGTGCCTGCCGGGCCTCGGTGCGGGGGGCGTAGCAGTGGGCTCGGGAGGGGGCCCTGTAGCCGTCGAGCTCGGCCTGGTCCTGGCATCGCCCGCGCGCCCGCCGCAGGGCCTGGCGGTGCACCTCGACCAGGCCCGCCCGCTGGCGGCGCGCGGCGTCCTGCTCCGAGACCAGCATCCGGGTCGCGGGCTCTCCGGGCTCGTCGAGGGGGATCTCGAGGAGGCGCAGGTGCTCGAAGCGGTAGGTCGAAGGGGCGTCTCTCTCGATGAGCCGGATGGACCCGCCGGGGCCGGCGCGCACGCCGACCAGCTCCAGCTCCCGCGCTTCGGCAGCGGCAGGAGCGATCCAGGACAGGGCCGCCGCCAGCGTTGCCGCCAGGAGCGCCCGATGTGGCGAGCGGGGTGGAGAGTGCACGGCCAAGTCTGCGCGGGCTCCGGTTGCGAGTGACACCGTCGGATGCTAGCAGCCTGCCGACTGTTCCCCCAAGCAAGGCGCTCACGAGACACCCTCGCGAGGAGAGAGAATGAGCGAGACGAAGAGCAACGCAGGCGACGGACCTGAGGGCGCAGGAGAAGTGAAGGAGCCGAAGGCGGGCTACCTCTTCGCGGCCCCATTCATCCTGCTCTACGGTGTTCACATCTCGGCCTACCTGGCCCTGGTGAAGCTGAGGCTCCAGTACGATCCCGGCTACGAGAGCGGCTGCAACTACGGGGGCTCTTTCAACTGCGACAAGGTGGCCACCTCGGAGTGGTCGACCTTCGCGGGCCTCCCGGTGGCGTTGCTGGCCATCCCAACCTACGTCGTCATGGCCTTCCTCGCCCTGTTCGCCATCGCCAAGCTGCGCGACCCCGAGGAGGGTGCCGGTGAGGCGCGCACGGCGATCCGCTTCCTCTTCGGCATCGGGCTGCTCAGCTGCCTCTACTCCGTCTACCTGGCCTACATCTCCGGCTTCGTGCTGAAGACATACTGCGTGCACTGCATGCAGATGTACGCCGTCAACCTGGCGGTCACGCTCCTCGCCTGGTTCGCCGACCGCGGGCCGGAGCCCCTCGGCCGACGCCTCGGGCTGGTCGTCGAGGAGGCCCTCGCCATCGCGCGTCCCACGGCCCAGGCTGCCGTCGTGGTGGTGGCTGCCTACCTGGTCTCCAGCATGTGGTACGGGCGCAGCGAGGCCGCCCTCGCGAACGCGGCGACCGCTCAGATCGGCGCCGCCATCGCCGCGGAGACCGCGGCCATGGCCCCGGCGCCCGGGGCAGCGACCGGGGCCGTCGCACCGAAGAAGGCGCCGTCCAAGACCGCGGCAGCGCCGCCCCGTGCCGCGGCACCGGCTTCCGGCTCGAAACCCCAGGCCGTGCGGACCGAGAACGGGCTCAGCTACTTCGAGGTGCCCGTCGGCGCGGACGACCACGCCTGGGGCAAGCCCGACGCGCCGGTGACCATCGTGCTCTTCAGCGACTTCGAGTGCGGCTACTGCCGCATCCTGTCTCTGAACATGCGCAAGGTGAAGGAGAAGTTCAAAGACAAGATCCGGGTCGTGATGAAGCACTACCCGATGAACGCCGACTGCAACCCGCGCATGGGCGGCGATCGCATGCACGAGCACGCCTGTCACACCGCCCGGGCGGCCGAGTGCGCGGGCAAGCAGGGCAAGTTCTGGGAGCTGCACGACAAGCTCTACGACAACCAGCAGAGCCTCGACGAGAAGTCGGTGGAGGGCTTCGCGCAGAAGCTCGGCGTCGACATGGCGAAGTGGAAGGCCTGCCTCAGCGACCCCGCCACCGAGCAGAAGATCCGCAAGGACATCGCGGTGGCCGGGCGCGCCTACATCTGGGGCACTCCGCGCATGTACATCAACGGGCGCCTCGTGACGGGCGCCGCGGGCCCTGCCATCATCGAGTACTACCTCCAGCACGCGCTGAAGGGCGGCGCCCCCGCCAAGCCTGCCGCGGCCGAGGTCAAGGCCACGACCGCGACCCCGACACAGGTCAAGGTGTCGCTCGGGGACAAGAGCTTCTACATCGACGCCTTCGAGGCCTCGGTGGACTCACAGGGGCGCGCCCTCAGCGTGCCCGGCGCGGTGTCGGCGCACCTCTCCTGGCACGACTCCAAGGCCGCCTGCGAGAAGGTGGGCAAGCGCCTGTGCACCGAGCAGGAGTGGGTCACGGCCTGCGCCGGCCAGCCCGCCGAGGACAACAACAACAACCGCTACTTCGCCGACGACGCCGTCGAGGGCAGCATGTACCCCTACGGTCCTTTCTACGAGAAGGGCCGCTGCCAGGACGCCGAGGACAAGTACGAGGGCGAGCCGGTCCCCACGGGCAGCCTCGCGGGCTGCCGCACGCCCACGGGCATATACGACCTCGCCGGCAACCTCGGCGAGTGGGTCGGAGCCGAGCCCTCGCTCGCAGCCCAGGTCGGCGGCGACTACCGCTCCGGCGAGCGGGCGTCGTGCAACAAGCGCTCCTACACCTTCGGCCCGGGCATCCGGAACCGCACGACCGGGTTCCGCTGCTGCTCGGACGGCCTCGTGAAGGGCCCCTCGGTGGCCGCCGCCGATGTCGACACCTCGAGCACCGAGGACATCGTCGGCAAGCCGATCCCGCCTCGCATGGACATCAAGACCGACGGCGACGAGACGGTGAACCCGGCGTGGTTCAAGGGCAAGATCACCTACGTCACCTTCTTCGCCTCCTGGTGCGGCTCCTGCAAGCGGGAGCTGCCGGTGCTGCGCAAGCTGCAGGAGGAGTACCGGGCCAGGGGCTTCCGCGTGCTCGCCATCGGCACCGACCGGCTCTCAGACCGCTCCAAGGACTTCATCAAGAAGTACGAGCCCAACTACCCGGTGGGCTTCGATCCGGACTCCGTCGCCATGGGGCTCTTCAACATCGACGCCATGCCCGCCTCCTTCCTCGTCGATCGCGCCGGCGTGGTCCGCCACCGCACCATCGGCTTCAAGATCGAGGAGCTCCCCGAGATGAAGGAGAAGATCGAGGAGCTGCTGGGGAAGTAGCGCGGACTACTTCCTGCCCTTCTTCGTGCGCGACGTCTTCATGGACCTCATGCGCTGGGTGAAGGCGCCCCCGGTCAGGGCGTCGAGGTCGGCGGTGAGCTCGTCTACGCGCAGGCGCTTGGACGCGAAGTCCGTGAAGTCGGCAGGCGGGGAGAGCTCGAGCTCGACCCTCAGGGAGCGGCGCTCGAAGAAGATCTTGGTCACCGCGTTGAGCACGTCCTCCCGCAGCTCGGCGAGGTCGATGGCCTGTGTGGCCGCCCGCACCGTGTCCGGGTTGTAGACCAGGCGCGAGAGGTCCCACTCGGCGGTGAACTGCCACAGGGAGTCGTCGTCGAGGTCGGTCCGGGCGCTGATCTCTGCGCGGTCCTTGCTCGTGGCGCTGCGGTTGTCGCGGAAGTCACGGTCGAGCTGCGCGCGCACGCGCCTCGGCGCGATGTTGGCCCACGCGGAGCGGGTGAACCAGCTGCTTGCGCGCTCGGGCTCGGCGGAGGCGTAGCGGATCGCGTCCTCCTGGACCGTGCGAATGCCGGGCTCGTCGGCGAAGCGCTTCATCAACGCGGCGTAGCGCTGCTCCATGGACCCCTGAGCCAACACGGCGGTCGGCAGGAGGAGGGCGATCGCGCAGAGGAGCGCCGCGGAGAGCGAGATCGTTGATCTGGGTGTCGTTGCCATGGTCAGGGCTCCGTTTCCGCTTTGGCTTTGAGGATGTCCTCGACCTGAGCCCAGCTGAGCGAGTTGCCGGTGTAGGCGTCGAGGTTGGCGGTGAGGGTGGCGAGCTGTTGCAGGCGGCGCCGGAAGGAGCGTCCCTCGCGGCGGGCCGAGAGCAGGCGCAAGATCAGCACGCGGCGGGCGCCGAAAATCTTGGCTACCCGCTGGCGCAGGCGGCGCCTCTTCTTGGTGGCCCTCTCCCGGTACTGCTGGATGGTCATCTCGGCGGGATCGAAGATGAGGTCGCGCAGCTCGAAGAACACCGTGAGGCGGGTCTCCTCGTCGGTGGGCACGACCGAGACGTTCTCACCGAGGTAGGGTTGGTACGGGTCGAAGGGGTGCGGCCGCGACTCGTTGCGCTCGTAGGCGCGCTGGTGCTCGAACACGACGAAGGGGCCCGCCCACCGCCAGCGCAGCCGGGTGTCCAGCCTGTGGGCGATCGAGGGCGACAGGGACATGTGCTTGGTGGCTCTGTCGAGCACCTCGGGCAGGCTCGGGTCGGTCGCGCCGAGGCTCTTGAGGATGAGCCAGGTGCGGCGGTCTCGCTTGACCTTCTTCCGTGGCACGAAGCGGTGCACGCCGGAGCGCGTGGCCGCCCAGAAGTGGAGGGCGCGGTCGAGGCGGGAGGCGGCGACGTCGCGTACCCCCTCATCGGCGAGGCCGGCGCGGAAGGCCCGGAAGCTCAAGCCGCCGTCGTCGCTGTGGAAGACTCCGCGCGAGGTGGCGAGCAGCACGTGGGGCTCTCCGGCCGCCGAGGCGATCCGTCGCACGGGGGTCGTGCCCAGGCCGGCGGGGACGACGGCGCGGAAGCTCCGGCCTCCGTCCTGGCTGCGGAGCAGCCCTGCGTCGGTGCCCGCGAGCACCACGCGCGGCATGGTGGAGGGCATGGCCAGAGAGCGCACCTTCCTGGCCTTGCCGCCGGCAGGCACGTAGGCGTAGACGAAGCTCACGCCCCGGTCCCTGCTGACCAGGATGCCGTCGTCGGTGCCTGCCAGGATGCGCCCGGACTCGGAGTGGTAGAGCAGCGCGCGAACGGGCTGGTTGCGGCGGGGAATGGCGCTCTGGCGCGCGGCTTCTCCCGGGTCTTTGACGAGGACGCCGCCTTCGGTGGCGGCCACGATGCGCCCGTCCTTGAGCAGAAGCACGTCCTCGATGACCCGATCCCCGGAGCCGATGGCCATGCGGACGAGCTCGAAACGACGCCCGCCGTCGGTCGAGCGATAGAGGCCCTGCTCGCTGCACACGAGCACCGTGCTCGGGTGCTTCTCGAAGGTGCGGATGCGCCTGATGCGCTGGTCGGCGAGCCTGGACTGCAGGTCTCCACCGCCTTCGTCCTCGCGCTTCGTCCGCGCCCTCAGCCGCTCCACCTCCGCCTCGGCCAGCTCCTGGGCCTGGTCGCGCAGGCTCCTCTCGATGGCCTCGGCGTAGTCGACCCCGCCCACCTGCTCGGCATCGCTGAAGAGCTGCTCGAAGTACTCCTCGGCGAGCTCGTCGAGGTTCTCGTCCTCGTCCTCCTCTTCGCCCTCGTCGTCTCCGCCGGACCTGCCGGCAGAGGCGACGACCCGCAGCACCATGCGCCACGAGTCACCCGAGTCGTCGGTGCGGTAGACGAAGCCCGACCCACCAACGAGCACGACCTCCGCGTCCCCGGGCAGCCCCGCGACGGCGGCGAGGTCGGTGGTCGGGAGGCCGAGGGAGACGTCCTCCCAGACGGAGCGCGCCCAGGGATCGCCGTCACGGGCCTCCGCAGCGGCGGGTGCGGCGAGGAGCAGAGCGACGGCGGCGACAAGGACTGTCTGTAGCCCGCGGCCTGTCTCGCTGTGCCCGTGTGAACGCATCCGGTCCCTGGTGCCAAGAAGAGGCGATCGCGTCGGACCATATCGAAGGGGGAGGAGGAGCGGAAGCGGGGACGGGGGAGTGGCACGGTCGATTGGTGGACCCGCAGTCAGGCTTCGCCGACTGCTCCTGTGTAGCGGAGCCGCCGTCCGCCGCCGGTCCGGGTCGAACGTGGGCCTGCGTCGGCGGTGCTTGCCGGTGGCGATGGAGGCGGATCCGGCGCGGGGAGTCCCGGGGACCGTGGCGGTGGCCGGGACCGTGGCCGGGGCCAGGCCCCGGCTGCGAAACTACGCAGATGGCCGGCGCCGCCCCACGCCGCGCGCATGTCCCCGCTGTCACGTGACCCGAAGCGCGTCCACTCAGCCGGTCACCAGTCGAGCGTGAGTGGAGTGGTGAGGACGAGGACGTGGACGTGGGCGAGGAGGTCGCCGTGGGCTGGACGTCGGTCCCTCGCGTGCCCATGTTTCGGGGTGTAAGGTCCCCGACCTCGAAGCCATGCCACCGGAGGCTCCATGAACGAGCCGAAGACCATCGTCGACGTCCAGACCGCGACCTTCGAGGAGGAGGTCTTGGAGCGCTCCAACTCCGTGCCGGTCGTCGTGGACTTCTGGGCGGCGTGGTGCGAGCCGTGCAAGACCCTCGGGCCGATCCTCGAGCGCCTCGCGGTGGAAGGGAAGGGGCGCTTCATCCTGGCCAAGATCGACGTCGACGCGAACCCGTCGCTGGCCCAGATGTTCCGCATCCAGAGCATCCCGGCGGTCCAGGTCTTCAAGAACGGGCGCGTCGCCGACGGCTTCGTGGGGGCCATGGACGAGCGGGGAGTGCGCGTCTTCCTCGAGCGCGTGATGCCGGCCACCGCCGACCTGCAGCTCGAGCGCGCTCGCGGAGAGGCCGAGGCCGGGGACCTCGAGGGCGCGATCTCCCGCCTGCGCCAGGTCCTGCGTGACTCACCGGAGCACGTGGGCGCGCGCGTCGCGCTCGCCTCGCTGCTGCTCGAGGGCGGCAGGGCGAGCGACGCCCGCGCCGTGTTCGGCAGGGTCGACGCGTGCGTCGACACCCCGGAGGCCCGGTCGGTCCGCGCGAGGCTGGAGCTCGGCGAGGCGCGCGGGGACGTCGCGGAGCTAGAGCACAAGGTCGAGGCCAGCCCCGGCGATCTCGACGCCCGCATCGAGCTCGGCCGCGCCATGGTCTCGGCCGGGCGCCACGAGGACGGCCTCGAGGTGTTGCTCTCGGTCGTGGAGAAGGACGCGGCCTACGGAGATGGCGCGGCTCGCAAGGCGATGATCGAGGTCTTCGACCTGCTCGGGCCGGACAACCCGGTCACGACGCGATACCGCTCGAAGCTCTCGATGCTGCTCTTCGCCTGAGGCCTCACTCGCCGGGGTTCTTGACGTACTCTCCGGGCACGATCTCGGCATCGCAGCCCTCGGGAGTGGTGCGGCCGTAGGCGAGGCGGGTGAAGGTCGACTGGTAAGCGTCGCAGTCGAGGTCGCCGTAGGCCGTGGCCCGGACGTAGCCGAAAGCTTCGTCCCCTCGCCAGCTCTCGTTGTGGCTCCTCAGCTCGTAGACGTAGGAGTGCTCGCCTGTGATGGAGAAGCCCAGGTCCATCCAGGTGGGTGTGCCCCAGGAGCCCGGGTTCGAGTCGCAGCTGTCGTCCAGGTTCGCGTCGTGGCCGCCGAGGTGATTCGAGCTGCAGCACGTCATCTGCATCGGCGTGGTCCCCTGGGAGGCCGGGAAGGCACAGCCTGCCTCGGCCTCGGCTTCGTTGCCCGGAGTGTAGATCCAGTAGTGGCGGACCTGGTGCAGGCGCCGGTACAGGGACACGCCCCGGACGATCCGCTGGAGGTTGATCAGAAGCTCGCCGTCGTCGGAGAGGCGGAGGGGGCAGGGCCCTCCCTCGGGCGGGCTCCGCATCCTGGACATCGGCAACCCTGTCCGCCCCGAGGAGCTCTCGGCGATTGCCCTGCCCGGGCTCGCCCGGGACGTGCACGTGGTCTCGGGCTGGGCCTACGTGGCCGGCGGCGTCGCAGGGCTCCACGTGGTCGACGTCAGCGATCCCGCCGCCCCGAAGCTCCGCGGCTCGCTCTCGACGGGCGGCATGACAGAAGGCGTGCGCGTGAACGGGCAAACCGCCGTCGTTATCCACGCGGGCGGCCTCCTTCGCACGATCGACGTGAGCGACGCCCGGGCGCCGCTCCCCCGGGGCATGCTGGATCTGCGGCAGCCCGGCGAAGGTTGGGGGGCGCCTCCTTTCATTCGCCTGCGGGCCCTCGACCTCGGCGGCGACACGGCCCACGTGGCCGGCATCGGCGTCGGCTGGGCGATCGTGGACGTGAAGGCGCCGGGCGCGCCCCGCTATGTCGCCAGGGACGTCGTCTGGTCCGGCGATCACATCTACCTCTCCTTCGCCAACGGCGAGGTCCACGCCCTGCGAGGCGGCTGCTACTGAGCCCTCAGCGCCCGGTCAGCACCTGCAGCGCCTCCGCTACGGTGTCCTCGACGTTCTCCGGGCGCTCCTTGCGCGCGATGACCTGCTCGACGGCCTCGAGCGCCTCGCGGGGCGGGAATCCCAGCGCCTTGAGCGCCATGACCGAGTCCTCACGGATCGGATCGCGCGGCGCCCCCGCTTTCGGAGCCACGGTCGGCAGGGTGCTCGCCGCGAGGCCCTTCTCGGCCAGCTCGAGCACGATGCGGCCGGCGATCTTCTTGCCGATGCCGGGCGCGCGCTGGATGGCGCGGCTGTCCTCGAGGGCGATGGCGCGGCGGAGCTCGTCGACGTCGAGGACGGAGAGCACGCCGAGGGCGCTGCGCGGGCCTACGCCGCTTATGCCGATGAGGTGCCTGAAGGCGTCTCGCGCCTCCGCGTCGAAGAAGCCGTAGAGCTCGAGCTTGCCGTCGCTGACGTGGGTGTGCACGAAGATCTCGAGGTCCTGCTCGCCGCCGACGGCGGCCCGTGCGACGACGGGGGTGGGGGCGAGGACCTCGTAGCCGACGCCGCGGACGTCGAGGATCAGACGGTCCGCGGAGCCCGCGACGACCTTTCCCTTCAGGTAGCCGATCATCGAAGCTCTCCGGTTGGGTCCGGGTGGAGCGCGTGGCAGAGCGCCGTCGCGAGGGCGTCGGTCGCGTCCTCGCCGAGCCTGTCTTTGACGGAGAGCAGGTGACACACCATCCGCGAGACCTGCTCCTTGGTCGCGCGGCCGCTGCCCACGACTCGCCGCTTGATGTCCGCGGGCGCGTACTCGAAGACGGCCGCTCCCGAGAGCTGCGCTGCGAGCAGGGCTACCCCGCGGGCGTGGCCGAGGACCAGGGCGCTCCTCGGGTGGTGCTTGACGAAGACCTGCTCCACCGCCACCGCCGCGGGGCGGTGCTCCTCGATGAGATCGCGCAGGCGCTCGTAGATGAGCGCGAGGCGCTCGGGCAGCGGCTGCTCCGACCTCGTCCGGATGTCCCCTGCGGCGAGCACCTCCAGCCGGCGGTCTCGCCGGCGCACGAGCACACCGTATCCGGTCTTGAGCGAGCCCGGATCGATGCCTAGGACGACCGTGTCGCCGGGTCCGGTCAGCGCTCTGCCCCTACTCCTCTTCCATGTCGGGCAGGTCTGCGTTGGTGTGCAGCTTCTGCACGTCGTCGCAGTCGTCGAGGGCGTCGAGCAGGCGCAACACCGACGCCGCCTTCGCGACCGGCACTTCGAGGAGGTTCTTGGGGTTGTACGAGAGGTTGGCCTCCTTCGGGTGCATGCCGGCGTCCTCCAGGGCCTTCTGGACCCCGAAGAGGCTGTCCATGCTCGTGCGCACCACGTAGACCCCTTCCTCGTTCACGAGGTCGTCGGCGCCAGCCTCGAGGGCGGCCATCATGACGTCGTCCTCGTCCGCGTCGATGGCCTCGATCAGCACCTCGCCTACCTGGTCGAACTGCCAGGCCACGGCGTTGGGCTCGGCGAGGGTGCCGCCGTACTTGCTGAAGATATGGCGGACGTCGGCGACCGTTCTCTGCTTGTTGTCGGTCACCGCCTCGACGAGGACGGCTACGCCGGCGGGGCCGTAGCCTTCGTAAAGCACCTCTTCATAGTTGACACCCTCAAGCTCTCCGGTGCCCTTCTTGATCCCGCGCTCGATGTTGTCCAGCGGCATGTTCGCCGACTTGGCCGCCGTGATGGCTGCTCGCAGCCGCGGGTTGCCGTCAGGGTCTCCGCCGCCCAGTCGGGCCGCGACCGTGATCTCCTTGATCAGGCGCGTGAAGATCCGCCCACGCTTGGCGTCCGCGCGCCCCTTCTTGTGCTTGATGGTGCTCCATTTGTTGTGGCCGCTCATCGCCAGCACCTCGGTTGGACGGCGGATGTCTACCACGGGCTTCGGCTGGAGGCGAGAGGCCTCTTGCGGAGGTCCCGCGTGTCGCGCGAGAATGGTGGCCTCCCTCGAAGGAGCCCGGCCAGCCCGTGAAGAAGCAAGCCCCGGTTCTCGCCTTTCTGGCGCTTCTCTGTGCTCCCGCCTGTGAGCTCGCCGGCGCCGCCGCGGAGGTGCCCTTCGAGATCGATCCCATCCGGCACGAGGTCAACTGGCCGAGCGCCGAGGACCTCGATCTGGCCGCCGTCGAAGACAAGCACACCAAAGGGGTGCCCGGCTTCCCCGACCCGCTGAGCGACGCCCTGACCGGCGGCACCCTCGCCCACGTGAAGAACGCCCTCGACCTCACGGGGGAGTGCCACGCCGAGCACGCGCAGGAGGAGGTGGGGGAGGACGAGCGCCTCAAGGACCAGGTCGTCATCGTGACGAGCTGCTCGGGTGGAACGCGCTGCGCCTCTCGGTGCGAGGAGGGTTTCCTGGGCGTCAAGCTGGAGGCCCGCGTGACCATGGTCCTGATCAGCGAGGAGGACGCCGAGGAGATCAAAGGCCTCCTGAGCGACCCCAGCACCGAGACCATCGCGCAGATCCGCCTCCGCTTCACCGACCTCGCCGTCTTCCAGAGGCCCGCTCCCGACGCAGACCCCGTGAACGTGAACCAACACCTGGGGGGCTTCGAGCTCGGCATGGAGAACGACGACGGCGACTCGACGGTCATAGTCGACCGCGAGGGCCTCGCGGACATCTCCCCCGACACGCCGAGGCGTTTCGAGATAGACAACTCCTCGGACTTCACCGTGAAGCTCAAAGACTCCATCCTGGCCGGCGAGGCCACCTCCGTGAGGCTCGTCATGAAGCTCAGCATCCCGGCGGCGAACCTCTACGAGATGCAGATCACCGACGCGGGCATGGTCTTCGAGCTCGCGCCCGAGGTCATCATCGACGTGCTGGAGCTGTTGTAGGCCGAAAACAAGGTCACACTGAAGGCTTGCGTGAAGCGCCATCCTCGGGGAAGATGCGTTCGAACTGGGGCCAAGGGTCCATCAGTGCACGGGATCGCGAGATGATCATGCGACGAAAGACGATGGGGCTACAGGGGCTTCTCGCCCTGCTCGGTGTGCTGTTCCTGGCCGGCCCGGCCTGGGCGGAGACGGAGGAGGCGGCGCCGCCGGCGACCGAAGAGGAGGAGAAGCGGGTCGAGCTCGCCGTCGAGGGTGAGCTGGCCAACATCGGGGCCATCGGCCTGGTGCCCTGGGAGAACCGCTTCGGGTTGACCATCGGCGTGGAGCGCCTGGGTGAGATCTTCTATGGAGTGGCCACTCCGCAGATAAACTACACGAACCCGAGCTGGGGCGGCCGACCCTTCACCATGAGCTTCGGTGTTCCGCTGCGCTTCGAGATCCTCGACGCCCGGGCGGACCAGCGCTGGGACAACGCGGGGAGGTTCAGGAAGGAGGACTGGGACGAGGCCTCCGACTTCGCCCAGGTCATCCGCTACATCACCTACGGCGGCAAGGAGAAGCACCTCTACCTGGACATCAACGCCTTCAAGTCGAGCTCCATCGGCCACGGCACGATCCTCAAGCGCTACAACCCCAACCTGAACCTGAACACGCGCCGGATCAGCGCCCAGTTCGACGGCTTCTTCGACTACGGCGGCGTCGAGACCTACCTGAACGACATCACAGGCCCGAACGTGCTCGGCGGGCTCCTCTTCTTAAAGCCCCTGAGCATCATCGACAGCAAGAACTACGTGATGCGCTCCTTCTCCATCGGCTTCACGGTCGTCGCGGACCTCGACGCCCCGCTCAGGAACCGCATCGACGAGAACGACATCGACAGCGACGGCCGGCGAAAGGAGATCCTCGTCGACCAGGACAACTTCCAGCCCGACTTCATCGGCACCGAGGTCGTCTCCTACGGTCTGGACGTGGAGGTGAAGCTCGTCGACACCGACATCGTCGACTGGAAGACCTACGTCGACTACTCCTTCCTCGAGACGGGCGTGCCCAACGACGACCTCGCGCACCCTCGCTTCGACAACATCCCCACCCGCGGTGTGCGATCGAAGGGCTTCGCCTGGGGCCACCTCGTCCGCATCAACACCGGCGTCGACCCCATCCACGCCCTGCGCATCCGCACCGAGCTGCGCCGCTACGACTACAACTACCTGCCGAGCTACTTCGACTCACTCTACGAGGTCCAGCGGGTGCAGTACTTCAGCGGCTCGGCCCGTACCACCGCCGACCTCGCGACCCGCACCAAGCTCCAGCAGGTCTTGGGCCGCGACCCGGACGGCCCCGGCGTGACGGGTTTCTACTTCGAGTCGAGCTGGCGCGTCGGCCACTACTTCGCCCTGTCCCTCGGCCTCGAGATGAACAACCAGACGCCCGACGACAACCTCTTCGTGCACATGGAGGTCCCGCACCTCGGGAGCTGGCAGTTCATTGCCACCTACCACCGCCGCACGCGAGACAGCTTCGGCGATCTCTTCGTCTTCGACTTCGCCGACAACGACGTCTTCATCCTGAAGACGCGCTACGGCCTCCACGACACCTTCCACCTGAACCTCGAGGCGCTGACGCCCTTCGGCATCGGCCCCGAGAGCCTGTTCCGGAACACCATTCAGGTGAACCTGAACGCCGAGTTCGGCTTTAGCTACTAGGGGGACGTCATGAAGCACTCGCTACCCGTAGTCGCCCTCCTCGTGGTCCTCGTCACGCCGGCCTGCGGCTTCCTGGAGTCCGCCGCCGAGTACACCTTCGGCCCCGGTGAGGACCAGATCCCGCGCATCCGCCAGGAGATCCTCTGGCCCAGCGCCGACCAGCTCTCACCCGGCAGCTTCAACGACGAGCAGACCGCGGGCGTGCCCGGCTTCCCCGACTCCCTGACCGAGGCCATGGGTGACGGCACCCTCGCCCACCTCAAGGGCGCCCTCGACCTGAGCGGAGACTGCTACGCCGAGCACGTCCAGGAGGTCGTGGCCGCCGAGGAGGGGAAAGAGAGCCAGCTCAGCAACATGGTCGTGTCGGTCACGAGCTGCACCGAGGACCGGCGCTGCGCCTCCTTGTGCGGCGACGAGTTCTTGGGGCTCAAGCTCGCTGCCAGGGTCACCATCCTGCTCGTGAGCGAGGAGCAGGCCGCGGAGATCAAAGACCAGCTCGCCGAGGTCAGCACCGACGCCATCGTGCAGATCAGGCTGCAGTTCTACGATCTCGCGATGTTCCAGAAGGCGAGCCCCGATGCCGAGCCCGAGAACATCAACCAGCTCCTCGACAACTTCCAGCTCGGCATGGACAACGACGAGGGCGACTCCACGGTCATCGTGGCGCACCGCTACCTGAAAGACATCTCCCCGGAGACGCCGCAGCGCTTCGAGATCGACAACGATGCGGCCTTCACCAAGAAACTCAAGGAGTCCATCTTCGCCGGCGAGCCCACCTCGGTGAACCTCTTCTTGGACCTCAGCATCCCGCGCGCCAGCCTGTACGACATGCAGATCGGCGACGCGGGCGTGGTCTTCGAGGTCCAGCCCGAGGTGGTGATCAGCGTCATCGAGGTGGCTAAGTCCAAGATCTGAGGCTTTCGCATGCGTCTGACCATTCTCATCCGCGGGGCAGCTCCGATCCTTTGCGGGCTCCTTGTGCTCGGCACTGCCGCCTGCTCCGACCCCCTGTTCGATTTCGAAAACTCCGGCATCCTGGACGTGACCGACACGGGCCCGGAGGAGCTGCCGCTCTTCTTGGGGGAGCCCGTCGGTGGTGAGTGCACCGAGGACAGCGACTGCAGGGACGGGCTCGTCTGTGAGAACGACGCCTGCGAGCCCGCGCGCGCCAAGGCCATGAACAAGCGCTGCCTCCTGAGCGAGGAGTGCGCTGAAGGCCTCCACTGCGGCCTGTCCGGCTTCTGCGTCACGGCCGGCACCCTCGACGAAGGGGCGGAGTGCGCCTCCTCGTCCGAGTGCATGCCGACGATGTTCTGCGAGTTCGCCGGCGGCCTCACCGGTGTCTGCGTCGCGCACACCACCAAGAACCCGAAGGACATCGGCGGCACGTGCGGGGGCACCGTGGACTGTCGCGCGGGTCTCGTCTGCTCGCAGTCAGAGGCCTTCGGCGGCACCTGCGTCGCGGGCAGCCTGCTCATGAACCCCGACCTCTTCAAGGGTGAGGCCTGCGAGCGCGCGCAGGACGAGGAGGCCATGGGCTTCGGCGTGCGCATGAAGGTCCCGCGCGGCGAGGACGTGGAGTTCTACGCCTTCCCCTTCCCGAGCGACATCCACCTCACTGACGGCAAGGTGGAGCTCGACGGCCACGAGCGCCCCGGCCCCGGCTTCATCGGCTTCGACACCCCCGCCGCCATCATCGACGCCATCGAAGACGAGATGGACGGCTTCGCGCTCACCCCGGCCATCTTCTTCCGCTTCAGCCGCGCCGTGGATCCCGAGAGCCTCGCCGGCAACGTGCACCTTATCGACCTCGACGCGGGCACGAAGATCGACGACGCCACCCTCGAGCTGAGCTTCCAGGCCGAGCGCAACAAGTACATCTGCCGCAACTACCTCTACGTGCACCCGCGCTGGTCCGAGCCCCTCAAGCCGGGCACGACCTACGGCGTCTACGTGAGCGCCGACGTCAAGGAGGCGGTGGCAGAGGGCGGCGAGGCCGGCGAGGTCAAGCAGCTCGACGACCTCGATACCCTGCTCTCCGCCGAGGCGCCCTCCAGCGACACGCTCAAGGTGGCCTGGGAGAGCATGAAGCCGCTGCGCGCATACCTCGGCAAGGAGAAGATCAAGCTCTCGCGCGTGCTCGGGGCGACGGTCTTCACTACGAGGAGCGGCGCGACGACACGCATGGAGCAGTTCGCGGAGCTCTCCAAGACCCTCGGCATGCCCGAGATCGTCGCCGACAGCGTGACCGTGTGCGACCCGAAGGAGCACACCGCGTCGCCCTGCGCGACCGCCGACTGGGAGCTCACCGAGAAGGGCCAGGCCGGCTTCGACGACCCGAGGGGCTGCCCCAACCCGAACCCCAGTGACGAGGCGAAGGCGGCTGGCGAGATCAACCCCTACCCGCCCGGCGTGATCGAGGTGCACGCCAAGGTGCGCCTGCCGATCTTCCAGAAGGGCGAGCCCCCCTACATGCAGGGTGGCGGTGACATCAAGGTCGAGGACGGCAAACCCGTCGAGGTGCGCAAGGAGGAGGTCTGCGTCTCCCTCTCCCTGCCTCTGGGTGAGATGCCCGCCGGAGGATGGCCGCTCATCATCTACGGCCACGGCACCGGCGGCAGCTTCCGCCGCGGGACCCAGCTCCTCGGCACCCTCGCCTCCTGCATAGACACCGAGAACTGCGAGAGGGCTCAGTCAGCCGTCATGGGCATCGACGGCGCCATGCACGGCCCCCGCCGCGGCGGCAGCGACCTCGACCCCGGCCCGCTCTTCTTCAACGTGCGCAACCCGCCCGCGGCGAAGGGCAACAGCTTCCAGGGCGCGGCCGACAACTTCTCGCTCATCGCGCTCGCGAAGAAGCTCAAGGTCAACGTGCCGGACTTCGGCGAGGTGAAGCTCGACGCCAACAAGATCTTCTACGTGGGCCACTCCCAGGGCGGAAACACCGGCTCGCTCTTCGTGCCCTTCAGCGACGACCTCGCCGGCGCCGTGCTCAGCGGGACGGGCGGCTCTCTCGTGCTCGGCCTGATGGGCAAGAAGGCGCCATACGACGCGCGCGCCGGATTACAGGGGGCCTTCCAGGAGCTGAGCATCGACCACACCCACCCGGTCCTGCACCTGATCCAGTGGTACTTCGAGGACACCGACCCCCTCCTGTACGCGCCGCTCCTCTACAAGCGCCCGCACGGAGACCCGCTGCACACCGCCCATATCTACGGCCAGAACGACAGCTACACCCCGCCCGCCACCAGCCGCATCTTCGCGGCGGCCACGGGCGGCACGCTGGCGATGCCTGCCGAGCCGCCGCCCGAGTGGTTCGACAAGATCGAGGACCTCGGCATGGAGGCGATGGTCGTCCAGGGAGAGGGCATCAAGGGCAACCGCGAGGTCAAGGGGAAGGTCATCACCGGAGTGACCCTGCAGGCCTTGAACGACCCCGCCCGTCAGCTCCAGCCGGACATGAGCTGCGCGGCCGGGCCTCCCTACGACGGGCACTACGTGCTCTTCCGCGACTGCACCCTGCACCACCGGCTTCGCGGGTTCTTGCGTACGCTGATCGAGGACGGCGTGCCGACGGTGCTGCCATAGAGCCGAGCGTTCCCTGATGGCCTGGGGTCGCGGCGAGCTTTTTGCGCTTGAGCCGGGCGACCAGGTTCCGCTCAAACGTCTCGGGCCGACCTTTGCCCTGATCGCCGCCCAGGCGGTGGTCATCGCCGCCACGGTCAAGCCGCTCTTCCTGACGGCGAACCCCCTGCAGCTGCTGCCCTGGATGTTCCTGGGCTGCGCCGCCTTCACGGCCGTCAGCTCCATCATCTACGTGGCCACCATGCGCCACCACGGGCTGCGGCGGAGGTTCCCCTTCCTGCTCGGCGCGGCGATCGTGTCCTTCATCCTGCTCCGCCTCGCCTTCCCCATCAACCGGCAGCTCATCTCCATGGTGGCCTACATCTGGGCGCCCGGGATCGGGAACCTGGTCATCATGCAGGCCTGGAACATGGGCTCGACCCTCCTGCCCACGCGCCAGGCGAAGCGGCTCTTCCCGGTGCTCGCGGGCATCGCTACGGCCGGCGCGGCTATCGGCGGCGGCATGGCCCAGGTCCTGACCAGGTGGCTCCCGGCCGAGAACCTGCTCTGGCTCGCCGTCCTGCTGCTCGCCGTGCCCTTCGTCCGGGTGCGCAAGGTCATCGACGCCCTCGAGGCGGGGATGCCGGACGACACCCAGGAGAACCGGGTGCCGCGTTTCAAAGACGGCCAGGCCTCGAAGGACGAGGAGCGCGAGCCGAACGAGGTCGTTCGCGGCTTCCAGAACCTCATCGAGCACCCCCTGCTCTCCCGGCTCGCCGTGCTCGTGTTCCTCATCCAGGCCGCGAGCGTGCTGGTGGACTACCAGTTCTCGGGCGAGCTCAAGGCCAACTTCGCCAAGGACGAGATGGCTTCCTTCCTCGGGAGCTTCTACTGGGTGAGCAACCTGACCGGCTTCGTGCTCACGCTCTTCGCCACGGGCCGCCTCGTCAAGGTGCTGGGCATCGGGCTGGTCCTGGCGGCGGGGGGCTTCTTCATGGCGGCCGGCAGCGGGCTCTACATCGCCGCGGCAATGTCGCCCTTCCTGAGCGCGTTTTGGACCATGGCCTTCGTCGCCTTCGCCGACCGCGTCGGCCAGTACGCCATGACCAAGCCCGCCACCCAGATGCTGGTGACCCCCCTCGACGCCCGCAAGGGCGAGCGGGCGAAGACCCTCATCGACGGAGTGGTCTACCGCCTCGCCACCGCCATCGCCTCGGTGCTGCTCCTGATCCTCTCCCCCGAGATGGGCGAGCTCCACGCGCTCTCGCCGGGCGTCGTCGTCGCCTGCGTCGTGGTTGTGTTCCTCGGGGTGCGGATTGCGCCGCACTACCGCAAAGCTCTCCTCGACGCTCTCAGCTCCCGGCGCCTCGACGCGAGCCTCGCGCGTTACCTGAAGGTGTCCATGGGCTCCCAGGCCGTGGACGACGTCGAGCGGCGCCTGCAGTCGAACGAGAGCACGGAGATCCTCCAGGCCCTCGACGTGGCGAAGGAGATGAGCCTCAAGGTCTCGACCGAGCGCCTCTTCGGCCTGCTCGATCACTCGGACCCGGAGGTGGCCGCCGCCACCATCGAGACCATCGAGACCCTCAAGATCCAGCCTCCCGACGAGGTGGTGCAGAGCCTGCTCCACCCTCAACGCCCACCGGCGGTGCTGCGCGCGACCCTCCACCTGCTCACCGAGCAGCCGCGGCCGCAGCTCAGGAACCTCATTCGCCCGCTGAGCAAGCACGCGGACGCGAGCGTGGCCTCACTGGCCTCCGTGCTGCGCATGCGCACGGGCCAGACCATGGACATGCACGCCCTCAACGACGACATCGGCCAGGACATCGCGAGCCAGGACGCGGGCAGGCGGGCGCGCGGCGTGCGCATGGCGGCGGAGACGCAGAGCCTGAGCTTCGCGGCCGAGCTGCCCCGAATGCTCGTGGACTCCTCGCTGAGGGTGCGCCTCGAGGCGGTCGACGCCATGGGGCAGGTCACCTTGCCCCAGTTCATCGTGCCGCTGGTGGGCTGTCTGCGCCAGGGAGAGCTTCGGGCGGCGGCTGCCGAGGCCCTGCTCCGTTACGGTACTCGGCTCATTCCGCTGGTGCGGGACCAGATCGCCGCCTCGGAGCTCCCGCTGGTGGCCACGATGACCCTCGTGCGGGTGATCGAACGCCTCGGCGGCGACGCGGCCCTCCACGTGCTCACCGAGATAGCCGACGACCCGCGCCCCGGCATGCGCTCCGCGGCGTTGGCCTCCATGTGGCGCATGACCCGCGACCCGAAGCTCGCCAAGCCCGACCTTGGCTGGCTCAAGGAGCGCGCCGTCCGCGACATCAAGAAGCTCGAAGACTACACGGCCGTCGAGGCCCACACTGCGGGGGCCAGCCTCCGCCGCCTCTTCTTCCTTGGCGAGCTCGAGGCGCGTCGGGTGGAGGCCGAGGTGAGGGTCTTCCGCCTGCTCGGCCTCATCTACAGCCGCGCCGCGATGCACCGGGCCTACCTGCACTACCACAGCCCCAACCCGCGCACGCGTAGCAACGCCATCGAGCTCCTCGACCAGCACGTGGACGACCCGCGGCTCAGGCCCTTCGTAGCCCTCGTCGAACGCGTGGAGGGGGACGAAGGCACCCTGCGCACGAGGACGAGCATCGACATGGAGCCGCCTCCGAGTGCGGAGGTCGAGGGCATGCTCGGGGAGGACGAGCCCTGGCTGAAGCGCGTCTGGTCCTGGGTCGTCTCCACCAGGGGCGGGGACACCTTCCAGCTCGACTGGGACGACCCCATCGAGAGGGTCCTGCTGCTCAAGGGCATTCCGCTCTTCCGCACCTTGACCGGTGAGGACCTGCTCCCGGTCGGACAGCTCCTCGAGCGCGTCGAGCTAGAGGCTGGGCAGGTAGTGTTCGAGCACGGAGAGCCGGGAGACCGCCTCTATCTCGTCGAGCGCGGCGAGGTCGAGGTGGTGCTCGTGGGCCGCGTGCTGGCCTCCCTCGGTGCCAAGGAGTGCTTCGGCGAGATGGCCCTCCTCGACGGCTCGCCGCGAAGCGCGACCGTCCGCACGTCCAAACGTTCCTCTTTGATGATCATCTCCCGCGAGGGCTTTCGAGACCTCCTGGACCTGCACCCGGCCCTGGCTCGGGGGATCATCAAGGTGCTCAGCTCGCGCCTTCGCGCCACAACGAAGGACCGTTGATGCCCTGCTGCCGCTACCTCTCCTCAGCGCTCTTCGCCGTCTGCCTCCTGGCGACCGGAGCAGCCGACGCGCGGGAAGAAGCGCCACGCACCCCGGCGCTCATCGGCGCTCTGCCGGCCGACTCCCGCACCGCCTACGAGGGGCGCTGCACCCGCAGGTCCGCGGCGCACAAGGAGCTCCTGGCGAAGAACAGGTATGTCCCGCCGACCCTGGACGTCATACGCTGGCGCGACGCCCCGAAGCCGCCGGTGAAGCTGCTGAGCGAGGCCGCGCTCGTGGCCGCTCTCAAGGACGGCAGCATCGGCGTCACCCTGGTCGAGGCGCGCGGCGGCCTGGGCAAGTCCTACCTGGTGGACTCCATCGAGGCGACGATCTGCTCGGAGATAGCGATCTTCCGCTTGGATCTCGGGCGACTGGCCGGCCACGGTGTCGACCGCTCCGGTGACTCCTCCGACTTCTTCGTGCGCGCCATGGCCTCGTGGGCCGGCCTGCAGGAGATCGAAGACGTGATGCGCGTCTTCAGGGGAGCGCTGCGCCAGAGCCGCTGGCTCCTGATGGCGGACGCCCTCGACGAGGTGCCCGTCTCCATCAGGCCCTTCTTCATCGAAGGCCTGCGCCTGCTGGGCGCGCGCTACGCGAGCACGGGACGCGTGATGGTGACCGCCCGGCCCTCCCTCGGCGCGCCCGGCCACGGCTTCCCCGCCCCCTCGACGCACCTCGTGATGTCTCCTCTCGGCTGCGAGTTCGTGGCCGAGCGCGTCCCCCTCATGCTCGGCGACGCCGCCACCCCGGAGAGCTTCTGGAGCCGTGCCGCCACGTGGGAGCTGGACCGCCGCTCGAGCTGGATGGGGCGCTGCGTCTTCCCGAACATGGCGACCTTCAGGGACCTCGGCGCTGCGATTAAGGTCCACAAGTGGGATCCCGGGGCAAAGGGCTTTGGCGCTGGCTCGGCGAAGGCGACGCGGGCCAGCCTCTACGAGAGGTACTGCCTGGGGGCCGTCACCAAGGCTCTGCCGGAGGACCCTCCCATCGCGCCCAAGGAGGCGCTGAGGGTGGTGACGAGGATGCTGGCCGCGCGTTTCGCCGATGAGAGCAACCACGACCGCAGCTTCTCCGTGGAGGACTGCGTGGCCCAGACCGAGTCGGCGGACCCGGCCATGGCACGCAAGGCCTGCTCCGGCATCCTGGGCTCCAAGCTCTTCGAGCGCGTCGGCGTGTCCGGTCGTTTCCGCTTCGACAACCGCTCGATCATGGACTACTTCGTCGCCCGCTGGGCCGACGGCCTCGCCACCGCGAAGGGCAAGGCAGGCTGCGCGCGTGTCCCCAAGCTCGTGCCGCTCTTTGCGTCGCCGGAGGTTGCCAGCTTCCTCGTCGGAATGAACCTCGGCCGTCATTGCCTCGGCGAGGTGATCCTCGCGCTGTGCAAGCAGGGGGTGTCCACGCTGGAGATGAGCTCCATCCTGGACGCGGGGGTGCCGCCCGAGCCCCAGCGGCGCACCCTCGTGAGGAGGGCCCGAAGACGGGCCGGGCCCAACGTGTGCGCCGGGCGCATCCTGGACTTCGTCGCCGCTCCCCAGCTCAAGACCAAGGGCAAGTAATGGCCGGGAGGGACTTCCACCGCACCACGAGCTCGAGGAGCGTGCCCGTAGAGGTCCTGCAGCACGTCTTCCTGCTCAAGGGTGTGCCCCTGTTCAAGGCCCTCAACACCGAGCAGATCCTCCCCGTGGCCGACATCGTCTCTTCGGTCACCTACGAGAAGGGGGACACCATCTTCCACGAGGGCGATGAGGGGCACCAGCTCTACGTTGTCGTTCAGGGCAACGTCGAGGTGGTCGTCGGCGGCGTACAGGTGGCGGTGCTCGGTGTGCACCAGTGCTTCGGCGAGATGGCGGTGTTGGAGCAGCTCACCCGCAGCGCCTCGGTCCGGGCCTTGGAGGACGTGAGCCTCCTGCGCATCGCCCGGGAGGACTTCCTGGACCTGCTCGACCTCTACCCGGTGCTCGCCCGCAGCATCATCTCCGTGCTGGTCGAGCGCCTCCGGAGCGCGTCGGCGGAGGAGTCGGGTGTGCACAAGGCGGTCCGCCAGGCCGACCTCGTCAAGGGAAAGAGCTGAGCAACTCCGACACGACGCTCCTCGTGTCGACCGCGGGCCACGTCGACCACGGCAAGAGCGCCCTGGTCCGGGCCCTCACCGGGACCGACCCCGACCGCCTGCCCGAGGAGAAGGCCCGCGGTCTGACCATCCTGCCGGGCTACGCTTGCTACCGAGGCCCCTCAGGCGTCGTCTTGTCGTTCGTGGACGTGCCCGGGCACGAGCCCTTCTTGGATCACATGATCCAGGGCGCCTCGGGCATCGACCTCGTGATCCTCGTCGTCGCGGCCGACGACGGGGTGATGCCCCAGACCGTCGAGCACCTCGAGGTCGCCCGCCTGCTCGGCGCCCGCGGTGGCGTGGTCGTGATCAGCAAGAGCGATCTCGTGGACGCGTACCGCCTCGAGGAGGTCCGCGAGCAGGTCCGCGAGCACCTCGCCGGGTCTCCCCTCGAAGGCGCCGAGCTGCTCTCGTTCTCGGCGCTGAGACCGGATGGCCACGGGCGCTTCGGCGACGAGCTGGTGAGCGCTCTCCTCGACGCACGTGCCCGCGGCGGCAGGCGCCCGCAGCGGGGAGAGCCCTACCTCTGGGCTGATCGCACGATCCGCGTCGCCGGCCGCGGCGTTGTGGTCACCGGCACCCTCGGCCGGGGCCGTCTCCGAGCAGGCATGAGCCTGGTGCACCACCGCACGGGCAAGGAGCTACGGGTGCGCGAGCTGCAGGTCCACGGGGAGCGCGTCGAGGCCGCGGTGGGGCCCTCGCGCGTCGCCTTGAACCTCGCCGGACAGGGTGTGGACGCGGTCCACGTCGGCGACCTGCTCGCTCCGAGGGAGATGGGCGTCCTGGCCGAGACGCTCTGGCTGGGCGACTTCCGCTGCGTCCGCTGGCTCGAAGACCCTCCGCTCTTCCCTGTGCGCGGGATCCTGCACACGGGGACGACGCGGGCACAGGCGCAGGTGCAGTGCTTCGATCCCTCCGGCCTCCCCGACCCTGATGACCCGAGCCCGGTGCGGGTGAAGCTGGATCGCCCCCTGGCTCTGCCGCCGGGAGCTCCCTACATCCTGCGGATCTCGTCGCCCGTCGGCGGAGCGGGCCGGACCCTCGGCGGCGGGCGCCTGTGGCTCGGCGGCGCGCCGGCGCGGCGTGCGCGTCCGGGCAAGGACGGGCCGGCCTTGCAGGACCTCGTCTCTGACGAGCCCTCGCGCCGCGCCGCAGCGGCCCTCTCCCTGCACCGGCCGGCGGGCCTCCCGCTCGAGGAGGTCGCCCGGCTCCTCGACGTAGAGGCGGAGGCGCTGGCGGGCGACGTCGAGCTGAGGGACATCGCGGGGGAGCCGTGGGCTCTGGCTCCGGGACTGGCGCAGCGAGCGAAGGAGCGAATCCTGGTCGAGGTCGCCGAGCACCACGCGAGTCGCCCCCACGACAAGGGCCTCGCGCTGCCCGAGCTTCGCGAGCGCGTCGGCTCCCTCTTGAGCGACGGGCTGTGCCAAGCCGTTGTCGCCGAGATGGAGTCGGCCGGCGAGCTCGTCGTGGAGGGGGCGCGGCTCATGAGCCCCGAGCACCGGCCGCGCCTGCCGTCGTCATTGGCCGGCCTGGGACGTGCCGTGTCCGCGCGGCTCGACGCGGCCGGCCTCGAGGCTCCTTCCTTCAAGGAGCTGGGCCGCGAGACCAGGGTCAGCGCGAAGGAGCTGAGCGAGGTGCTGGCCCACCTCGCCGGCGAGGGGGGCATCGTGCGCGTCAGCTCGGACTACTACGTGAGCAGAGCGTCCCACGACTCCTTCGTGGCCAAGGTCGAGGCGCACCTCAAAGAGAGCGGCGTGCTTCGCATCGCGGACGCCCGGGAGATCTCTGGGTTGTCGCGGA
>CAZQPP010000034.1:0-28743 GCA_964594295.1 uncultured Myxococcales bacterium | reverse complement strand
ATGCCTGAGCTAATGGCTAACGGCTAATGGCTAATCGCTTGTTCTGGGACTAGTCCTCCGGCGGCGGCGTCGCCTTGAACATCGGACCGGTCACGGGGAAGACGTTCCGCCCTGCGACCGGGTTGATGAGAAGGGCAAAGGCTATCCAGAGAGCGATCGCGCCGAGACCGACGGTGAGGATCGCCACCCCGATTGCCAGGTCGTGGGTGCCGCGGGCGCCGTCTATCACCTTCAAGACGAACATCAGGTCGATGTCCGCGAGGAAGACGAAGAGCATCTTGCTGTAGTGGCCGAAGCCGTAGGTCAGCACCAGGAAGACGACCAGCGAGGCCGCGTCGACGGCCAGGATCACGGAGGGGTCGGGCAAGGCCACCGGCGCCGCGGTGCCCCCGGCGGCGATCACCTGCGCGGCGAGCATGCTCTCGGTCCAGGCGTCGAGGGCCCACCAGTTGATCATCCAGTAGAAGGCGAACGCGGTGAAGAGGGTGCCGCCGTAGAGGTTCTTGTTCGCGAAGCTCATCAGGCCCGCCAGCATCTGGCAGCCGGCCCCGAAGAGCAGGCAGAACATGCCGGCCGTGGCGTAGAGCGAAGGGCTCGGCTCCGCCCCGAAGGCGATGGGGACGAGGGCCGCGCAGCCGAGGGCTAGCCCGATGAGGCCGAGGGGCGTGGGCTCGGCGAAGATGTGGCCCGCGTCGGGGGCGGGGGGCGGCGGCGGTGACATCGACTGCTCCCTGAACGGTGGGGTGGAGAGCCCGCCCTGACGGCCGGACGGGCGGGCTCCCCTAGCATGTTGCGCCAAGCGCTACACGCTCCGCCTGGGAGCTTCCCTGGAGAACACGGCGAACCCTCGGCTTCGAGGCGCGACACTGCCGGCCGGAAGTGAGGGCCGTCCGCGGTTTGCAGGGAAGCCCCGTGAATCAGCGGACGAGGGCCGCCATCTTGTTGAAGGCCTGCTCGGTCCGCTGCGTCTGCGTCGCCACGGCGTCTCGGATCGTGGCGGTCGTGCGGTCGCTGACCTGCTCGTAGCGGTCGAGGAGAGCTCGCGCGGAGGACAGGGCCTCGGCATGCTGCTTTGCGGCGAAGTCGATGGCTGCCTGCTGCACCTGCACAAGGGTCTGCACGCCAGAGGTAAGGAGCTCGACACCGGCGTTGATGGCGTCGTCGCTCTTCTTCGTGTCCTTTTCGGGGCTTGACTTGCTCTGAGTGGTCATGATTAGTCCCTTCTTCGCATTGACGTTGAGGGTTTGCCTCGATGCTGCACTGCAACAACGAGGCCTCAATATCGGGTCCCTGTCCCGGATGTCAAGCGATTAATTTTGCGGCGCAACATCGAGCCTGGAAATCCCATGAGCACGGACAAGATCGTCATCAAGAAGTACGGCAACCGCCGCCTCTACGACACCGCCGCCAGCCGCTACGTGAACGTGGACGACGTCGCCCGCATGATCCGGGAGGGCCGGGACGTCCAGGTCGTCGACGCCCAGACCGGTGAGGACCTGACCCGCCTGGTGCTTACGCAGATCATCTTGGACGACGCCCGCAAGAAGAAGGGAGGGCTGCCCATCGAGTTCCTGCGCCAGCTCGTGGTCGCCTCCGATCGGGCAGTCCAGGACGTGCTCACCGGCTACCTCGGGGCGATGGGCGAGGCGGTGCGCCGCGCCCAGGACGTCGTGACCGCGCGGCGGGAGGCCGGCTGGAGCCCGATTGCTGCGATGCAGCACCTCATGGACCCGCGCCGCGCCATGGATCCTTCCACGTGGTTCGGAGGGGCGTGGCCTCCACAGCAGCCGACACCGGCCGCGCAGCCCGAGTCGCCCACGGGCGAGCAGGGCCCGGCGGAGGCCGAGCAGGCTCCGGAGCCCGCGGAGCAACAAGACGCCGCCGCGACCGGTGAGCCGCCCGCGGAGGCGCCCGCCGAGCCCGGAGAGTCGGCAGAGGCCGCGCTGGCCGAGCAGCTCGCCGCCATGCGCGCGCAGCTCGAGGCCTTGGAGAAGAAGGTGGCCGCAGGCGAGAAGGAGGAGCCCTGAGGGGCCCTACCCTCCCTCGCCTACCAGCTCCGCGAGCACGTCTCCGATGCGGTGGATGTCGTCGTACTTGTCGAGCACGTCGGCGACGCCCTGGTCCTTGACCTGCCGGGTCACGGTCGCGGAGTCCAGGCCCGACCAGACGATGACGGGGGCGTGGCAGCCGCGCGTGCGCAGCGCCCGGATGAGGTCGACACCGCCGAGGCCGGGCATGAGGAAGTCGAGAACGATGGCGTCGGGCTCGGGGTGGCGCTCCAGCCAGGAGAGCGCCGCGCGGCCGGACTCGACGACCTCGCAGCGATAACCCTTCCTGTGGATGAGCCGCCGGATGAAGGAGCGCATGCCCGCGTCGTCGTCGACGGCGAGGACCATGGGGCGCGCCTCGGTGGGTGTGGGCGTCACGCTCCTGCCCGTCTGCGACCGTGCGTGCGCCGGCTCTGCCATAGCTTTCGGCGGCGCCTCGTCGACGACGGTGTCCGAGGGCTGCGTGACGTCATGACCCGTGATGCCGCACCGCAGCCTCTGTGAGGCCTCCCCGTCGAACGAGAGCATGTACTGCTTGGCCCAGCAGCGCTCCACGTGCTCGGCCATGCGGTCGAGCTGGAGCATGACCTCGCCCGCGCTCTCCGGGCGGTCGTCCCGGTGCTTGGCGAGCATCTGCCTGACGAGGGCGTCAAGCTCGGGCGGCGCCCAGGCCGCGGCCGCGAAGGTGGAGGGCGCTGGTATCGGAGCTTCGATGTGCAGCTTCCAGATGTCCTCGACCACGTCGGAGGAGTAAGGCACCGCGCCCGTGAGCGCGCGGAAGAACACGACCCCAAGTGAGTACACGTCGGAGCGCGCGTCCACCTCCTCACCCCGGATCTGCTCCGGGCTCATGGTCGTCGGGCTCCCCAGCACGAGGCCGGCATCGCCGGTGTCGCCCGCCAGGCGCTGCATTCGCCCCTGCGGCCAGGTGACGGCGGCGACGCCGAAGTCCAGGAGCTTGGTCGAGATGAGATCAACGCCCGCGGGCGAGGGCACGAGGAAGATGTTGGCGCACTTCACGTCACGGTGGACGACGCCCGTCTTGTGGGCCGCGTCGAGGGCGCTCGTCACCTGGCGCATGACGGTCATGGTGTCGACGATGTTGGGAGGTCCGGAGCGGTTGATGACGCTCCTCAGGTCCTCGCCGTCGAGGTGCTCCATGACGAAGTAGTAGCCCACGCTCTCGTCGTGACCGAAGTCGATGACCTCGACGATGTGGGGGTGCTCGAGGATGGCGGTGGCCTGCACCTCCCGCTCGAATCGCCGCACCCAGACCTCGTCACGGGCGAGCAAGGGCGCGAGTACTTTGACGGCCAGCTTCCGCGGCACGCGCTCGTGCTCGGCGAGGAAGACCGCGCCGAAGCCGCCCGCGCCGATGCGCGACACGAGGCGATATCGATCTCCGACGACGCGGCCGACGAGGTCGTATGGGCCCCGTCGCCTCCTTAGCCGCAGGCCGTCGACCGGACAGTATCGTTCGGGGCCGGTGTGGACAGCGCCGCAGCGCGGGCAGAAGGGCATCCTTCATCCTCCCAGGATGGGCAGCTCGGATCCTGCGGCGTCCGCTTCGAGCGCGCGTCGAACGGCAGCCAACAGCTCGCGCCCGGAGAAGGGCTTTGCGATCACGGGCGTGCCGGCGCCGATGCCGGCGCGCTCCCGCATCAGCTCGGGGGAGTAGCCACTGGTGAAGAGGACCCTGGGTCTGCAGCGGGCCAGCCTGCTGGGTGTGCAGCCCGGGTCCTCCCCGCACAGGCGGTACATCTCCGGGCCGGACATGCCGGGCAGGATTACGTCGGTGAGGAGCAGGTGAACGGGCCCACCGTGCTGCGTGCACGCGAGCCTGGCCGCCTCCGGATGTGCGGCTGAGAGCACCGTGTAGCCAGCGCGCTCCAGGAGTCGGCACGTCACCACCCGCAGCGCCGCGTCGTCCTCCACGAGCAGGATCGTCTCGCTCCCTCCGACCGTCTCGGGCTCCGGCTGCGACGGGGCGGTCACGGTGGCGTGGGCTTCTCCTGCTGGAAGGTAGACCTTCATGCAGGTCCCCCGGCCGGGCTCGCTGAAGACCGCGATGCCTCCACCGCACTGCTTCACGATGCCGTAGACCGTGGAGAGCCCCAGGCCGGTGCCCTGCCCTTTGGGCTTGGTCGTGAAGAAGGGCTCGAAGAGGCGCGCGCGGGTATCCCCGCCCATGCCCCGCCCGGTGTCGGTCACCGCGAGGACCACGTAGAGCCCGGCCGACGGGGTGTCGGCCTCGGTGGAGTCATAGGCGCCGTCGAGGCTCGCGAAGCCCAGCTCCACGACGATGGTCCCTCCCGAGGGCATGGCGTCCCTCGCGTTGACGGCCAGGTTCAACACGATCTGCTCAAGCCGGGTGGAGTCCACGGGCACGATGGCTCTGGCCGAGCTGAGCCGCACCCGCAGGTCGACGTCCTCGCCGAGCAGGCGCCTGAGCATGGGCT
This sequence comes from uncultured Myxococcales bacterium, assembly GCA_964594295.1. Taxonomy (GTDB): domain Bacteria; phylum Myxococcota_A; class UBA9042; order UBA3505; family UBA3505; genus CAZQPP01. The sequence goes on along the minus strand of CAZQPP010000034.1, from coordinate 24,236 downwards.
CGATGGTCTCGAGAACCTGGTTCGCGTCCGCGCTCCCAGCTTGCTGCGGCTCTCGCCGCCCGAAGGCCAAGAGCTGCCGGGTGAGATCGGCTCCACGCCGCCCGGCCTCGCGGATCTCCAAGACGTCGGCCCGGACCGGGTGCTCCGGCGGAAGCTCCTCAAGAGCGATGTCGCAGCAACCTGCGATCACGGCGAGGATGTTGTTGAAGTCATGGGCGACACCGCCGGCGAGCTTGCCGAGGGCGTCGAGGCGCTGGCTGGCCTGGAGCTTCTCCTCGAGCAGGCGGCGCTCGGTGATGTTTCGCGCCATGGCCAGAGCCCGGTCTGGCCCCATGGGCACGAAGCGGGCCTCGAACTCCTGGCGCGCGCCTTGCTGGGTAGGGAGCACATACTCCAGGGTCTGAGGCTCGCCGGTGTCGATCGCCAGGGAGAGGCGACTCGCTAAGCTCGCCGCCAGCTCCTCGGGCATCACCTCACCGATCGTGCGGCCGAGGAAGTCGCCGGGTTGCAGGTATGGCTCCAGCTCTCGAGAAGGCACGAAGTCCAGGAACCTGCCTTCCCGGTCCAGGTAGAAGAGCAGGTCCGGAACGGCCTCCAGCATCTCCCGGTGGTAGCGCCCGCGTTCGCATCCAGGCTGTGTCAACTCCGCCCCCCGGGTGGCAACGTCTCGTCGAGCTCTTCCATCTTGAGATCGAGGCACCTCGGGCAGAGCCCGTGGGAGAAGTCGAGGTCCCAGCGCTCCTTGAAGTAGCTCTCCATGCGCGACCACGCCTCCTTGTCGTCTTTGACCTCCCGGCACTCCGAGCAGACGACGATCATGTGCTGGAGATCGGCAATATCCTTGATGTCTTCAATGATCAGCAGCACAAGGGAGTCGCCTCGGAGTTTGAAGGGCGATGCAGTGACCATCGCGTAGATCTGCTTCTTCGCGCCCTCGCGGACCAGGTCCATCCTCGCTCGGCGGCGCACCACGCGGCGGCCTTTGAATGCCTCGGTCACGGAGTCCCTGATGACACAGGTCTTGCACCGCGGAGCCAGCCCGCACCCGGGCGCGATACCGGAGTACAGGCAGTCGAAGACCTCTCCGCCCCTGCGCCTCAGGACAGTCTCCCGGCTCCTGGATATCAGCGCGGAGGCGGCGGAGTTGTACTCGAGGACGCGCACGTCGTCGTCGACCACGAGAATCAACGAAGGCATCACGTCCAAGACTGCTCGGATCATCTCCGAGGCGTCGGACTCTGCCATGAGCGGCTCCCTCCTTGTTCCTAGGTATCGTAACGTCTGAGAGGCGGGCGGTCTAGCAGAACGCGAGCGGCGTCTCTACGACAGCGAGCTCAGCAGGATCGGCGCCATCAAGGTCATCAGGATGAGCGCCACGGGGTAGATCGCGGCGTAGGTCACCACCGGCCGGTTCGAGTCGCTTTGATCGGTTATCGCCCCGAGGCCCGGCGTGGAGGTCATGCTCCCAGCCAGCGCGCCGAGGGTGGCGAGGAGATCGAGCTTGAACAGGAGTCGCGCGGACACTACGCCCACGAGCATGGGCACTACAGCGATCAGGACTGCGCTACACAGGAGAGTGAGGCCGTGCTCGACGATTATGGGCTCGAGGTGCCGCCCGGCGGCGACGCCGGCCGAGGCGAGCAGGAGGGAGAGGCCCGCCTCGTTGAGCAGGAGCCGCGAGGCCAGCGGGACCCGGCCCGTGATGCGGCCGATGCGACCGAAGTGCCCGAGCAGCAAGGCCACGAGCAGGGGCCCGCCCGCCATTCCCAAGGAGAAGCGAAGGCCCCACAGCTCGAAGGAGACGCTGCCCACGATCACCCCGAGCACCATGCCGACGGAGACGGAGATCAGGTCGGTCTCGGCCGCCGACCTCGCCCTGTGACCGGCGAAGCCCTTGAAACGCTCGAGGTCATCGGGCTGACCCACCGCGCTGAGGACGTCTCCGTAGCAGAGGGTGTCGCTGGCCTTGGGCACGAACTCCTGATCGTGGCGCACGATACGCGAGATCGTGACGCCGAAGCGGGAGCGCAGGTGCAGCTCCTCGAGGCTCCGGCCGTCCACCTCCCTCGAGCTGACCACGATGCGAATGCGCTGGCTCTCGGTGTCGAAGAGGTAGTCGGCGCGCTCGCTGCGCCGGCCGAGCAGGTCTACGACGCGCTCGAGGCCGCGGCGCCGGCCGACCACCATCACCTCGTCGCCGCCCGAGAAGGCAAACCCCCCGTCGAGGGGCACGAGGCGGCCCTCGCGCAGGACGCGGGAGACCTGGCAGTTGAGCTCGCTGATGAGCGGCACCTCGGCCGGCCGCTTGCCGTGCACCGAAGGGTTCTGGACCTCGATCAAGGCACGGACGATGGGCCCCTCCCCGCCCGCGCTCTCCCCTTCCTCCTCGCCGAGGGCACGAATATCCGTGCGCAAGAGGACCGGCAGGCCCTGGAGGAAGAGCACGACGCCGACGATGCCGACCACGTAGCCGATGCCGAAGCCGACCGCGATGCTCGACCCTTCCCCGGCGGCGCTCGTCGCGGCGGCGAGGGCCGGGGTGCTCGTCAGCGCACCGGCGAATACCCCCGTCACGAGGTCCGCGGGCAAGTCGAAGGCCGCCCCGACGGCATACGCCACGAGGGCCCCCGAGAGCGCCACTATCAGCGCCAGCTTCGCGAGCTCCGTGCCTCGCTGCGCCATCTCGCGGAAGAAGCCGGGGCCGGCGTTCAAGCCGACGCAGTAGACGAAGAGGATCACCCCCACGGTGCCCACGTCCGGCACCTCGTAGCCAAGGTGCCCGAAGAGCAGGGCGACGAACAGCACCCCCGAGGAGCCGAGGCTCAGGCGGAAGAGCTTGATACGGCCGATGAGCAGACCGAGGCCGATGATCAGGAGCAGGGCGGTCAGTGGATCCGATAGGAGCTGGTTCAGCATGGGACCGGGCCGGGTCAGAAGCGGGAGATCAGCACGTGTGTCTCAACGCCCGTCGGCACGCGCAGCTTGCGGTTGGGGCCCTCGGCCCAGGAGAGGCTGCCGTCGGCGCGGCGCAGCACCGGCTTGTACTCGAGGCGTGTGCCAGCGGGGAGGCTCACCGTGACCGCCCACACCGGCCAGTCCGAAGAGGAGAGATCAAGCCCGGAGGCGGGGTCCCACGCGCCGAGCTCCGGCAGGTCTCCCACGAGCAGGAGGCTGTCTCCCCATCCGGTCCCGCCGTGCTCGACGGAGAAGGTCACCGCCACCTGGGGCCACTCGGCGGGATCCCAGGCCTCGTCGTAGCGGCGGGTCATCTCGGCGAATTCTCCGAGCAGCTCCGCCGCGACCAGCTCGTCGCGCCAGACTACCTGGTCCTCGTCGTTGAGGTAGGCGGCGTCCCAGTACCAGTTGAAAGCGCCGATCACCGCTACCTCCCGGTCCAGGACGCTGAATTTGTGGTGCATCGAGGCGTAGCGGCCGAGTGGGTTGTCGGCTCTCACGACGTGCACTCCCATGGCCTCGAGCTCCTCGTCCTTGGGGTCGTCCTCGGAGAAGACGCCGTAGTACTCCGAAGCCTCGGCGATGCCGAAGTCGGTGATCACCCTGACGTCCACGCCGCGGTCGACGGCGGCGCCGAGCTTCTCGAAGAGCGAGGTCTTCTTGCCGTCCTCCTCGTACTCCACGTCCTTGCAGGTGAACATCGCCGAGTAGACGGTGTGGCGCGCCTTGTCGATGAGGCGGCCCATGATGACGTGGGGGGCCTCGTCGGGGGCGAAGCTGACCGAGACCTCCGCCTCGGGATCCGCGGCGTGCTCGCGCGGGCCCTGCACCTGGCCGGCGACCACCTCGAAGCGGCGCGCGTAGGCGGCCACGAGCTCCGGGCGGTCGGTGAGCAGCATGTCCTCGTGGTTCTCGGTGCTCGAGCCTACCTCCCAGTTGAATGATCCGGTGCTCAGGCGCCTGCCGTCGAAGAGCGCGAGCTTGTCGTGCATCGCGCCGCGGCCCATGCGGCCGACTCCGAGCAGGGGCACGCCGGCCTCGAGCAGGCGGTCGTCCTCGGTCTGCCAGTGCTGGATCGGGGAGAGCTTGCTCGCCTCGGTGATCAGGCGCACCTCGACGCCCGCTCGGTGTGCCTCGATGAGGCGGTCTACGATACGAGGGTCGTTGATGTTGAAGACCGCGGCGTGGATGGTGTGGCGCTCCTCCGGGGTCTCCTGCTCGGCGGCGATCACCGCGTCGATCTCCCTTGTGACGACGGCCCCCGCGTCGTCGAAGGGCGTGAAGCTCAGCTCGGGCACGTCCATCACTGCCTCGCCGCGTGCCGGCGACCGCCAGCCGGTACCCCACACCTCGTCCGAGGGGATCCAGGCGGCTCCCTCGCCGTACAGTGCCTCCCACCCGGTCACCACCATCCTCTCCCTCCCCGAGCCGTCGGGGTCCTCCTGCATGCGGAGCCTGTACATCACCGGAGCGCTCAGGTGAGCGCCGTGCGGGCCCCCCTCGGGGTAGATCTCGAGCGCGTCGCTGCCCCAGCGCTCGTACCCGTCGCCGAGCCCGGCCTTGAACGCGGCGGGGTGCAGCGTCCGCATCACGACCTCCCCTCCATAGGGAGCGGCAACCTCCACGAAGACACGCTTGTGCGGGCGCCGGTTCTGCACCTTCGCGTCCACCCAGGCGTGCTGCACCTTGTGCGTCACCTCTCCCTCGCCGGGCTCCTCCTCCCAGGTGCCGGAGCCGGCGTGGGAGAGGAGCCAGCGCGGAGCCTGCTCGGCCGGGTCTGAGAGGTGCGGGTCATCCGCCTTTTGGCTTCCTCCCGGCGCACCGGCGCTCGAGTCCTGCCCCTCGGGCCCGGTCTCGCCACCGGCCCCGCAGCCCAAGAGCAGGAGGAGCGCCAGGCTCGCAGGCAGCGCGCGGCTCATCTCCAGGCACCTCTCTCGAGGGCCAGGCCGCTGCAGACCGAGGGCCTCGCGAAGCTCACGCGGTTGTCGCCCTGCTCCCAACGGGCTGCGCCGCCGGCGCCGCGTGCCACGAGCTTCCACTCGAAGCGCTCGTTCAGCGGCATGCTCACCGGAGCCTCGGTGCTCCAGCGGGGGTAGCTCTCCTCGTCGGTCAGGAGGGAGAGGCCGTCGTTGGCTTCGCCCCAGCGTCCGAGCAGGTCGTGGCTGCCGGCGACGAAGATCTCTTCACCCCACTCGGTCTCGGCCTCGCACGAGAAGCTCACCGGCTGCGCGGGCCAGGCCGCCGCGGATCGCAGGGTCTCGAGCACCTTGGCCGCGGGCACCGCGCCCTCCCGCTCGACGCTCTGGTGCGCGTATCGCTCCAGGACCTTGAGCCACTGAGCGAGGTATCGCCGCCCGGTGGCGTTGTCGTCGAGGCGGGCGCTGTCGATGAAGAGCGTGCTCTCCACGTTGCGGGCCCGCTTCTTCCAGGAGCCGAGGCCGGAGACCGTCCAGTTGGAGGCGTCGGTGATCACGCGGATGCGGCTGAGGCCGAGCACGGCCGCCTTGTGGTGCATCGCCGCGTAGGCGTAGGGGGCGCCGAAAAAGCCGCTGGCGTCGTTGACCGCCTCGTAGACGGGCACCCCGGCGTCCCGCAGCTTGTCGTCGGTGGGGTCGTCCCAGAAGGTCTGGTTGCCCGAGAGGTCGACGCCGTCGGACTGCTTGCGGTCGGTTATCACGTAGACCGGCACGCCTTGCCGCACCTTCTCCTTCAGGACGGAGACCAGCGTGCGGCGGGTGCCGTCGGGGGCGCTCAGGTTTCGAAGGGAGAAGACCATGAGCAGGATCTGCTCCTGCTCCTCCTCGAGCCAGTCCAGGATCCGCTCGGCGGCGCGCACGCCGTCGCCTTCCGGGACGAAGACGACGTTGAGCGCGGCGCCCTCGTCCCAGGTGTTCTCGAAGGGGCGGTCGTGCAGCACCGCCTCGTAGGCCGCGGCGTATCGATCGATCAGCGCCGCCTCGGTGATGACCTGCAGGTTCTCCTCGTTGGCCCCCGCTGACTGGTTCGGGTTGTAGCTGCCGGTCAGCAGGGTGCGCTCGCCGGGGGTCTCGAAGAGGCGCAGCTTGAGGTGCATGAGCCCCTTCTCCTTGATGCCCACGAGGTCCGCCCGCGCGAGCTGAGCTGCGCTCGCGCCGGTGTAGTCCTTCAAGACCTCGAGCCCTCCGGCCCCGAAACGCGCGGCGACGGTGTTCCAGGGCTTGTCGAGCTGATCGGCCTCGATGAGCACCTGCACGTCGACCCCTGCCCGCTCGGCCTGGATCAAGCGCTCCACGATGCCGGAGTGGGAGAGGTTGTAGACCGCGTAGAGTATCCGGAATGGGTTCGCCCCTTCCTCGTACCGGGCGGTGTCCTTCTGGCGCGCCCTCACCACACGGTCGATGCGGGAGAGCTCGAGGGTGACGGCCGGGTCGTCGGGGGTGAAGAAGACCTCGAGGGGCTGCTCGAAGGCGCAGGCAGCCGGGAGCATGGCCGCGGCGGGCCAGGCGCCGAAGACGGCGTCGGCTTTCGCTCCGGACAGGAGCTCGGGGTCGTCGGGTTCGAGCCCCATGCCCTCGCAGTACTCGTCCTCGGGGCAGGTGGGCGCCGCGCTCTCCTCTTGTGCCTCACACGCACAGAGCAGGAGCAACAAGACCAGAGGCCAGGTCAGAGATCTGGTGTTCACGGGGTGCCCCTCCGAGGCGAGACAGCCGCGCATCTTATCAGAGTGCTCGTCTCTGCGGAGTGTCGCGTCCGCGGATTGCGGGCGCCCGACTAGCCTCAGAACAAGCGATTAGCCATTAGCCGTTAGCCATTAGCTCAGGCATTCCCGTTGCTTCGGCGAAGTGGGCACTTCGCCTGAAACGCGAAGGCGCGAGCGGAGACGCAGCCGCAAGTGCGCAGGGTTTCAGGCTAACCGCTAACAGCTAACAGCTAACAGCTAGATCAAAGACTAGCGCTGTTCGCCGCAACGATCCCGCCGGACGATGTCGGCGCCCCAGCGCTCCTGCATGAGCTCCCATGCGCGCTCGACGGCCTCCGGGTGCCGGTCTCCCACCGAGTAGGCCGGGAGCGCCTTCGCCGTGGTGAGGCGCGGCACCATCGAGAGGCGCGGCTCCTTGCAGCCGGGCGAGTAGTAGAAGGTCCAGCCCGGGGTCATGAGAGACCTGAACTTCCCGAGCTCCACGGTGCGGACCCAGCGCTCCTGGAGGACCACGTCGCCGAGCTCGTGATCGAGCTCGAGCAGGCCGAGGAGCTCCGGGTAGTCGACGCGGTAGCCGGCGATGATTTGCGGGCCGAGGGCCGACAAGATGACGCCGCTCTCGGCATAGAGCACGTTGCGCGCCGGCACGGAGATGCGCCTGCCCTCCTCGATGCCGCGCAGCACGGCGGGCAGGGTGTCCATCAAGGCGTGCAGCGCGGTGTCGGTCTCGCCGGTGGGCGAGGGGGACACGACGCGCTCGGGCTCGGTCGGCAGGGCCTTGGCGCGGCTGTCGAAGATGACGAGGGGCACGGCGAGGTGCCCGTCGCCGAAGACGTGGTCGCCGTGGTTGCCCTCCCCGAACTCGTAGAGCAGCTCCCCGTGATCGCTGGTGATCACGACAATCGTGTTCCCGCGCGCGAGGGCCTGCTCGGCGAGGGCGCCGAGGACCTCGTCGGCCGCCTGCACCGCGTCCGCGTAGCGGTTTCGGATGGCGGGCGGCAGATCGACGGCGAGCTCGACGTTTCGCCAGGCGGGCGGGTGCCAGCGGTAGCGTGCCGGGAGGGGGTCACCGCCGCGACGGCGGGCGCGCCGGGTGTTGACCGCGTAGGGCGAGTGGGTCACGGAGAGGAAGACGGTCAGGAAGAGGGGGCGCGGATCGGGCTCGGCGGCGACCTTGTAGGCGCGAGCGATCTCGAGGCCCGGGTCGGCGAGATCCAGGAAGGCCCAGAAGGCCGGCTCTATGACGTCCCGTCCGAAGGCGTTGGTCGACACGAGGGGCAGGATGAGGGGATGGGCGCGCAGGCAGAACTCGGAGATTATGGTGGCGAAGCCGAAGGTCGGGGCGTGGATTCGCTCGAAGCCGAGGTTCACGCGGGGGAAGACGTCGCCCACGAAGCCGGCCACCGCCTCGGTGCGATATCCAAGGTCGGCGAAACGCCGGAGGAGGGAGCGCCCACTGAGATCGCGGTGCTCGCGGCGCACCATCATGTGCAAGACGCCGCTCTTGTCGGGGGGAAGGCCGGTGAAGAGCGCCGAGACCGAGCCGAAGGTGCGGGGCTGCGGCGGGTAGGCGCGAAGGTGGGTCGCGCCGTACTTCTGGCAGAGCGCGCCGAGGCGTGGCGTCAGCTCGCTCGTCGCGCGGCACTCGAAGTGGTCGGCGCGCCATGAGTCCGACATGAGGAGCAGCACGTCGGGGCGCTCCGGGCCGCCGGTGGGCACCCGCTCCCACGCGGGCGTGGACGGAGTCGCGCTGACGACCAGGAAGAGCCCGGCCGCGGCTGCGCACCCCAGGACCGCCCTGAAGATCCTCGAGAGGCGGCGGTCACGGGCGAGGTCCAGCGCGAGCAGGACGGCGACGGCGAGCACGGCGGCGACCACGAAGGCCGTGCCCAGCCAGCCTTCGACCACGGCCAGAAAGAGCACCCCCGGGACCGGCCGCGCCTCGAGGGCGTCCGCGTAGGCAGCCGGCCACAGGCGGGCGTGCTGCACGAGCAGCGAGAGCCAGAGCAGGGCGGTCGCGACGTAGGCCCTGCCGGCGCTCAGGCCGAGCCCGCCCCGCACGGCGGTCCACAGCAGGGCGGCTATGCCGATGACGATGGCGGCTATGCGCGCCTGGATGAGCAGGATGGTCCCCAAGAAGAGCTCGACCACCGCGTCGCTGGAGCGATCGTCGGTTACCCCCAGGTAGGAGACCCGGAAGGCCATGAGCACGTCGAAGACGAAGGCCACCGCGGCGATGGCAAGGACGGGGCGCACCAGGCGCCACAGCCGCGCGCGCGTCGTGAGGGTGTCCGTCGCCGATTCTGAGCCATCGTCGTTCACGGAGACGAGTCTCCCAGAGGATCCGGGCCCTGTCGTGATTTGGGCCGCCCGAGAGGAGAGCTTGTGCGGAGCCGCCCCGCATCGCATCATGCCTTCCCTCTCCACCAGCCGCGCTCGCCATGGTCCCCACGTCCCCCCGAAGAGCCAAGCCTCGGTCCGCCTCCTACGCACGCGCGACCCTGCTCGCGTTGATGTGTTGCTTCGCGATCGCGTGCGCGGAAGGTGACGACGAGATCGCAGAGCGGGGCGCGGGCGACACCGCCGCCGACCTGGGTCCGGCGGAGGACCGCGGCGCGATGGCCGACCCGAGCGCGCTCCGCGATCCCGGCGGGGCCGTCGACCACGGCGGGGAGCAGGACGTCCCGAGCGGCCCGCTGACCGTGCCCTTCGTGCCACCGGCGCCCGCGGTGCCCTACGTCGACCGGCCCTACCTGCAGGAGCTCAACCACACGACCAACGAGATGGAGGCCGGCATCGGCGAGCTCGTGGCGGTGATCCTGCCGCCGCCGGGGAGGAGCGACCTCGAGCGGCCGAGCCAGGTCACGCCGCGGGGCATCGTGCGCCACGACGCCGGCGGCGCGGCGGAGGTGGTCGCCATCGGAGAAGGTGAGCCCGACCTCGTCGGGGCCGCGGCCGGCGGCGAGACGGTGGCGCTGGTGGGGCCCGCGTGCGTGTGGCGGGCAGGCGCGGGGTGGCAGCTGGAGAAGATCTGCCCCGACGGCGGACGCCGCCTGAGCGGGGCCACGGCGGGGAGCGCGGGGGTGTGGGTGCTCAGCGACCGCGGCGTCGGGCACCTCGGCGAGCTGGGAGGCATCACCTGGAGCGAGGAGCAGGCGGCCGTGACCGCGGCCTTGGAGCACAAGGGCACGCTCGTCCTCGGCGGCGACGGCTACGTGCGGGGGCACGCGGTGAGGGCCGGCGGCGCGCTGGGCTCCCTGCTCTGGTCGCTCGGAGACGCCGGCGGCCTCGCGGAGGCGCCGGTGCGCGGGCTCGTGGCGGGAGTGTCGTTGCCGGCGAACATCGACCTCGTGACGGTGGGCGACGCCGGCCTGCAGGGCTGGAGCTTGCCCGGCGGCTTCTACGGAGAGCGCCTGGAGATCCTGGAGGTTCCGGAATTCGCCGCGGGGCGGGTGCCGCTCGCCGAGCCCCGCGGCGCGCTGCTGGCCTCGGACGGCGGCTTCGTCGTCTTCGGCGCGGGCGGCGCCTTCCGCGGCATGGACCGCGGCGACGGCTTCGAGTGGCGCGTCTACCCGGCCGAGCGCTGGCTGCCGTCGGAGGACGTGCGCGGCGCGGCCACCGACCCGAGCGCGGAGGACGGCCGGCTGTGGTTTGCCACCGCCGGCGGCCTGGCGACGGTGACCGCGCGGCGCATGACCCTGGAGCAGAAGCTCGAGGCCTTCGTGAAGAGGGTCGTCGAGCGCCACGACCGCGACGGCGCCGTGGCGGACTCTCGGCTCACGCGGCGCGGCGACCTGAGCAGCAACATCCCCTGGGACTCCGACAACGACGGCGGCTGGACCTGCTACTGGGTGCTGGCCGAGTGCTTCAGGTGGAAGGTCACCGGCGCCGAGGACGCGCGGGCCAACTTCGACCGCTCCCTGGAGGGCATGCTGCGCCTGCACCTGCAGACGGGCACCGACTGGTTCCTGGCGCGCTCGGTCATCCGCAAGGAGGGCTGCCGCCTCGACGACTGTGACGACCCGGACGACGGCGAGTGGTTCACCTCGCCCGACGGCGAGTGGTGGGTGAAGGCGGACACCTCCAACGACGAGGTGATCTCGCACCTCTTCATGATGGGGCACGCCTACGAGCTCTGCGCGGACGAGGGGCAGCGCGAGGGCATCAGGGACCACGTGCGCAACATCGTCGGCGGCATCATGGACAACGGCTGGATGCTGGTCGACCTCGACGGCGAGCACACGACCCACGGGCGCTTCGACCCCGACTACGTGACCAACCTCATCGGCGGCGCCCTCGCCGACGGCGGGCGGCGGGCGCTGGCGATCCTGGCCGGCCTGCAGCTCGCCTGGCACATGACCGGCGAGCAGCGTTTCCTGGACGGCAAGCAGCAGCTCATGGGCGAGCACGGCTACGACGACATGGCGATCGTGGAGTCGGAGTCACCTCTGCGGAGCGGGCGCTACAGCGCCGACGGCGACGAGCTCTCGACCCAGTCCTGGTTCGTGCTGCTGGCCTTCGAGACGGACCCCGAGCTGCGGGCGCGGTGGATGGAGGGCTGGCGCAAGGGCTACTCCAACACGGGCCTTCAGCAGGCGGCGTTGTGGGACACCGTCAACGCGGTTGTGGGCGGCGAGGTCCAATATGGCTTCGCGAACGCCGCCCGCTGGCTGCGCCTGGCGCCGGTCGACATGATCCGCTGGGACATCCACGGCTCCCACAGGCTCGACCTCATCGACCCGCCCGAGTTCTACGAGCAGGACGGCAGGAAGCAGCGCAGCGACGGGCGCATCATCCCCTACGACGAGCGCGCCTGCGATCGCTGGAACACCAACCAGTACAAGGTGGACGGCGGACACGGGGGCTGGCGGGAGATGGACGGAGCCGACGTGCTCATGCCCTACTGGATGGCGCGTTACTACGGCTTGATCGTGCCGTCGGGGGACGCTCCACCGCCGCCGGTGGACGCCGGCCCCGCCACGGACCCGGGCACGGCGATCCAAGACGGCCTTGCCGTCGAGACGACAGGCGGCTCCGCCGCCGACAGTGACCCGGGCACCACCGTCGACCCGGGCACCACCGTCGACCCGGGCACCGCCACGGATCCCGCCACGGCCACGGACCCGGCCACGGCCACCGACCCCGGTACGGACGCAGACACACAACCTCCCGGCCTGTCGCTGCTCAGCTTGAACCTGCACTGCCTCAAGACCACTGGCACGGCCTACGCCACCAACGCCGAGCGCCTCGCCGCCGTCGCCGCGCTCGTCCGCGACCGCAACGTGTCCCTCGTGGCGCTGCAGGAGGCTTGCGAGACGGACTCGGAGTCCGCCATGGCCCTCCTGCTCGCGGAGCTCGGAGATGGCTGGGTGGCGGAGTGGGCTCACGCACACATGGCCTGGGAGGGCACGCCCGACGAGGCCCGAGAGGGCGTGGCCCTGCTCGCGAGGGGAGGATTGAGCGAGGTGAAGGCCTTGGAGCACGCGGTGCAGGAGGGCCTCCGCCGCGTCATGCTCTGCGCCGGCTTCCGCGATCTTCACGTGTGCACGGTCCACCTCGACCACCAGAACGCGGAGGCCCGGCGGGCGCAGGCGAGGGAGGCGGCCGTGGCCGCGCTGGCGGACGCGGGCAGCACGGCCGGCGCGCTGGTCGCGGGCGACCTCAACGCGCGCGTCGCAGGCGCTACCCACCAGGCCTTCTTGGACATGGGCTACCGCGACGCGAGCGCAACCCTCGACGCGAGCAGGATAGACCACGTGCTCCTGCACCGTGGAGCGCCGTGGGGCGTGGACGGAGCCGAGCTGGTGCTTCGTTCACCGGCCGTCTCGGACCACCCGGGCGTGCTCGTCCGGCTGATCCCGGCCGCTCCCGAGCAGATCACGCGCACCCTCGTCACCGCCCGCCACGACCCGGGCGCGGGGCACTTCCTCGCGTTGCGGGGTGGGCGCCCTCCCCTCACCTGGGACCGCGGGTGGCCGATGCGGCGCGGCGCCGGAGATCGTTGGGAGGCCGTCCTGACCGAGTGGGGCTCGGGCACGGCCGAGATCAAGGTGCTCATCGACGACGCGAGGTGGCAGGCAGGCGGCAACTCGGTGGTCGACGCCGGCGGAGAGCTGGTGTGGCAGCCCACGTTCGAGTGAGCGCCGGGCTACTCTGACGCGACCCCCGGCGGCCGCTCCCGCAGCAGGGCCCACACCTCGTCGGCGATCACGAGGGGCTTCGCGAGGAAGTCGTTGGTGAGCACCGCGACGCAGATCCCCGAGCCCGGATCGAAGAAGAGCTCACCCCTGAAGCCCATCGTCGAGCCGGTGTGTCCCAGGGCTCGCCCACCTCCGCGCTCCTTGACGTAGATGCCGAGGCCGTAGGGTTCGCCGCGCTCCACGCTCAGCGGGTTGGGGTGCGTCATCTCCTCGAGCGCCTCGGCGGTGAGCAGCTCGCCGCCGAAGAGCACCCCCGCCCAGCGGCAGAGGTCATGGACGTTGGAGACCATGCCGCCGGCCGCCCAGGCCCAGGACATGTGCAGGCGGTCCATGAAGTCGACGCGGGCGACGTAGCCGTCCCGCGCGCAGCCCTAGGCGAGGAGGAGGAGCGCTGCCGGCAATACGAGCGCAGCGTGGGAGCGCCGGGCGGAACCGAGCGACATGCCCGAAGACCTACCGGTCGCGGGCCGGCGGCGCAACGGCAGGCCCTCGTCCGCCGCACGTCAGAGTCCCCGTCAGAAAGGAGAGGTGGGAGCGTAGGTACGGGTATGCGAAGTCTGGCCCTGCGGCTACCATCGGGACCCTGCTCAGACACCCCTGGCAGCGGAGGCTGAGAAGCACATGCACAGGTGCCGGCGAGTCTTCGTCAGCTACGCACGCGAAGACCGTTCATGGGTGCGCGAGCTCGTGCAGGTCCTGAGAGACGCCGAGCACAAGGTGTTCTTCGACGAGGCGATCCGGGCTGGTGAGTCCTTCCCGCAACGGCTCAGGCGGGAGATCGGCACGTCCGACTTCGGCCTCATCTGCCGAAGCGAGGTCGCTGACGGCAGCTCTTGGGTAAAGGCAGAGCGGGGCGCGCTCAAAGAAGAAGGCGTCCCCGTTCTCCACGTGAACGCCGACACCGAGCCGGAAGCGCTCCTCCCCTTCCTCGACGGGCCGGTGCTCCTTCGGCTCGGGGAAGACGGCGACCGCACCGCAGCCCTCGCCCAGCGTCTCCGCGTCGACACTCTGCTCGATCCGGATTCGCCCTCCTCCGCCGCCGGAGTCGCGCGTGCCCTCGAGTCCGGCCGGCCCATCGTCATCGCGTGGAGCGTTGCGGCGAGCCGCAGCGATGCGTTCGCGCGCCTGATCGATGTCGCTCACACCAACGAGATCAACTCGGGGCGGAGGGCCGCCTACCCACTTCGCCTCGACTCGACCAAGCTCCCCCTGCTGCTCTCTCCGATCCATGCCGCCAGTAGCGAGGCCGAGCTCGCCTGGGCGTTGGAGCATGCCCTCGTCGAGCCTCAGGACGAGGACCTCCGCCGGGCAACGCCCGTGAGTCTTCAAGAGGAGTGCAGCAAGATCACTGCGCGAGGGATCGCCGCTCTGCGGGCTTCGGGTCGCTACCTGCCGGAGCTGCGGGTGTCGCGGCCGCGGATCGAGGCCGAGCTGGAGTCCTTTCGCGGAGGGAACAGGCCTCTGCTCTACCTGGTCGGGGAGTCCGGCTCCGGGAAGACCGACCTCCTCATCCACTTCGCCGAGCGCTGCATGGCACGGGGGGACTTCGTCTTGAGGGTCGACCTGGGCGCCGCCACTGGCGAGCAGACCACCTCCTGCGACGGCCTCGAGTCCTACCTCGCCGAGCACCTCTCAGCGGATCTCCCCCTCTCCGACTGGATTGACGCCTGGCGCCGCGCACGACGCAGGAGCGCGCGACCTCCGGTCTTCTTGCTCGTCTTGGAGGGCTTCGACGGAGTTGTCGGCCTCGACCGCTCCCAGGCTCACCTCTTCGCGGCGGTCGTGGAGCTCGCGGAGCGTTTCCCGGAGCTTCGGATCGTCTTCCCGGTCCGGCGCGAGTCTCACGAGAGGCTCTTCGCCTCACACCCTCCGCCCCGGCTCGATGATGGGCTGTTTTCTCACCCCAAGGCTGCCGGAGGCAAAGGTCCGGGGGAGATGCCCCAGTTTGTCCAGTACCTCCCGGGATACACTCCGGCTCAAGTGGATGAGGCCCTTACCCTCGAAGGCGAGCGACGCGGCATCTCCATCCCGCGCGCTGTCTTCCGGCGTTGGGAGACGCTCATGTCCAGCCCCTTCTACCTGGCGGAGCTCTGTGACGTCTGGGCCTCGAAGGGTGCTCTCCCGTCCGGCCCGGCCACCGCGGAGTCGCTGCTGCTCTCGCGCGTCGGCGATCTCTCGAAGGGAGCGTCGGCCCTCGTCTTCGACCTCGCCGGGAGGATGCACCGGGCAGGGGTGCCTCGTGTCTCCGTGAAGGACCTGGTCGCCGCCGGTCGCCGGAGCGCCAACCTCGAGGAGCTGCGGCGCAGCCGCCTGATCGTGGACGTCGCGCTCCCAGGGCGGCCCGCCCGTTCCGAGGGCATCGCCTTTGGGCACGACCGCATCCTCGATCCCATGCTCTCTCTCCGCCGGCGGTGGGCGGCCAGGCAGTTCGCCAAGCGGGTCGCCAAGGTGGTCTTCTGGTTCTCGCTCCTCGTCGCGGCCGCCTTGTGCTTGCACGACGCACCGCTGAGGCTCCGCCGGCTCTCCTCGGTGACGGACGGTTGGCGGCGCCTCTGCCCGGGAGACTCTGCGCCCTGCGAAGCGGTGAGCACCTTTGCATCGCGAGCCCACGACATCCACGTCGAGTGGGTGTGGGGGATGCACGTGGCGACGGCCGTGTTCTGCGCTGCCTTCTGGTTTCTCTTGGGCCTGGTCTCCGTGCTCGCCTGGCTGCACATGGTCCGGCGCAGCGACGCCGCCGCCACAGCGGCCCTGAGCGACACGGGCCACGCGGCAGGGGCGTCTGGGAACGATCTCAGGACGCTCTCCTCGGTGCAGGAGAAGGTGTGGTCGGCAAAAGAGCACTGGCTCGTAATGCTCGCGCTGCCGTTGATCTACCTCCCAAACGCGATCCAGCACCGGCTGGGTGAAGACAGCGTGCAGCTGGTTGGGTTCACGGTTGCCTCCCTCCTGCTGCTGGGTTTGCTGGCCCGCTCCCTCCTGCGGGTGGGGTGTGCTCAGGTCGAGGGCATCGCGCGACGAAGCGCGGACGAGAGGCGGCGCCTGGCGCTCCTGGTGGAGGCAGGATGGCGCGCGTCCTGGGGTAGCCGCCGCGGGCTGCTCGTGGCCCTCGTGCTGGCCGCCGCCTCGCTTGCCTCCTACTACGGGCTGTTCTGGTCGAACTACGGAAAGGATGTGCTGCTCACCGAGCGAGCGGTCTCACAGCTCGAGGTCGCTTTCGAGGAGGTCGAGGCGCACGGGCCGACCCGAGCGGTCGTGGGCGTGGAGAGAGCGCTGCACCGCGAGGTGGACCGAATGAGGCGCCATATCGCCCGGTACCGCGACATCAAGCTGAGGGTGCCGATAGCGCTCGCCCTGCCCGTCGCCTGGGCCCTCGCCCTGTTGATCATCGCGAGCGTCCGGATCTGGATGCGCGTCGCGACAGCTCGAGCCGCTCGGGCCGGGCCCTCCCGGACAAGGAAGACACGGAGGCGCTCGTGACCTACTACATGTTCATCTACGTGCTGGGCGTCGCCGTCTTCCTGCTGGCAGTGCGGCTCTACCTGGCGGTCGAGAGCTGGGTCTCCGCGAACGGAGAGACACCCGACCGCCCTGACTGGCTCCCCGTCGAGCTGACGGCCTTGTTCGCGCTGGGCATGATGCCCGGTGCCCAGCTCCTCTACGCCTGCTTCCACGAGGGGAAGAGCAACGGGCTCTGGGGAGGCTACGCTGTGTTTGCCGGCCTGCTCCTCCCCTACCTCTTGCTGCGCAAGGTCTCGCGCGAGGCGGTCCTCGACAGCGTCGCGCTGGCGGTCCCGGCCGGTCTCGCGGTCGCGAAGCTCGCTTGCTTGTACGCCGGGTGCTGCCACGGGGCCGAGACCTCCGTCGGGTGGGCCCTCCGCCACGACAGCTCGCTGATCGCGCCACGGGGTGTGCCGCTCCATCCGACGCAGCTTTACGACGCCGGGGTGTTCTTCGCTACGGGCGTCACGGTCACGGCGTTGACGGCTTGCTCGGTGCTGCGTGGTCGCCTCGTCCTGGTCGCGACGGCGATGATGGGGATCGGCCGCTTGACGACCGGCTTCTTCAGGGGAGACACGCCTCCCGCTCTCGGAGCGCTCTCCGTCGCTCAATGGGTCGCGCTGGCGTGCGCGTTGGCCGCGATCGCAGCCCTGGTCGTGCCGGCGTTGAGGAACGCCTGGGCCTACGTGGTGGTCTCGGAGGGTGGCCCTGAGCCCGACGCTTGGATCCACGAGACACAAGGGTCGGGGGCCTTTGCCCAGGCAGCCGGGACGTATGCCGCCATCCTCTTCGCCCCTCTCGCCGCCCTCTACCTGGCGATCCGCGCCCTGAGCTTGTTGGTTGCAGGCGGCACCGGGGGGGGGCGCTCGCGTGCAGACGAGCTTGCGGCCGTCTCCTCGTGGCTCCTGCTGACGAGCGCCGGGACAGCCGCTTCGGCGCTGGCGACTCGATCGCTGTCGGGCTCGCAGGCCAAGATGGTGGCGGGGCGTTTCAGCTTCGGCGCGAGCGGCCCTCTGCCCGTCGAGGAGGCTGTCGCCGTCTGCGCCAATGTCTCCGACGCCTTCTTCGCCGCGACCGCCGTGTTGCTCCTCCTCGCGATCGTCATGACCCTGCGCATCCCACGCGAGCGCAGCGCCGCGTGACGTCGAGGTTGCGTATTACGCCGCCGTAGGCGGTCCTCCGTCGCGACCTCCGAGCGCGGCCCGCCTATCGCGCGACCTCCCTCCCATCCCGGTACTGCGCCTCGCGCCACGGGCTGCCGTCCTCCCGCCACCAGCGCCAGGTGCCGGTGCGCTTGCCGGCGGCGTAGGCGCCCTCGTGGCGCTTGCGGCCGGACTCGTACCACGCGCTCCAGGTGCCCGTGGGGAGCCCCGCCTCGTAGCGGCCCTCCTCGCGCTTCTTCGGGGGTGCCGGCGGCGAGGTGGGGTAGTAGCGCGTCCAGGTGCCTTCGCGCCGCCCCTCCTCGTAGCGCCCCGCGGAGGTCACGCCACCGCCCTCGCCGTAGCTCCTCCACTCTCCCGTCTCCTTCCCGGCTTCGTACTCGCCCTCGAAACGCAGGGCGCCGCTGCGGTACCAACCCTTCCACGGGCCCTGCTCCTCGCCCTCCGCGTAGGCTCCTTCCATCCGGCGGTATCCGTTGTCGTGCCAGAAGCGCCACTCCCCGACGCGCTTGCCGGCCTCGAGCCTCCCCCGCTTCTCCTTGTTCCCGTTCGGGTGCCACCAGGTCCAGAGCCCGATCTCCGTTTCCTCGACGCCGCCGTCATCCTTCGGGCGGCAGGAGAGGCACCCCAGGCGGCGCTTCTCGACATCGGCTTTCCAGGAGCCGTCCACTGCGTCGCAGGCCTGCCGCCCGGGCGACACCTCCTTGCCCTCCACGTAGCGGACCGACCTCCAGCGCTCACCGGAAGGCCACCACTCCTCCCACGCTCCCGCCTTCTCCCCGTCTTCGTAGGACCCGGACGCCTTCTTGTTGCCGTCGTTGTACCACTCCGACCAGTGGCCCGAGCGCTTGCCGCCCTCGTAAGCGCCCTCCTCCCTGGGGCGCTCCCCCCAGTAGAAGAAGCTCCAACGCCCCGTGCGGCTGCCCTCGGTGTAGGTACCGCGCCTGCTGACCCTCCCGCCGGGCCAGAACTTGGCGTAGCCGCCGTCGATGTCATCGTCTCGAAAGCGCCCCTCCTCCGCGAGGTCGCCCATCACGTGCCAGGCACGGAAAGGACCGTGCAGCTGGCCCTCGCGCCATATGAGCTCGTGCTCTTTTGCGCCCGTGTCGCGCCAGGTGGTCCAGAGCCCGTCCTTGCGGCCGCTCTTGTAGGCTCCCTCCTCGGCGAGCTTCCCGTTAGGGTGCCACGCGCGCCACGTGCCCGAGCCGGCGGTGATGGTCGACGAGCCCATGTCGGTGCCGTTCGGGTGGCGGAAGGTGTGCGTGCCGTCGGGCACGCCCTCCTCGTAGCGTCCCTCGCTCAGGATCTCGCCGCCCGGGTGGTAGCTCCGGTGCTCGCCGTGGCGTTTGCTGTCCTCGTACTCGCTCTCCCAGCGGAGGGCGCCGCCGGCGTAGTACCCGCGCCATGGCCCGTGCCGCACGCCGAGGCCCAAGACGCAGCCGTCCTCTCGCTCCTCGTAGTCCACGACCCACCGTCCCGACCTCTCCGCGCAGGCTTGCTCCCGCTCACCCACTCGCGCGCCGCCCTCGAAGCGCACCTCCCGCCAATGGTGGCCGTCCGCAGACCACTCCGTCCAGGTGCCGACCTCCTCGCCGTCCTCGAGGCGGCCGCTGCGGATCTTCGCCCCCTTCCGGTGCCAGAAGCTCCACGCGCCGCTTCGCTTGCCGTGCGCGAACACGCCCTCCTCCTTCTGCCGGCCGTGCGAGTACCAGAAGGACCAGGAGCCGTGCCTCTCGCCTTCCACGTATGCCCCCGCCTCCTTCCGGTGGCACGTCGGGTGCCACTCGATCGCGTCACCGTGAAGCTCGCCATCCTCGAAGTGCACCACCGCCCCGGGCTGGCCGCCCTCGTACCAGAACTCCCACTTGCCGACCCGGGTTCCACCCTCGTCGGAGCTGCCCCGACTCTTGAGGCTGCCATTCTCGTAATACGACTCCATGGGTCCGTGCATCCGGCCCTTGTGAAAGGCGACGGAGAGCTGGACCGATCCGTCCGGACGAAGAAAGGTCCAGCGACCTTCGCGCTCGCCGTCAACCTCGCAGCCCATCATCACTTCGCCCTCGTCCAGCTCCACCCGAATCCACTTCCCGCCCATGCGCGCGCACTCCCGCTCCTCGGGGGAGGGCCCGGCGAGGGCGGGCGCTGCGAGCAGGGCCAGGATCAGCACGAGAACGGCGGTCACGCTCCTCACGGGGTCGCCTCCCCGCCCTCGTCCTCCCCGCCGACGGGGAGCGACATCCTCTTGCGATCGAGCCTCATGAGCGTCGCCTCCGGGAGGTCAAAGGCGGTGGAGAAGACCGTGTCCGCGAAGCGATCGACCGCGCGGGCGCGCTGCTCGTCCTCGTCGGCGTCATCCTCGGGCGCGCCGGCGGGCTCGCCACTCCCGCCGCGCTCGGAGCAGGCATAGCTCTCCCCGCCAGGGCCGGAGAGGCACAGGCGCAGGCCTTCCCCCATCGTGCTGACGCTCACCTTGAACACCCCGCCGCCCGCCTCGAAGCGGGGCGACTCCTCGAGCAGCTCGGCGACGGCCCGGGCGCCGGCCGAAGAGTCGTGCTCCACGCGCACCGGCAGCGCGATCCTCAGCTGCCGCAGGACCCCCGGATAGCGGCGCAGCACCTCGCGGAGGTGAGGAGTCGCGGCCTCGGCCTCCCCCGACTCGACGAGAGCCGCGCCGAGCCACGCGCGCACCCGCCAGCGCAGCAGCCCCTCGGCGGCCGGGAGAGTCTCTACAGCGCTCGCGCCGAAGCGCCGGGCAGCCGCCAGGTCGCCGCGCCGCCACGCCGCCTCGCCCTCGAGCGCGTCGTAGTAGCCTCGCGCCCTCTCGATGACCTCCGCTTCGAGCTCCCTCCCCTCGGCGGCCGCCTGGGCGACGACACCCGGACCGAGGAGATCCACCAGCACGCCCATGTACCATGGCTGTATCTCGGAGAGGTAGGGACGGACCGATGAGATCAGGAGCTCCTGGAGCGACAGGAGACGCATCGCCCGGCGCCGCGCCCGCCAGAGGGCAAGCGACCGGGCCACCCTCTCACGCGCGCCGGCCACGGCGACGAAGAAGGAGCGCACGGCGCGCTGCTCCCGCGCACGCTCCGCCGCCGCGGAGAGCGCCGCGAAGTAGAGGAGGAGGTTGCCCAGCTGGCTCCTCTCGCTCGATATGCTCGAGAAGCCGACCCGGTCGGGCTCGCTCACCAGCACCGGGAGCCGCTCCTCGACCTCATCGAGGCGGCCGACGGCGAGGAGGAGCTCTATCACCATGGCGCGCTGGCCGGTCTCCTGCTGAACCATGAGCCGCCGCTCCAATTGCTCGGTGCGGACCTCGAGCAGGCTGTCGAGGGCCCGCCGGAGGTCGCCCCGACCGAGGAAGAGCTGTACCAGGTGGGTGAGCGGGCTCACCGCACAGTCCTGCCGATCGGCCTTCCGAGCCGTCTTGACGTGGCCCTCGACCTCATCGTGCCTGAAGATCTCGAAGGCTCCCTCGGCCACGTTCGAAGCGACAGTGCACGAGTCTCCGTGCGTGACCGCCAGGGCCCGCCGGCCCCACTCGTAGGTCCCCTTGCGATCCCCCTGCTCGTCGGCGAGGGCCATCATGGAGTTCGCCGCCACCATCCGCGTCAGAGGATCGTCCGAGACAACGAGCCTCTCCCCGAGGGCCCTGGCCTCGTCAAAGCGCCCGAGCTTGAACAAGGGCCATATCTTACGCGCCTCGAGGCCGTCGCCGAAGAGCTCCCCGTAGGCGTCGAGGCGCGCGAGCTGCTCCTCTCTCCTGTCCATCTCCCCGAGGATCGATATCTCGTCGCGCAGGAGCTGGGCGAGGTGCTGAAGAGCCTTCTGCTTCTCCGGTGGGCTCCCGTAGCGCTCGAGGAGCATCGCCATGGCCTTGCGGACGAGGAAAAGGGCCCGGGGCAGGTTCCCCTCCGCCTCGTGGTAGATCCGCGAGAGGGCGTATGTGGCGAGGAAGGAGGGCCCCTTTGAGAGGATCTCGTCGATCCGCTTGCGGGCGAGCACGTAGCGCTCGGCCTCCACGTGGCGCATGGCCGCCTGCTCATCGGCGTCTCCGTCGAGCCACACGTCGGCCGCCGCCTCGGGGGCCGACGCGAGCAGGCATACCAGCACCGGCAGGCAGCTGAGGGTGAGGGTGGAGCGAGAGCCGGTCAACTGGCTAGGCCCTCAAGGTGGCCCGGGTCAGGGCCTCGAGGGGCTCTACCAAGGCGGCGCCGACCACCTCCGAGGCATCTCCGGCCCCCGGGATCAAGGCGATGCGGTGCTGGAACAGGGGAACCGCGAGGGCCTCGATGTCCTCGCTCGAGACGTGCTCGCGACCGTGCAGCATCGCCCGCGTCTGGAGCGCGGGGATGGCCTGGACCAGGGAGCGCGTCGACGCGCCCTGCGTGCAGCGCTTGTCGGCACGGATCGCCCCGGCGACGTCCAGGAGACACTCGTGGACGGCCTTCGCCACGTGGACCTGCCCGCGGAGCGCGGCGCGCGCGGCGACGATCTCACCCCGGGGGACCCGGGAGAGCTCGCAGGACTGGCGCGGGGTGCCCCAGGTCCTCAGCACCTCGAGCTCGGCCTCGCGGTGGATGTGCTCCATGCGGATCTTGAAGAGGAAGCGGTCGAGCTGGGCCAGCGGGAGCGGGTAGGTGCCCACCGCGTCCAGGGGGTTCTGGGTGGCGATGACGAAGAAGAGCTCGTCGAGGGGGTAGCTGACGTTGTCCACGGTGACCTGCCGCTCCGCCATGGCCTCCAGCAGGGCCGACTGCACCTTCGGCGACGCGCGGTTGATCTCGTCGACGAGCACCACGTACGCGAAGACCGGGCCGCGGCGGAAGTGGAAGGAGCTGGTCTCGGTGTCGAAGACCATGACGCCGGTCACGTCGGAGGGCAGGAGGTCCGGCGTGAACTGGATGCGCCTGAAGTCCGGTATCTCGTCGTCCTCGAGGTCGTCGAGGATCGCATCACCGAGCGCGTTCGCGAGGGTCGTCTTCCCCGAGCCGGGGTAGTCCTCCAACAGGACGTGGCCGCCGCTCAGCAGGGCGACGAGTATCAGCTCGATCACGTCGTCGCGCCCCATGACGTCGTGCCGCATCCGCGCGCCGAGGGTCTCGGCGACGCCGCGCGCCGCCTCAATGCCGCCGGTGCCCGCCGTGGCCTCGGTGTCCGTGTCGCTCATGTCGCTCTCCTGGTGTCTCTCGTGTTCGTCTCGGTCCTCATCGCGTGAACCACCACCCGAGCGGGTTCAGCCACCCGGCGATGCGCCTGCCCGAGCTCACCCCCGCGGCGAGCTCGGCGCGCACCCTCTGTCGAAGCGCGCGCAGCTCCTCTACCGCCGCTCCGGGGCGCCCGCCGAGGGCGGCGCGCAGGTGGACGCGCGTCAGCGCCTCGAGAGAGGGCGCTATCCCGGTGAGGCGGCGCGCGTAGGCCTCACGGATCTCCCCGTGGCGCCGCGGCCACCCCATGTCCGACAGCCAGTCGAGGGTGGCCAGGACGACCCAGCGCTCGGCCCCCGCGCCACCTCCCACCCGGGCGCCGAGCTGGCGAGCCAGCTTGAGCGCGTAGGCGAGAGCGAGGCAGAGCGCCGCCGCCCACAGCAGGAGGCGCGCGAGCAGCGCCCAGGGGATGGTCAGCGGCGCCGCTTGGGGATCCGCCGCCAGGCCGCCGCTGCGATCGCCCCTGGCGAGCTCGGCCAGGATGCTCTCCAGGTCCATCGGCGATGCCGGCTCCACGGGCTCCTCGCTCCGCTCGGGGTAGATGTCGAAGGGGATCCACCCGACCCCTTCGATGTGGATCTCCGGCCAGGCGTGGCCCGGGTTTCGGAGCAGGACGGTAGTCTCGCTGGTCGCCGCACCCTGCCTGGCGATGGCGAAGCCGGCGCCCACCCGCGCAGCGATGCCGGTGCTCCGCATGAGGTAGGCGGCGGCGTGGGCGAAGTAGACGCAGTAGCCGCGCCGCGAGCGGAACAGGAAATGGGCGATGGGGTCCTCGGCGTCGGCCTGCTCCGCGGAGACGTCGAGGGCGTATACGGCCTCACGCTCGAGGAAGCGCTTGATCCGGTAGGCCCGCTCGACGTCGTCGGCGGCGTGGCGGAGGTCCACCTCCCGCACGATCTCCTCGGCCAGGGTCGCGTAGCGCGGGTCGTCCGGGATCTCGAGGTAGTGGCGGCGCTTCTCCTCGGGCCAGTCGTCGGGGACGGAGCGGCGCCCCCGCAGGCGCACGAGCTCCGTCTCCATGGCCAGGGAGGAGACCTCGTAGGCCCTGGCGAAGTATCGCGGGTTAGGGTTCTCCACGGAGGAGAGGCGGCCGGAGCTGGTCAGCGACGGGGGCTCCTCGAGATCCGCGAGCAGGAACATCGAGGTCGCCACGGCCTTGTGGTAGTCCGGGTCCGGGCCGGCGGCCGACTCCACCGGAGCCGCGTCCGGGAAGGTGGAGATGACGTCGTCGTCGTAGCCCTCGGCGTCGGCGTGCACGAGGCCGCGCCCCTGCAGGCGCGACCAGGCCATCTGGCGAAAGTAGTAGCCCTCGCGGGGAGCGAAGTCGTCGTGGAAGACCGCCAGCGCGACGGGATCGTGCGTGGGCGGCGGGCGAGAGCCGAAGCTCGGGGAGGAGGCGGAGCCGCCATCCCCGCTCGAGGTGAGGAGCTGCTCCTCTGCAGGCTCGACGCGCAGCTCCCCGCCGAGCACGTAGAGGACGGTCCCGAGGGCCAGGAGGAGCGCCAGGGAGAGCAACACCTTGAGGGCTTTCCCG